>JAGQTQ010000046.1:34543-35495 GCA_020438905.1 Mycobacterium sp.
AGGTGTGCATCTTCAGCCAGGACGCGACGGTGTTCGGCGGCAGCCTCGGCGAGGTCTACGGCGAGAAGATCGTCAAGGTCCAGGAACTGGCCATCAAGACCGGCCGCCCGCTGATCGGCATCAACGACGGCGCCGGCGCCCGCATCCAGGAGGGTGTGGTCTCACTCGGCCTCTACAGCCGGATCTTCCGCAACAACATCCTGGCCTCCGGGGTGATCCCGCAGATCTCGCTGATCATGGGCGCGGCGGCCGGCGGGCACGTCTACTCCCCCGCCCTGACCGACTTCGTCATCATGGTCGACCAGACCAGCCAGATGTTCATCACCGGACCCGACGTCATCAAGACCGTCACCGGTGAGGACGTCAGCATGGAAGAACTCGGCGGCGCGCAGACCCACATGTCCAAATCCGGCACCCTGCACTACGTCGCCTCCGGCGAGCAGGACGCCTTCGACTTCGTCCGCGACCTGCTCAGCTTCCTGCCGCCCAACAACTACGCCGAGCCGCCGCGCTTCCCGGCGCCGCCGCATCCCGGGGCGATCGAGGACAACCTCACCGACGAGGACCTCGAACTGGACACCCTGATCCCGGACTCGCCGAACCAGCCCTATGACATGCACGAGGTGATCACCCGGATCCTCGACGACGACGAGTTCCTGGAGATCCAGGCGGGCTACGCGCAGAACATCATCGTCGGGTTCGGCCGGGTCGACGGCCGAGCGGTGGGCATCGTGGCCAACCAGCCCACCCAGTTCGCCGGCTGCCTGGACATCAACGCCTCGGAGAAGGCCGCCCGGTTCGTGCGGACCTGTGACTGCTTCAACATCCCGATCATCATGTTGGTCGACGTTCCCGGCTTCCTGCCCGGCACCGAGCAGGAGTACAACGGCATCATCCGGCGCGGGGCCAAACTGCTCTACGCCTATGGTGAGGCCACCGTCGCCAAGATCAC
>JAGQTQ010000046.1:35500-59619 GCA_020438905.1 Mycobacterium sp.
ACCGTCATCACCCGCAAGGCCTACGGCGGCGCCTACTGCGTGATGGGGTCCAAGGACATGGGCTGCGATGTCAACGTGGCCTGGCCGACCGCCCAGATCGCGGTGATGGGCGCCTCCGGCGCGGTCGGGTTCGTCTACCGCAAGCAGCTCACCGAGGCCGCCAACAACGGCGAGGACGTCGAGGCGCTGCGGCTGGAACTGCAGCAGGATTACGAGGACACCCTGGTGAACCCGTATATCGCGGCCGAACGAGGGTTCGTCGACGCGGTGATCCCGCCGTCGCACACCCGCGGATACATCGCCACCGCGCTGCGTCTGCTGGAACGCAAGATCGTCCAGACCCCGCCCAAGAAGCACGGGAACATCCCGCTCTAGGAGCCCAATATGCGACACGAGGACATCACCGAGGTCAGCGATCCGCATCAGCTGACCATCGACGAACCCGAGCACGAGCCCTCCGAGATCCGGGTGCTCAAGGGCAACCCGAGCGACGCCGAGCTGGCCGCGGTCATCACGGTGCTGGCCGGTCTGCGCGGCGGGGGCGCCCACCACGGCCCGCAGGAGCTCAACCTCTGGGGCCACCCGGTGGACAAACTGCGCTACGACGTCACCAGTTGGCAGCGGGTCACCCTGCTGGAGCGGACGCACCTCAGAAGATGACCGGCCTTCGCCGGGGGAAGAAGATGACCGGCCTTCGCCGGGGAAGAAGATGACCCGGTTCGTACTCGGCTCGGCGTCGACCGGCCGGCTCCGGGTGCTGCGCAACGCCGGGATAGACCCGCTGGTCGCGGTGTCGGGGGTCGACGAGGACGCGGTGATCGCCGGAGTCGGCGCCGCGGCCGATCCGGCCGCGGTGGTCACCGCCCTCGCCGACGCCAAGGCCGGGGCGGTGTGCCGGGATCTGCCGTCCGCCGTGACCGCGGACTGCGTGGTGATCGGCTGCGACTCGATGCTGTTCCTCGACGGAGAGCTCAGCGGTAAGCCCGCGACGCCCGAGGAAACCCGGCGGCGCTGGGCGGCGATGGCCGGGCGGGCGGGGCAACTGTTCACCGGGCACAGCGTCATCCGGATGCGCGACGGCGCGGTGACGGGTACCTCGGCGGCCGCCGAGGTGACGACCGTGCGATTCGGCGTGCCCGAGGAGGCCGAGCTTGAGGCCTATATCGCCAGCGGGGAGCCGCTCGGGGTGGCCGGCGCCTTCACCCTCGACGGACTCGGCGGCTGGTTCGTCGACGGGGTCGACGGCGATCCGTCCAACGTGGTGGGGCTGGGCCTGGCCGTCACCCGCCGGCTGCTGGAGTCGGTGGGGCTCTCGATCGGCGAACTTTGGCGGGCGAATCCGGTGCGGTCCTCGGTAGGCTCGTAACGTGGCACTGCCTCCCGATCCCAGCCCCGTCCTGCAGGATTACGCCCATCCCGAGCGGCTGGTCACCGCCGACTGGCTCTCGGCACACCTGGGCACCCCGGGCCTGGCAGTCGTGGAGTCCGACGAGGACGTGCTGCTCTACGACGTCGGCCACATTCCCGGTGCGGTCAAGATCGACTGGCACACCGACCTCAACGACCCGCATGTGCGCGACTACATCAGCGGCGAGCAGTTCGCCGATCTGATGAACCGCAAGGGCATCTCGCGCGATGACACCGTGGTGATCTACGGCGACAAGAGCAACTGGTGGGCCGCCTACGCACTGTGGGTGTTCACCCTGTTCGGCCACCCCGACGTGCGCCTGCTCAACGGCGGGCGCGACCTGTGGCTGGCCGAGGGCCGCGAGACCACCCTGAAGGTCCCCGAGAGGACCACCACCGGCTACCCCGTCGTGGCACGCGACGACGCCCCGATCCGCGCCTACCGCGACGATGTGCTGGCCGCACTCGGCACCGCCACCCTGATCGACGTGCGCTCCCCGCAGGAGTACACCGGCGAGCGCACCCACATGCCGGACTACCCCGAGGAGGGCGCGCTGCGCGGCGGTCACATCCCCACCGCGGTGTCGGTGCCGTGGTCCCGCGCGGCCGACGAGCAGGGCCGCTTCCGTTCCCGCACCGAACTGCGAGACATCTACTCTTTCGTCGAACCCGGCACGGACACCATCGCCTACTGCCGCATCGGCGAGCGCTCCAGCCACACCTGGTTCGTGCTGACCCACCTGCTGGGCATCCCCGGGGTGCGCAACTACGACGGCTCCTGGACGGAGTGGGGCAACACGGTGCGGGTGCCCGTCGTCGTCGGGGACGAGCCCGGCGCGCCATGAGCATGCCGGCACCGCTGGCCGAGGTGGTCTCGGAGTTCGCCGAGGTGTCCGGCCAGGACAAGCTGCGGCTGCTGCTGGAGTTCGCCGACGAGTTGCCCGAGCTGCCCGCCGAACTGGAGGAGGCGGCCATGGAACCGGTGCCCGAATGCCAGTCCCCGCTGTTCCTGCACGTCGATGCCGCTGACCGCGAACATGTCCGGCTGTACTTCAGCGCACCTGCCGAAGCGCCGACCACCCGGGGGTTCGCCTCGATCCTGGCCACCGGGCTGGACGGACTGCCCGCCACCGACATCCTCGCCGTGCCCGACGATTTCTACGCCGACCTCGGCCTCGCGAAACTGATCAGTCCGCTGCGACTGCGGGGCATGTCGGCGATGCTGACCCGGATCAAACGGCGACTGCGCGCTTAGGGGGGCATGAACAGCGGTACCCCGATCTCGGTGTACCAACTCGGCGGCCCGTAATACCCCGGTGGAACCACTCGGCTGTAGAAAGCCTCGCCGGGGACGCAAAGGGAGTTCCTGACGTCGCCCGGGCCGCACCAAGGATTGGCAAGCGGGGGCGGCGGCAGCTCCGGGTACGGCTGCCCCGGCGGCGGGGGCGGCGGAGCCGGGCACGGCGAATACTGGACATCCGTCCAATAGTTGAAAACCGGAACCCCCGGTGGCGGCGCCGGCGCTCCGGGCGGTTCCCACGGCGGCCAGCATTTCGGGAAGAACAGGTCCCACCCCCGCTGGGTCAGCCCCTGGGCCACGAGTTCCGGCGGCGGTGGCGGCGGTGGCGGGTCTTCGTACGCCGGTGGCGCCGGCTCGGCCGGGAACGGCGCGGGTTCGGCCCGTGCCAGGCCCGCACCCAGACTCAGCAACGTCCCGCCGAGCAACCCCGCGAGAATCAACCGCGGCACCTGAGCGTTCGTGACCGTCTCCGTCCGTAGCGGGATCAACAGGTCGACCCGAGTCTGTCTAGCTTAGCCCCCCCGTTTCGGCCCGGATGTGGCCTGAGTTCAGGAAACGGGTGGTCTGGCCGATGCGCCGCCACCGTCACGATCTAGACTCCTCTGCGAACTTATAAGCCGGTTCTTAGAGTCCACCAGGAGGCGCAGTGCCCACCATTTCCAAGGTCCTCGTCGCCAACCGCGGCGAGATCGCGGTCCGGGTGATCCGGGCGGCCAAGGACGCCGGTCTGGGCAGTGTCGCGGTCTACGCCGAACCGGACGCCGACGCCCCGCACGTAGCGCTGGCCGACGAGGCGTTCGCCCTGGGCGGGCAGACCTCGGCGGAGTCCTATCTGGACTTCGGCAAGATCCTCGACGCCGCTGCCAAGTCCGGCGCCAACGCCATCCATCCCGGTTACGGCTTCCTCTCCGAGAACGCCGATTTCGCCCAAGCCGTCATCGACGCCGGGCTGATCTGGATCGGGCCCAGCCCCCAGTCCATCCGCGATCTCGGCGACAAGGTGACCGCCCGCCACATCGCCGCCCGCGCCCAGGCCCCGCTGGTTCCCGGCACCCCGGACCCGGTCAAGAACGCCGACGAGGTGGTGGCCTTCGCCCGCGAGTACGGCGTGCCGATCGCCATCAAGGCGGCCTTCGGCGGCGGCGGACGCGGTATGAAGGTGGCCCGCACCATCGAGGAGATTCCCGAACTGTTCGAGTCGGCCACCCGCGAGGCCGTCGCCGCGTTCGGCCGGGGCGAATGCTTCGTCGAGCGCTACCTGGACAAACCGCGCCACGTCGAGGCCCAGGTGATCGCCGACCAGCACGGCAACGTGGTGGTCGCCGGCACTCGCGACTGCTCGCTGCAGCGCCGGTTCCAGAAACTCGTCGAGGAGGCTCCCGCACCCTTCCTCACCGACGCCCAGCGCGCCGAGATCCACGAGTCGGCCAAGCGGATCTGCAAGGAGGCCGGCTACTACGGCGCCGGCACCGTGGAGTACCTGGTCGGCCAGGACGGCCTGATCTCCTTCCTCGAGGTGAACACCCGGCTGCAGGTGGAGCACCCGGTCACTGAGGAGACCTCCGGGATCGACCTGGTCCGCGAACAGTTCCGGATCGCCAACGGCGAGCGCCTCGACGTCACCGAGGACCCGGCCCCGCGCGGGCACTCCATCGAGTTCCGGATCAACGGCGAGGACGCCGGCCGCGGGTTCCTGCCCGCCCCCGGCCCGGTGAACCGCTTCGACGCACCCACCGGCCCCGGTGTGCGGCTGGACTCCGGCGTCATCGCCGGATCGGTGATCGGCGGGCAGTTCGACTCCATGCTGGCCAAGCTGATCGTCACCGGCGCTACCCGCACCGAGGCGCTGCAGCGCGCCCGCCGCGCCCTGGACGAGTTCCACGTCGAGGGCCTGGCCACCGTCATCCCGTTCCACCGCGCGATCGTCGCCGACCCGGCCTTCATCGGCGACGAGCGCGGGTTCACCGTGCACACCCGCTGGATCGAGACCGAATGGGACAACCAGGTCGAGCCGTTCACCGGCGGCGGCGCGGTCGACGAGGAAGAGGCCCAGCCGCGCCAGAAGGTCGTCGTGGAGGTGGGCGGCCGGCGCCTGGAGGTCTCCCTGCCGGGCGACCTGGCATTGGGCAACGGCGGCGCCGAGCCCGGTGTCATCCGCAAGAAGCCCAAGGCCCGCAAGCGTGGTGCGAACAACGCCGCGGCCGCATCCGGTGACGCGGTGACCGCGCCCATGCAGGGCACCGTCGTCAAGGTCGCCGTCGAGGAGGGTCAGACGGTCGCCGCCGGCGACCTGGTGGTGGTGCTGGAGGCCATGAAGATGGAGAACCCGGTGACCGCCCACAAGGACGGCGTGATCACCGGCCTGGCCGTCGAGGCCGGGGCCGCCATCACCCAGGGCACGGTGCTCGCCGAGATCAAGTGATGCCCGCCAGCCCCGATATCAACGCCGGGGCCTGGTATCTGCGCGGCCGCTACGACCACGGGTGGGATGTCTGCGAGCCGATCACCGGCGAGGTGCTCGCCGAGATCGCGGTGGACCCGGAGACCCACGAACTCACGGCCAGCGGCGAACGGTCGGCGGCACTGGCCGGCTCCGAGGCGGTCCGGCGCTACCTGCGGGCCATCTACAGCTGATCACGCAGCCGGGCCAGCGACCTGGCCAGCAGCCGGGACACGTGCATCTGGGAGACCCCGACCCGCTCGGCGATCTGGGTCTGGGTCATCGACTCGACGAACCGCAGCATCAGCACGGTGCGCTCCCGTTCCGGCAGCGCGGCCAGCAGCGGACGCAGCGACTCGCGGTTCTCGATGCGCTCCAGGCCCAGATCGACTTCGCCGAGGGTGTCGACGATGGCCGGAGCGTCCTCGTCTCCGCCGCCGTTGTCGATCGACAGGGTGTTGTAGGAACTGCCCGCGACCAGGCCCTCGACGACCTCTTGGCGGTCCATGCCGAGTTCGGCGGCCAACTCGGTGGCGGTCGGCGCCCGGCCCTGCCGTTGGGACAGCTCCGAGGTCGCCGCGCCCAGGCGCAGGTGCAGTTCCTTGAGCCGCCGCGGGACCTTGACCGACCAGCTGTTGTCCCGGAAGTGACGGCGGACCTCCCCCATGATGGTGGGCACCGCGAACGAGACGAAATCCGATCCGGTCTCGACGTCATAGCGTTTCACCGCGTTGACCAGGCCGACCCGGGCCACCTGCATCAGGTCGTCGCGGGACTCCCCCCGGCCCTCGAACCTGCGCGCGATGTGATCGGCCAGCGGCAGGCAGCGCTCGATGATGCGGTCGCGCCGCCGGCGGAACTCCTCGGAGTCGGGATCGGTCTTGCCCAGTTCGCGGAACATGTCCGGAACGTCGGCATATTCGGAGGAAGACCGTGGGGATGAGCCATCGGCGGCTCGGGAGCTCACTGCGAAGAGCCCGCCCGCCTCGTGGTCAGGGTGATGCCGAACACATGCGCGTCCGGCCCGTGACCGTCCACCTCACCGTTGCGAAACGTCCGCAGATCGTCGGTCAGTGAGCTGAGCACATGCCAGCTGATACTGCCCTCGGAGACGACCTCGTCGCGGGCGTCGCAGGTGGTCCAGGCCTCGACCACCACCACGTCTTCCCGGGGATCGACGACCACCTCCAGCATCGCCTCCGGGGTGGCCGATCCGATCAGTGCGGTGCAGGCCTCGTCGACCGCCAACCGCAGGTCGGAGAGGGCGTCGAGATTGAGGTCGGAGAACGTCCCGACGGCCACGACCACGGTGCGCAGTAACGCCAGGTTCTCCAACCGGGCCACGACCCTGAGCTCGATGGCCGCAGCACTGCGCCGCGCGCCGGTCCGGCGGTGCACGCCGTCCGTCATGGAGCCTCCCGCCATCATCGCGCCGACAGTACTCCAGCCCTGGGAGGTCGTCACGGTGGCAGTTCATACCCGTTGGACGGCATCGGTTAAACATCACACGGCCGGGCGTCGGAGCGGCGGTATGTTGGCGGGATCAGCACCAGGTCGTCGAGGACGCTGGAGAGAGCCCATCTCCGCCGAACCGCATCCGCAGGTTTGAGCCAACCGCCCAAGCGGGTACAGGCCCTGTGGCGAAAATCCAGCCGAATTCCAGCCCGAAGGAGGTACCGATGCTCACCAGCAGCATGGCCACCACCCAACACAGCAACATTCACCGCGGCGACATCCGCTATTTCCGTCCCAGCAGGTCGTGCGCCTATGAGGGATGGACCGTCGCCGAACTCAAGAAGCGGGCCCGGCAACTGGGCATTTCCGGCTACTCCGGGCTGAACAAGGAACGGCTGATCACACTGATCCGCAGTTACTGACGCCGGTGCACCTCGCGGCGGTGCTCGAGCGCCAGCCAGACCGCTGCAGCCGCCCCGATCAGCACCGTGACCGCCGCCGCCAGCGTCCCGTCACCGGTGTTCCCGACGGCGAACAGATGGAGACTGAACGCCAATCCCAGAATGCCGACCGCGGCCAGCGCGAGCCCTGGGATAACGGCGGTGTACTTCATCATCTCGCCGGGAATCTGATCGTCCTTGTGAGTCATTTTCGACTTGTGAGTCATTTTCGACACTGGCTCTTTCGACGACACTGTCTCTTTCGACATTGTCCTCACCTCCCACCGAATGGGATACCGCCGCTCCACCGAGACTAAACCGGGGCCGCTGGACCGCCCCGGCGGTCAGTTGTCGGACAGTTCCCACACCGCCGCCGACATCCGGTCGGCCATGGTCGTGGCGGTGACCCGCCCGGAGTCGTCGCCGCGGCAGGCCATCACCTGCAGGACGGCATTGGCGCGCAGTCGCGCCTCACCGTGACAGATCCAGGTCAGCGGGATGCCGATCTGCTGTTTGCGCCACCGGACCACATCGGAGTCGACGACCGGGACGGTGAAATTCCATGCCGCGTCGCCGCCGGTGCCCAAAGCCCGCTGGCCGTCGCAGGACCGGGCATCCCGGGTTCCCCGGGCGAATGCCGACGCCGCCGCGCCGGTGTCCGGATAGACCGCGACCGCTTCGGAGACCACCTGTTCGTGGCGGTCACCATCGGTGAACAGCAGCACGTGGAAGCGGGACCAGGAGTCGCCGATGAAGGCCGACATCCCGACCGCGTCGAGGGCCGAGCAGGCCGGCACCGCCGAGGATCCCGAAATCGGCCGGGACCGGTCGGCGTCGATCTGCACTGTCGTTCCGACGAGGTCGGCGATCTCCGCGGAGCTCAGCAGAGTCTGGTCGGCGTCGCCGGGGCGCAACTGGGCGGCCGCCTGGGCGGAATCGAACACCGCAGCCCCCGAAACGGTGTGCGAGCAGCCGACCAGGGTCGCCGCCACCGATATCGATCCGGCGGCCAGGAGTGCTTCCTGCAGCCGCATAGAGGCCCATGCTAGACCCGCCCCGACTAAACGGTGCTGTCGCTGCGCCGAAACCGGCTGAGCAGCCGCTGCTCGATGAGATCCGCCCCGCGGGCGACCCCGCCGGTGGCGGCGAAGCCGTCGGCGACCCGGCGGGCGCCCTCGGTCATCGTCATCGCCTCACGAACCTTCTCGCGCAACCGCCGGGCGGTCAGCCGGCCCGCGGGCAGCCGGGTGCCGCAGGAGGCCACCTCGACGCGCATGGCGACCTCCGGCTGGTCCCGGCCGAAGGGCACCACGCACACCGGCACGCCCCGGTCCAGCGCGCGCACCGTCGCGCCCATCCCGCCGTGGGTGACCGCGCACACCGCGCGCTCGAGCACCGCGCCGTGGGGTACGAACCGCCGCACCGTCGCGTTCGGCGGAACCTCCAGACCGGCGGGGATACCGGCGGGGAAGGTCACCACCGTGTGCACCGGTTCGCCGGCGAGTGCCGCCAGGGCGGTGGTGCCCAGTCGGGCGTCGGCCTGCCGGACCGAGGAGGTGGTGACCAGGACGATCGGATCGGTGATCTCGGCCAGCCAGTCCGGGGCCTCGCCGGGCGCTCCCGCGCAGGCGCCGATCGGGTGCACCCGCGGGCCCCAGTCCGGATGCGGGTATTCGAACGGCTCGCCGCCGACCACCAGCATCAGCGGGGCCCGTCGCAGGAACTCGTCCACCGATCCGACCGCCGGTGCGCCCACCGCCGCGCGGACCGCGTTGATCCTCGGCAGTACCGGACGGTCCATGACCTGGTTGACCACCGCCCGCACGCCGAGATCCCGGAAGGCGCCCAGCGGTCCGGGGCGGGGCCGCATGCCGGGTCCGACCGGCGGCATGCCGGCCGAGCGCAGGAACGGGGTGAACGGGGAGAACACCGCCCATCCGATGGTCCCGGCGTCGGCGGCCGACATCGCCCCCCAGCAATTGGCGTCGATCACCAGCGCGTCCGGCCGGACCTCGTCGATGGCCCTGGCCAGGTCGGCCACCTCGAGTTCGGCGCGCCGGCACAGCGCGTCCAGGGTCATCCGCAGCACGCCGAAGACGCTGCGGGCGGTCCAGTCCCGGCTGGTGATCTCCTCGATCCGGGGGTCCACGGGTTTGGTGTCCAGACCCAGCCGCTCACCGTGGGCGACCCCGGCGGCCAGTGTGCGCAGATGAACCTCGTGACCGCGATCGGCCAGCTCACGCAGCAGCTCGCCGACCGGCAGCAGATGGCCCAGCGCCGGCGATCCGTAGGCCAGGATCCGGCTCACCGCGCGGCCCTGTCGTGGGAGCGGGAGTCGGCGAGGCCCCCATCGGGGACCCGGATCCGGAACGGGCGGACATCGGCCATGTCACCGATTATCGCGGCAGCGGTGACTAAGGTCGGAAGACATGCGTCTGGTGATCGATCTGAACAAGTGTCAGGGTTACGCGCAATGCGTCCCACTGGCACCGGCGGTGCTCAAACTCCTCGGCGAGGAGGCGCTGGCCTACGACCCGAACCCGGACGAGTCCCAGCGCAAGCAGGTGCTGCGGGCGGTGGCGTCCTGCCCGGTACAGGCCATCATCTGCGAGATCGACCCGCCCGCGGACCGGGACACCGAATGAGCGAGAGGTACTACTCGTTCGACACGATCATCGAGCGCTTCCGCGCCAGCGGGAAGATCGTCATCGTCGGCGCGTCGCTGGCCGGGTTGCGAGCGGCAGAAGCGCTGCGGGACAAGGGTTTCAACGGCCAATTGACCATCATCGGCGACGAACCGCACGAGCCCTACGACCGGCCTCCGCTGTCCAAACAGGTGCTCAAGGGCTGGGTGCCGGCCGACCACACCAAGCTCCCCCGGCTGCGCCGGGTGGACGCCGACTGGAAGCTGGGCGTGGCGGCGGTCGGCCTGGACCGGATCAATCACCTGGTCAAACTGGGCAACGGCGAGCAGGTCGACTACGACCGGCTGCTCATCGCCACCGGGACCCGGGCCCGGCCCTGGCCGAACCCGGAGGAGGCCGCCCTGAACGGCGTCTTCACGGTGCGCACGGTGGAGGACTCCGCGGGGCTTTCGGCGGCCCTGCAGGCCCGGCCGAGACGGGTGCTCATCATCGGCTCCGGTTTCGTGGGCTCGGAGATCGCCTCGGTGTGCCGGGATCTCGGCCTCGAGGTGACGGTGACCGAACGCGGCAGCGGGCCGCTCAAGGGTGCGCTGGGCGGGGTGGTCAGCGACATCGCCGCGCAGATGATGCGCGACGCCGGTGTCGACCTGCGTACCGGGGTCTCGGTGAAGGCCCTGCACGGCGACGATGCCGGGCATGTCCGGTCGGCGACGCTGTCCGACGGCACGGTGCTCGAGGTCGACGTGGTGATTCCGTCCCTGGGCTCCATCCGCAACGTCGAGTGGCTGGACGGCGCGGGCCTGGCCGCCGGTCAGTGGGGTGTGGGCTGCGATGCCGGGTGCCGCGCCTTCGACATCAACGGGGTGGTGACCGACCACATCTTCGTCGCCGGCGACGTCGCGCGCGCCCCGCACGTCCTCTACGGCTACGAGTTCCTGGCCCTGGAGCATTGGGACAACGCCGTTCTGGGCGCCGAGGTGGCCGCCAACAACATGCTCAACCTTGAGGTGGGCCGCTGTGCGCACCTGCCGTTGCCGTCGTTCTGGTCCGGCCAGTTCGGGGTGAACATCAAAAGCGTCGGGGTGTGCTCCTTCGGCGACGAGATCGTGTTCACCCAGGGCTCACCGGAGGACCGCCGGTTCGCAGCGGCCTATGGCCGCAACGGCCGCATCGTCGGCGCGGTCACCTTCAACCACGGCAAGTGGCTGCCCTACTACGCGGAGTTGATCGAGCGTTCGGCGCCGTTCCCGCCGCCGCCGCCCGGTTACGACCGGCCGGTCGACGCCGAGGTCATGCCGGCCCGCTTCCCGGACCCGCGTGAGCCTTCCGGCAATCCCGACGTCGTGCTCACCGGACACGACCCCACCGACCGAGCCGCCGCGTTCCGGCCGCGCCGCCACTGACCCAGACGCCACTGACCCAGACGTTTCGAGGGAGCCACAACGATGGATGCCGCAACCGCGTGGGCCGAGGCGATGAAGTTCGCCAATCGCCCGAACCCCTACCCGTACTACGAGGAGCTGCGCAGGACCCCGGTGGCGAAGGTCTCGGAGCACACCTACGTCGTCACCGGATACCCCGAAGCCCTCGCGCTGGCCCATGACCCGCGGATCAGCTCCGACATGAGTCAGAGCCCGTCCGGGCTGTTCGGCGAGACGCAGGCCAGACTCGACGCCGCCGAGGCCGGCCAGGCCCGCGACCTGAGCATGCTGATCTCCGACCCGCCCGACCATGACAAGATGCGCCGGCAGTTCATGCGGCACTTCGGCCCACCGCACACCCCGGACCTGATCCCCAGCATGGAGGCCATGGTCGTCGACCTGGCCAACGAACTGCTCGACAGGGTCAAATCGCGCGGCGGCACCCGGATGGACGTCGTGGAGGACTTCTCCTACCCGATCCCGGTGTCGGTGATCTTCCAGGTGATGGGGGCGCCGGTCGAGGACGAGCCGAAGTTCCACGGCTGGGTGATGGATTTCATGCAGGGTGCCGACGTGGGCCCCGAGGCCGACACCGAGGCCGGCCGTGCGGCGACGGCCAAGGCCGCCGCAAGCATGACCGAGCTGGGTGTCTGGGTGCACGATCTGGTCGAGCGGCTGGCCCGCGAACCTGGACCGGGCCTGCTCTCGGCGGCACTGCACGACGACGGCCCCGACGGCCCGGTGTCCAAGGAGGTGGCCGAGTCCAACGCGCTGCTGCTGCTGATCGCCGGACACGACTCGACGGTGAACACCATCACCAACTGCGTGATGACGCTGCTGCGCAACCCGGGCTCGTGGGATCTGCTGGCCGCCAACCCCGATCTGATTCCGCGCACCGTCGAGGAGGTGCAGCGACTGCAGGGTTCGGTGCAGTTCTTCCCCAGCCGGTGGGCCACCGCCGACATCGAGATCGCCGGCACCCGGATCCCGGCCGGGTCGGCGGTGTTCCTGGTGTGGGGGGCGGCCAACCGCGATCCACGCCGGTTCCCCGACCCGGATCGCTTCGACCCGATGCGCACCGACAACGAACACCTCGGATTCGGCAGCGGTATCCACACCTGCTTCGGCGGGCCGCTGGCGCGGCTGGAGATCAACGCCGCCCTGGAGGTGTTTCTGCGCCGGGTGAAAACGCCCCGCCTGGTGGTCGACCCGCCGCCCTACCGCCACAACCAGGTGTTCCGCGGGCCGCGGCACCTGTGGGTGGACTTCGCCGAGATCCTCTAGCCCCACCCCACCCCGACAAGCGTGCGCCCAACCCCGCTGGACCGGTTCGCCCCGGCGACCCGGCGCTGGTTCGGCGGCACCTTCACCGCCCCGACCGAAGCCCAGGCCCAGGCCTGGGAATCCATCGCCGACGGCGACCACACGCTGGTGATCGCCCCCACCGGTTCGGGCAAGACGCTGGCGGCGTTCCTCTGGGCGATCGACCGGTTGGCCCACGAGCCGGGAACCGGCACCCGGGTGCTCTACGTCTCCCCGCTCAAGGCGCTGGCGATCGACGTGGAGCGCAACCTTCGCACCCCGCTGGCCGGGATCGCCCGCACCGCCGAACGCGACGGCCTGCCCGCCCCGCAGATCACCGTCGGGGTGCGTTCCGGCGACACCCCGCCGGCCCGGCGCCGTGAACTGCTCGCCCACCCGCCCGACATCCTGATCACCACGCCCGAGTCGCTGTTTCTGATGCTGACCTCGGCGGCCCGGGAAACCCTGACCGGTGTGCAGACCGTGATCCTCGACGAGGTGCACGCCGTGGCCGGGACCAAGCGCGGTGCACACCTGGCGCTGTCCCTGGAGCGTCTCGACGGTCTGCTCGACACCCCGGCCCAGCGGATCGGACTGTCGGCCACCGTGCAACCGCCCGAGGAGGTGGCCCGGTTCCTCACCGGCGGCCGGCCCGCCACGATCGTGCGCCCCCCGGCCGCCAAGACCTTCGATCTGGCCGTGCAGGTGCCCGTTGCCGATATGACCGATCTGGAGAACAACACCATCTGGCCCGATGTCGAGGCCCGCATCGTCGATCTGATCGAGGCGCACACCTCCACCATCGTGTTCGCCAATTCGCGGCGGCTGGCCGAGCGGCTCACCGCGCGGATCAACGAGATTCACGCCGAACGCTCCGGTGTCGAACTGCCGCGACCTCCCGCGGCGATGCTGGCCAACAATCAGATCCAGGGCGCCGAACCGCTGCTGGCCCGGGCCCACCACGGATCGGTGTCCAAGGAGCAGCGCGCCGCCGTCGAGGACGACCTCAAGAGCGGACGGCTCAAGGCCGTGGTCGCCACCTCCAGCCTGGAACTCGGCATCGACATGGGTGCGGTCGACCTGGTGATCCAGGTCGACTCGCCGCCCTCGGTGGCCGCCGGGCTGCAGCGGGTGGGCCGGGCCGGGCACCAGGTCGGCGAGATCTCCCGCGGGGTGCTGCTGCCCAAACACCGCACCGGCCTGATCGGCTGCGCGGTCACCGTCACACGCATGCTGGGCGGACGGATCGAGACCCTGCGGGTGCCGGCCAACCCGCTGGACGTGCTGGCCCAGCAGACCGTGGCGGCGTGCGCGCTGGAGCCGGTCGGCGCCGAGGTGTGGTTCGACACCGTGCGCCGCAGCGCGCCGTTCGCCACCCTGCCGCGCAGCGCATTCGAGGCCACCCTGGACCTGTTGAGCGGCAAGTACCCGTCGACGGAGTTCGCCGAGTTGCGGCCCCGGCTGGTCTATGACCGCGACACCGGCACGTTGACCGCCCGGCCCGGCGCCCAGCGACTGGCCGTCACCTCCGGCGGCACCATCCCGGACCGCGGGCTGTTCACCGTGTATCTGGCCACCGACACCGAAAAGCCTTCGCGGGTGGGCGAACTCGACGAGGAGATGGTCTNNTGGTCTACGAGTCGCGGCCCGGCGACGTCATCTCGCTGGGCGCGACGAGTTGGCGGATCACCGAGATCACCCACGACCGGGTGCTGGTCGTGCCCGCCCCCGGGCAGCCGGCCCGGCTGCCGTTCTGGCGCGGCGACGACGCCGGCCGCCCAGCCGAACTGGGCGAGGCGATCGGCAGGTTCACCGGAGAGCTGGCCGGACTCGACCGGGCCGGCTTCGACAAGCGCTGTGCGGCAATCGGTTTCGACGAATTCGCCACCGGCAATCTGTGGCGGCTGCTCGACGAGCAGCGCGAGGCCACCACCGCGGTGCCCAGCGATACCACCCTGCTGGTCGAACGGTTCCGCGACGAACTCGGCGACTGGCGGCTCATCCTGCACTCCCCGTACGGGCTGAAGGTGCACGGCCCGCTGGCACTGGCGGTCGGCCGGCGGCTGGCCGAACGCTACGGTATCGATGAGAAGCCGACCGCCAGCGATGACGGCATCGTGGTCCGGCTGCCCGACACAGATGACACCCCGCCGGGGGCGGAGTTGTTCGTCTTCGACCCCGACGAGATCGAGCCGCTGGTCACCACCGAGGTGGGCGGCTCGGCGCTGTTCGCCTCCCGGTTCCGGGAGTGCGCGGCGCGGGCGCTGCTGCTGCCGCGCCGCCATCCCGGGAAGCGCTCCCCGCTGTGGCACCAGCGCCAGCGCGCCGCTCAACTGCTCGACGTCGCCCGCAAATACCCGGACTTCCCGATCGTGCTGGAAACGGTCCGCGAATGCCTGCAGGACGTCTATGACGTGCCACGGCTGACCGACCTGATGGCACGGATCGCCCAGCGCCGGGTCCGGCTGGTCGAGGTGCAGACCCCCACCCCGTCGCCGATGGCGGCCTCGCTGCTGTTCGGCTACGTCGGGGCGTTCATGTACGAGGGCGACAGCCCGCTGGCCGAGCGCCGGGCCGCCGCGCTGTCGCTGGACACCGCCCTGCTCGCCGAACTGCTGGGCCGGGTGGAACTGCGCGAACTGCTCGACCCCGACGTGGTGGCCGCCACCGCACGCCAGCTGCAACATCTGGCCGAAGAGCGCCGGGCCCGCGACGCCGAGGGCGTCGCCGACCTGCTGCGGCTGCTGGGGCCCCTGACCGAGGACGAGATCGCCGAGCGCTCGACGGCCCCCGACGTCCGGGCGTGGCTGGACGGGCTGCTGGCCACCAAGCGCGCTCTGCCGGTCTCCTACGCCGGGGCCGACTGGTGGGTGGCCGTCGAGGACATCGGCCGGCTGCGCGACGCGGTCGGCGTCGCCGTACCGCCCGGGGTTCCGGTCGGCTTCACCGAGCCGGTGGCCGACCCGATGGGCGAGTTGCTGGGCCGCTATGCCCGCACCCGCGGACCGTTCAGCACCGCCGAGGCCGCCGCCCGGTTCGGGCTGGGGCTGCGGGTCGCCGACGACGCCTTGGGCCGGCTGGCCCTGGACTCCCGGCTGGTCCGCGGTGAGTTCACCGGCGAGGCCCAGTGGTGCGACGCGGAGGTGCTGCGCATCCTGCGCCGGCGCTCGCTGGCCGCGCTACGGGCCCAGGTCGAACCGGTCAGCACCGCCGCCTACGGACGTTTCCTGCCGACCTGGCAGCAGTTCGGCGGCACCAACGGCGTCGACGGCCTGCTCTCGGTGATCGAGCAGCTGGCCGGGGCGGCGATACCGGCCTCAGCCGTCGAGCCGCTGATCCTGGCGCCCCGGGTGCGCGACTACCAACCCGGGATGCTCGACGAACTGCTGTCCGCCGGGGAGATCCTCTGGTCGGGTGCCGGAACACTCTCCGGAAGCGACGGCTGGGTGGCCTTCCACCTGGCCGAGACCGCACCGTTGACGCTGAGCCCGCCGGCCGAGTTCGACCTCACCGACGCGCACCGGGCGATCCTCGATGTACTCGGCCACCCCGGGGAGTCCCGGGGGGCGTTCTTCTTCCGCCAACTCGCCGGAGAGGTCCCCGACGAGGCCGCCAAGGCCGCGCTGTGGGACCTGATCTGGGCCGGCTGGGTCAGCGGCGACACCTTCGCCCCGGTGCGCGCCCTGCTCACCGGCGGCGGCCGCCGCAACGCCGCACCCGCCCACCGGCACCGGCGCGCACCCCGGCTCAGCAGGTACTCGGTCGCCCACGCCCAGACCCGGCCGGTGGATGCCACCCTGGCCGGGCGCTGGTCGGCGCTGCCCGCCGCCGAGCCGGACTCCACCCTGCGGGCCCACTTCACCGCCGAGCTGCTGATGGCCCGCCACGGTGTGCTGACCCGCAACGCGGTCGCCGCCGAAGGGGTGCCCGGCGGGTTCGCGATGCTGTACAAGGTCCTGACCGCCTTCGAGGAAGCCGGCCGCTGCCAGCGCGGCTACTTCGTCGAATCCCTGGGCGGCGCACAGTTCGCGCTGGCCTCGACGGTGGACCGGCTGCGCGGCTATGCCGACGCCCTCGACGCCGAGCGGCCCGGGTACGAGGCCGTGGTGCTGGCGGCCACCGACCCGGCCAATCCGTACGGCGCAGCGTTGCCCTGGCCCGCGGGCGAGGGCGGCCACCGGCCCGGCCGCAAGGCCGGCGCCCTGGTGGTGCTGGTGGACGGTGGGCTGACCTGGTTCTCCGAGCGGGGCGGACGGTCCCTGCTCAATCTCAGCACCGACCCCGAAGCCCAACGGGCCGCCGCGGGGG
Organism: Mycobacterium sp.; assembly: GCA_020438905.1. Taxonomy (GTDB): domain Bacteria; phylum Actinomycetota; class Actinomycetes; order Mycobacteriales; family Mycobacteriaceae; genus Mycobacterium. The sequence continues at coordinate 52,219 of JAGQTQ010000046.1, forward strand.
CACTGGCCGAACTGGTGGCGGCCGGCCGGGTCGACGGGATCCTCATCGAGCGCATCGACGGCGTCCCGGCACTGGAATCCGCCGGTCATTCCGGCGCGCAGCTGGCCGCCGGGGCGTTGCTGGAGGCCGGCTTCACCCGTACCCCGCGCGGCTTCCGGTTGCGCCGCCCCGGCCGGCGGTGACGCGATGCCGGAGGGCGACACGGTTTTTCGCACCGCCGCGAACCTGCGTGAAGCACTGGCCGGCCGGACACTGACCCGCTGCGACATCCGGGTGCCCCGCTATGCCACCGTCGATCTCAGCGGCCACCGGGTCGACGAGGTGATCAGCCGCGGCAAACACCTGTTCATCCGGATCGGCCCGGCAAGCGTGCACTCCCATCTGAAGATGGACGGCAGTTGGCGGGTCACCGCCCCAGGCGCTAGACACCGGCAACCCCATAAGGTCCGGATCCTGCTGGAAACCGACGACTCTGCCGCGGCCGGCATCGACCTCGGCGTGCTGGAGGTCCTTGAGCGCGACCACGACCAGGACGCCGTCACCCACCTCGGCCCCGACCTGCTCGGCCCGGACTGGGATCCGCGACGTGCCGCCGCCAACCTCTCCGCCGACCCTCGGCGCTCAATCGCAGCCGCGCTGCTCGACCAGCGGGTCATGGCCGGGGTCGGCAACGTGTACTGCAATGAGCTGTGCTTCCTGTTCGGCCGGCTGCCGACCGCCACCGTCGACACCCTGCCCGATCCGCTCCGCGTCACCACCCGGGCCCAGGAGATGTTGTGGGCCAACAGGTTACGGTGGAAACGCACCACCACCGGCGACACCCGGACCGGGCGGCAGCTATGGGTCTACGGCCGCGGAGGACTGCCCTGCCGCCGTTGCGGCACCCGCATCGAACGCGCCGAGCAGTCCGGCCTGACCGGCGAACGGGTCAGCTACTGGTGTCCGTCGTGCCAGAGTTGACCGACCCCTCGGCCTGGATGTCGATCTCCTTCATCGCCTCGGCCACGGCGGCATCCAGGGTGTTGATCGTCGCGCGGTCCATGCGCAGCTCCCGGTAGGTGGTCGCATGGGTCAAGGTGTTCTCCAGCGGCTCGCGTCCGTTCGGGTAGACCACCGCGATGATCACCCCGGTGCCGGACTGCAGCGCCTCACCGATCTCGTGGTGCAGGCCCGATCGCAGTTCGTGTTCGGCGAACGAGGCCACCAAGCCCCCGGCCGCAGCGCCGACGAGCAGCGACAGGCTCAGCGGCGGGGCGAGCAGTCCGAACAGCAGACCGATACCGGCGCCCATACCGGCACCGAGCCGGCCGTGCTTGTTGGACGCTTCGAGCACCTCCGGCTTGCCCTCGGCGTTCTTGGTGACCAAGGCTGCCGCGCGCAACTCCAGACTGTGCTTGCGTGCGCGCTCGACATCCTCGAAGTCGCTGCGTGCGGCTTCCAGATCGCCGTACGCGGCGAGCACAATCAGTTCGTGATCGTCTTTCATCCGGCCCTCCCAGGGGTATCAGCCCGATCCTAGGTCGATTGTCCACCGTTGCCGACCCGCTGGCGCAGGAACGGCACGACCAGATCGGCGACGTCGTCGGTCGCCTCCAGCCAGCACCAGTGCCCCACGCCGGGCAGCAGATGAATCTCGGCGCGGGGAAAGACCTCGACCTGTCGGCGGGCCTGCTCCGCGGGAATGTAGGCGTCGGCATCCCCGAACACGACCAGGGCGTCGTGGTCGTGCTCGCGCAGCCGAGCAGCCAGCTGATCGGAGTCACCTGCCCGGGTGGACCGGTACAGCCGCAGCACAGCGCGGCGGGTCTTGGGCGGAACAAGGTGTCCGGCGATGGTGTCGGCCCACCGGGCGGACAGGCCAGGGTTCACCCGGGCCAGTTGCCGGGCGGCCATCGACCGGTTCAGTGTGCGCATCGAGAGCTCGCCGAGAATCGGCGTCCGCCAGATCCGGGCCATCCGGTGCCAGCGGTAGCCCAGCAGCACGCCGGTGTTGAGGAATGTCACGCTGGCGACGTTGTCGGGGTGGTCGGCCGCCCAGGCCGCGGCGAACGGTCCGCCGAAATCGTGGGCCACCAGGTGAACCCGCCGCACGCCGAGTTGTCGGATCACTCCGTCGAGGAAGCGTGCGTAGCTGTAGACGGTGTAGTCGCCGTCGCGGCGTTCGTCGGCACCGCCGAAACCGGGCAGGTCGGGGGCCACCACGGTGGCGAAGCCGGCCACCCGGGTCATCAGCGGCATCCAGTCCGACCCGGCGTCGGGGTTGCCGTGCACGAAAACCACCGCCTCCCCGGGTTCGCCGTTGCCGCCGATGAGCACCGACGTCCGGATCCCCTCGACCGTCATCCGACGAGTCTCGATCGTGGTCGTCATCAGATCTCCCTTGCACTTTGAAAACAACGCCGGATTCCGGCGACCGGGTCGTCGAACTCCAACCGGTGCGCCACCAGCCGCAGCGGCGCGGAGAAATCACCGGGATCGACGTCGCGCACCCGCGGGTAGAGCGGATCGTTGTCGATCGGCAGGCCGATTGCGGCCATCTGCACCCGCAGCTGATGGGTGCGCCCGGTTCGCGGAGTCAGCCGGTAACGGCCCCGGCCCAGCGGTTCGACGACGGTGTGCGCGTTGGGCTCCCCGGGCTCGATCCGCGCCTGCAGCACACCGCGCTGCTTGACGATCCGGCTGGACACGACGCGCGGTTCCGTCGGGCCGGGCCGGGCCGCGGACCTGGCGAGATAGGTCTTGTCCACCCGCCCGCGCGCGAACAGTGTCTGGTAGGCGCCGCGCACCTCGCGCCGCACGGTCAGCATCAGCACTCCCCCGGTCAGCCGGTCCAGCCGGTGGGCGGGGCTCAACTCGGGCAGCCCGAGGTCGCGGCGCAACCGCACCAGTGCGGTCTGGGCGACGTGCCGGCCACGGGGCATGGTCGCCAGGAAATGCGGCTTGTCCACCACGAGGATGTTCTCGTCGCGGAAGATCACCGGGACGTCGAAGGGCACCGGGACCTCGTCGGGCAGGTCGCGATACAGGTAGACGTGTGAGCCGGCGGGCATGACGGTATCGGCGTCGACCGGATTGCCGTGCACGTCGACCACCTCGCCGAGAAGCACCTTGGCCGCGCTGTCGGAACCGAACCGGCGGGTGAACTCGGCCAGCACGTTGCCGCCCTGCAGTCGCAGCCGCGCCGGCCCCAGCCCGTCCCGGACCGGCAGCGGGATCACGTCAGCGCCACATCAGGTCAGTGGCACCGGCTCGAGGATCTCCGAGCGGGCCTCCGGCGCGGCCACCCGCAGCGCGTCGGCGGAGGCGTCGTCGAGCTGGCTCTGGGACAGCACCTCGGCCTCGACCCGGGCGATGTAGGTGGCCACCTCGCGGTCGACGTCCGCGGGGTCCCAGCCCAGGATCGGGGCGACCACCTCGGCCACCTCGCGGGCGCAGTCGACGCCGCGGTGCGGGTATTCGATCGAGACCCGCATCCGCCGGGCCAGGATGTCCTCGAGGTGCAGGGCGCCTTCCGCAGCGGCCGCGTAGGCGGCCTCCACCCGCAGGTACACCGGCGCCTCGGCGATCGGCTCCAGCAGGTCGGGACGACCGTTGGCCAGCTCCAGGACCTCGCCGATCAGCGAGCCGTACCGGTCCAGCAGGTGACGCACCCGGTAGGGGTGCAGGCCGTACTCCGCCCCCACGTGGTCGGTCTGGTTGATCAACGCGAAGTAGCCGTCGGCGCCCAGCAGCGGCACCTTCTCGGTGATCGACGGCGCCACCCGGGACGGCACGAACTCCGCGGCCGCGTCCACGGCGTCGGCGCCCATCACCCGGTAGGTGGTGTACTTGCCGCCCGCGATGGCGACCAGGCCGGGAGTGGGCACCGCGACCGCGTGCTCGCGGGACAGCTTCGAGGTCTCCTCGCTCTCACCGGCCAGCAACGGCCGCAGTCCGGCGTAGACACCGTCGATGTCGTTGTGGGTCAGCGGGGTGGCCAGCACGGTGTTGACGTGATCGAGGATGTAGTCGATGTCGGCCTTGGTCGCCGCCGGGTGCGCCAGGTCGAGGTTCCAGTCGGTGTCGGTGGTGCCGATGATCCAGTGCGTGCCCCACGGGATGATGAACAGCACCGACTTCTCGGTGCGCAGGATGATCGCGACCTCGCTGACGATCCGGTCGCGCGGCACCACGACGTGCACACCCTTGGACGCCCGGACCCGGAACCGGCCGCGCTGGCGGGACAGCGCCTGGATCTCGTCGGTCCACACCCCGGTGGCGTTGATGACGACGTGGCCGCGAACATCGGTCAGCGCCCCGGTCTCGGAGTCGCGCACCGTCACCCCGACCACCCGGTCGCCCTCGGTCAGCATCGACACCACCTGTGTGGAGGTGCGCACCACGGCCCCGTAGTGGGCCGCGGTACGGGCCACCATCATGGTGTGGCGGGCGTCGTCGACCACGGTGTCGTAATAGCGGATGCCGCCGACGAGCGCCCCCCGCTTGAGGCTCGGGGCCAGCCGCAGGGCGCCGGCCCTGGTCAGATGCCGTTGCGCCGGAACGGATTTCGCCCCTCCGAGCTGGTCGTAGAGGAAGATACCCGCGGCGATGTAGGGCCGTTCCCACACCCGGTGGGTCAACGGGAACAGGAAGGGCAACGGCTTGACCAGGTGCGGCGCCAGCGTGGTCAGCGACAGCTCGCGCTCGTGCAGCGCCTCGCGCACCAGGCCGAACTCCAGCTGCTCGAGGTAGCGCAGGCCGCCGTGGAACATCTTCGAACTGCGACTGGAGGTACCCGAGGCGAAGTCGCGGGCCTCGACCTGCGCCACCTTCAGCCCGCGGGTGGCGGCGTCGAGCGCGGCCCCGGACCCCACCACGCCACCGCCGATCACCACGACGTCGAACTGTTCGCTGCCCAGCCGCTCCCAGGCCTCGGCGCGCTGGGACGGGCCGAGGAAGGTCTGGCAGCCGCCCGGACGCAGGATCGGGTCGCTCAAAGCCACTCCTAAAGTCGCTGGTGGGTCCTGAAGTCGCTGGTCGGTATGGGCCAGGTTAGTCCAGATCGTCGTGCGCCATCAGGCGACGGGCCGCTTCGATCACCGAACCCGACAATGACGGGTAAACCGACAGCGTCTGGGCGAGGTCGGTCACCGAAATGCGGTTCTGCACCGCCAGCGCGATCGGCAGGATCAGTTCGGAAGCGATCGGGGCCACCACCACGCCGCCGATCACCACCCCGGTGGCCGGCCGGCAGAAGATCTTGACGAAACCCCGGCGCAGCAGCGACATCTTGGCCCGGGCGTTGGTGGTCAGCGGCAGGGTCAGCGTCCGGGCCGGCACCGCGCCGCTGTCGATGGAGGTCTGCGGAACCCCGACCGCGGCGATCTCCGGCCGGGTGAAGGTGGCCGAGGCCACCGTGCGCAGCCGGATCGGTGCCACCCCCTCGCCCAGGGCGTGGTACATCGCGATGCGGCCCTGCATGGCCGCGACCGAGGCCAGCGGCATCAGTCCGGTGCAGTCCCCGGCCGCGTAGATGCCCGACGCCGAGGTCCGCGACACCCGGTCGACCGGGATGTAGCCGCCGCGGCCCAGTTCCACGCCGACCCGATCCAGACCGAGCCCCGCCGTATTGGGCACCGAGCCGACGGTCATCAGGGCGTGGCTGCCGTCGACGGTGCGGCCGTCGGCCATCCTCACCTGCACCCCGTCGGCAGTGCGCAGCACCGAATCGGCCCGGGCGTTCTTGACCAGGGTCACGCCGCGCTCGGCGAACACCTCTTCGAGGACGGCGGCCGCGTCGCCGTCCTCGTGCGGCAGGATCTGGTCGCGGCTGGCGACCACCGTCACGGTGACCCCCAGCTCGGTGTAGGCGTTGCAGAACTCCGCCCCGGTCACCCCGGAGCCGACGATGACCAGGTGCTCGGGAAGCTCGGTGAGGTCGTAGAGCTGACGCCAGTTCAGGATCCGCTCGCCGTCGGGTTCGGCGCCGGGCAGCACCCGGGGACTGGCCCCGGTGGCGATGAGCACCACGTCCGCCTCCAGCAGCGCGCTCTGGCCGTCGTGCGTGCTCACCCGAACCCGGTGATGCGCCATGCCCGGAACGTCGTCGGTCAGCTCGGCCCGGCCGGCCACCACCCGGACGCCAGCCCCCAGCAGCTGGCTTCCGATATCGGCCGACTGGGACCGGGCCAGTGTCTTGACCCGGTTGTTGATCTGGGACAGCGAGATCTTGGCGTCCTCGATACCGATGTCGAAGCCCAGGCCGGCGGCCCGCCGCAACTCGGTGCGCACCCCGGTCGAGGCGATGAGGGTCTTCGACGGCACGCAGTCGTAGAGCACGCAGGCCCCGCCGATCCCGTCGGTGTCCACCACGGTCACCTCGGCGACCTCCGAGCCCCGGGCCGCGGCCACCAGTGCCGCCTCGTAGCCCGCCGGGCCGCCGCCGATGATGACGATCCGTGTAGTCACGCGACCAAGTTAACCTCTAGGCTTCTCCGGTGCCTCTCTACGCCGCCTACGGATCCAATATGGACCCCGAGCAGATGCTGGAGCGGGCACCGCACTCCCCGATGGCGGGCACCGGGTGGCTCTACGGCTGGCGGCTGACCTTCGCCGGGGAGGACATCGGCTGGGAGGGCGCGCTGGCCACCCTGGTCGAGGATCCCGGCCAGCGGGTGTTCGTGGTGCTCTATGACGTCACCGCGGCCGACGAGCAGAACATGGACCGCTGGGAGGGCTCGGAGTTGGGCCTGCACAAGAAGATCCGCTGCCGGATCGACCGCGAGTCCTCCGACACCACGACCGATCCCACGCTGGCCTGGCTGTACGTGGTGGACGCCTGGGAGGGCGGGCTGCCGTCGGCCCGCTACCTCGGGGTGATGGCGGATGCCGCCGAGGTGGCCGGGGCCCCGGCGGAGTATGTGCACCACATCCGCACCCGGCCGGCCCGCAATATCGGGCCCGGCCCCGCCGAGTAGTTCTTCGTTCTTTGGCGCGAGCGTGCGTGTCGGCACACCGACACGCCGCACAGGTGTGAGCTCAACGCACGCTCAGGCCGCGCGGGCGCGACCGAGGTGCCCGCCGATGCGCTCCACGAGCGCCGCGGGCCGACGCCGGACGTCCTCGGCGAGGATCGGGATTACCACCCAGCCGAGGTCCTGCAACGCCGCCAACCGCTCGCGGTCGCGCCGCAGGGCCTCCCTGCCGCCGTGCCAGTCGGCTCCGTCGTACTCGGCGGCTACCTTGAGATCAGGCCAGGCGAAGTCCAGGCGGCGCAGCCGACCCATCGAGTCGACGATCTCGAACTGCAAGACCGGAGTGGGCAGCCCGCCGTCGAGCATCACCAAGCGGGCCTCACTCTCCATCGCCGACTCCGCCCGAGGGTCCGCCAGCGCCAGCAGCTCCCGAACCTGCACGATCCCG
>JAGQTQ010000007.1:0-3321 GCA_020438905.1 Mycobacterium sp.
TCGTTTCCCTCCTCGGGCCATACTGAAGTGTGCTCAGAAATCCCCGCGTCTGGATCTACCTGGTGGTCGGCGTGGTGGCTGCCGGCCTGATCGGTTACTCCGAGTGGCGTGACTCCGACGCCCAGCGACTGCAACGCTGCATCGACGCGTCCATGGCTCAGATGAAGGAGCAGACCCCTGTGCTGGCCGAGTTCGACAATGCCCAGTCGGCCCTGGTGGAGATGTCGCGGGTCAGCTGTGCGCGGCAGCTCGGGATCGACCCGCAGGCGCGGTAGAGCCGGGACGCGTCCCGCCGGAAGTGGCGACAACCCCCGCTAGCGACGCCGTTGCTGAGTGGCCGAATCCAGAGTCCTCCGCGGCGGACTTGAGGGCTTGGCCCCGCCGAGTGGTTGCCCAGCCGCAAGCCGCTGTGCCCGCCCGAGGATCGTCTCGATGATGCGCTCAGCCGGCCACCCATCGGTCAAGGTGGGGCCCAGGTCTGCCGCACCGGAGCGAACGTTGTCGATGAGCTCGTCGATGGCCTCTGCGGCTGCAGCGGCGGGTATGCCCATCGCACGTGCCTCCTCGGCGAGGGCTTGCCGGTCGACCTTCACAAGCGATCGCTGCGTGCCGATTTGTGCCCCCATCGTTCCGGACAGGTCGGGGTACGCCAACGTGCACAGCGAGTCATACAGCGGCGCAGCGGTGACGCCGGCTTCGGTGTGGATCAAGGAATAGTTCTTGCCGTGGCCGGCCTCGTCGCCGACCAAGGCGCGAAACGCCACCTGCCGGTAGATGGCGAGGGCTTCGCGGATCGGTGAGGCGGCGAACTCGCGCAATACCCGTGTCATCCGGTCGGAGGGCCGCCCGATCAGATACTTGTCCTTCGGCCGGACCCCGGCGGCCTGGCACATGTCCTCCTGATGGAGGCGATGGACGACTCCGTCGTCGCCCAGAATCCGGTCATATCGCTCGGTCACGAGAACGGAGGTGTCGGCGATCTGCTCAATCCACACATCGTTGCTCGACAGGCCGCACGCGCGGGCAAGGGTGAGCACCAGCGCTTCGTTCTCCGCGCTGTGCGGCCAGACCGTCGTGGGCTTGAGGATGTGGGTTGAGGGATAGCCGTCGATTGGTCTGCACCAGTTTCCGGCAACCCGGGTGAGCAGGAGTTTGTCCTGGGCACCGCCGAGGGACATCCGGATCTCCCGGCCGGGGTCGGCACCCAGCGGATGGGTCGGGAGATTCCGGACGAGGTCGGCCAGCTCGACGTCGCCCAGCGGTGACGAAGGGTGGCCTGCATTTGGCGGGGCGGCCCCGCTGGGCACGACGACGACGGCGCCGGCACACTCACGGCCGTATTCGGCGAGCAGTGCCACGGCGTCCGACGGAGCCGCGGGGGCGCCGGCCGAGTCGAGTTCGACCCCACGTAGCCGGGAAGCCGCTGTTTCCAGTGCGCGGCCTTCGGGAAAGGAGTCCCTCCAGGTAGGCGCGGGTCGCCGGCGGTGCGGTCGTTCCGGGTGCCGCGGGCAGCGAGCATGACAGGATCGGCGCGCCGCCGCGGTACCGGCTGCGCGCCTCGTCGGTGTACTCCAGAACGACCTTGCGTCCGGCTGATTTCAGGGTGACCCGGGCGGTCAGCGTGCCGTGCAGCCAGATGTCAACGGGCATCAGGCTTTCCAGCTTTGACGTGGACGGACGACCAGTTCGAGTTCAAGGGCCGCCAGCGTCTCGAACAGCTTCTCGATGGCCTTGGTGCTGGCGCCGGTCTCGGCCTGAGCGATGGCGAACCGGTTGGTTCGGGCGCGCTCTGCCAACTCGCTTTGTGTCAGTCCTTGTCCCTGACGCGCAGCGCGGATCGCTCTGCCCAGTGCCGCGGGGGACCGGGCGATCATCTCCTCGGATGTTGGCATATCACAACATTATCTGGGATCCTCTTGAATGTCGATAAAACGTAACATCTGGTCTGCGGGTGCCGGATGTAGCGGTTTGAGTACATTCCCGGATGCGCGCCGGACGCTCACCTCAACGGGCGGCGCTACCGGCGATCGCCGCTCGCTCTCGTGGGCCGGCAACTCAACCCAGCCCGCCCGCTGCGCATAGGGTGTGGTGATGACTTCAGTGCTCATCACCGGCTGCTCGAGCGGTATCGGCGCGGCCACCGCGGCCGACCTCGTTTCGCACGGCTTCACCGTCTACGCCACCGCCCGGCGCCCCGAAACCCTGAAGGAGCTCGCCGACAAAGGGTGTCGGACCCTGGCCCTGGACGTGACCGACGAGGAGTCGATGGCTGCCGCNNGCCGCGGTGGAGCAGGCGGAAGGGTCGGTCGGCGTCCTGGTCAACAATGCCGGCTACTCCCAATCCGGAGCGATCGAGTCGATCCCGCTGGATGACATTCGGCGGCAGTTCGAGACGAACGTGTTCGGCCTGATCCGGATGAGCCAGCTCGTCCTGCCCGGCATGCGCAAGGCCGGCAAGGGCCGCATCATCAACATCGGCTCGATGGGCGGCAAGCTGACCTTCCCCGGCGGTGGCAGCTATCACGCCACCAAATACGCGGTGGAGGCGATCTCGGATGCCATGCGCTTCGAGGTTCAGGGATTCGGCGTGCAGGTGGTGCTCATCGAACCCGGTTTGATCACAACGGAATTCGCCCATGCCGCCGTGGCGTCCACCGACGGTCTCAACGACGGCCCATACGCCGACTTCAACGCGAAAGTGGGCGCGGTGACGGCCGGGATCTACGAGAGCCGCCTGGCCGGTCTCGTCGGCGGCGGCCCGGACGCGGTGGCCGAGGTGATCCGCAAGGCGATCGAGAGCAAGCACCCCAAGGCCCGCTATACGGTGACCCCGTCGGCGACGCTGGGCATCCTGCAACGCCAACTCACCCCGGATCGGGTGTGGGATCTGATGATGCGCACCCAGTTCCCCGTCCCCAAGCGCGGCTAGTCGCCACGGAGCTGAACAGTCATGGCTGAACGCGTCAGTTTCGTGAGCGCGACCGGTCCCAGGTTGGCCGGTCTCATCGACCTTCCCCCGGGTGAGGTTCGTGGGTGGGGAGTGTTCGCCCACGGATTCACCCTCGGCAAGGACTGCCCGGCCGCGAGCCGGATCTGCAAGCAGCTCGCCAGCGACGGCATCGGCATGCTGCGCTTCGACAACCTCGGACTTGGTGATTCCGAGGGCGACTGGGGCGACGGGTCGTTCTCCCACAAGGTCGCCGACACCGTGCGGGCGGTGGAGTTCATGAACGCATCCGGCCGGGAGGTGCGCCTGCTGGTCGGGCATTCGTTCGGCGGCTCGGCCGTGATCGCGGCGGCGCACCATTGCCCGAGCGTGGA
>JAGQTQ010000007.1:3397-5847 GCA_020438905.1 Mycobacterium sp.
ATCGAGGAGGACGGGGAGGCGACGTTCCTGGCCGGCGGAAAGGCGCTGACCCTCAAGCGGCACTTCATCGAGGACGTCCGCGCCGCGGATCTGCGCGAACGGATCCGCACCCTGCACCGGGCGCTGCTCGTCATGCATTCACCGACCGACAACACCGTCGGCATCGAGAATGCAAGCGACATCTTCCGCACCGCCCGTCATCCGCGCAGCTTCGTCTCCCTCGAAGGAGCCGACCACCTGCTCACCGGAAAGAACCAGGCCGCACGGGCCGCTCGCATCATCAGCGCCTGGGCCGATCCCTACCTCTGAAGTTTCGCCAGAGAGCGAGACATCTGCTCTACGCTCATGATCTGGGGGCACTTCAGGTAGGGGGCTTTATGGTCAACATCAACGTGTGCGTTGGGGCGGCGGGGTTTGCCCTCGGCCTGTCCCTGGCGGGTCTGGGCGCGGCAGGCGTCGCCTCCGCGGATTCACCGAAAACCGATGCGGCCAGGGCCGATTCGACAGCGGCGTCGGCGGGTCCGGCGAGGCAGGCGTCCAAGGCCGCCAAGCGGATGACGGCGCGTACCGACAACCTCCCGGCCAGGCCGAGCGCCGCCGTGACCAGGCGGCCGGCTAGTGCAATCGCCCTGCCGTCGCCCTCCAACGGCACGTCGAATCCGCCGGCCGTACCGATCGGTCAGGTGGCTGTCACGGCCCCAGCGGTGCCGCTGCCGGCCGACCCGGTGCCCACCGATCAACCGATCGGCACCTCGGATCTAGCCGCCCTCTCCGCCGCGAATACCCCGGCGATCACCATCCACAACAGTTCCAAGACGGACTCCATCTGGGTCTACAACCTGACCAAGACCGCGAATTACAGCATTCCGGCCACCCCGTGGGAGACCGAACCGCCCCCGCTGCCGCCGGACTGGGTGGGCCCGGTGGAGATCAAGCCTGGACTGTCCGCCCCGGTGACCCTGGCCGTCTACAACGCCCCGCCCAAGTCCCCGGGGAACCGGATCTACATCGTGGAAGGCTCGGAGTTCACCCTGCCGATCACCTCGACCGGCGGTATCGACCCGTTCTACCCGCCCGGATCCCCGGCCGGCGACACCTTCGAGAACTACAGCTTCCTGGAGTACAGCCTCTATCCGGCGGACGGCGGATACGAGTACACGATCGACGTCTCCTACATCGACGAATGGTCGCTGCCGCTCCAGACGAAGTTCACCATCAACGGCGCCGCCTGGACTGGGGCCAAGAGCGGTAAGACGTACGGCTTCAACGACTTCGACACCGTCGTCAGTCAACTCACGGCCGCCGGCGGCCCGTACGGCGATCTGGTCTGGAGCGGCGCGACACCGTGGGCCCCGCAGCCGCCGGACACGGTCAGCAGAATCATCGGCCCGGACAAGGTGTGGACGGCCCAGTCCACAGAGCCCGCGGCCAATTTCCTCCTCGACCAGACCGGCTGGATCCCGTCCTCGTACTCCGACTTCGTCAAGTACGGGGCCTACATGGCCTCCAACCAGCAGATGGTCTATCCCTACGCGTACAACGGCACCGAGCTGACCAAGCCGCCGGTCAGTCCCAATCCGCAGGATCCCAACGCCCAGGACAACTTCGACTTCTGGCGCTACCAGAAGACCGCACCCGGCTCGACGCCCTATCCCGTCGCCCTGCACACGGCGGCGATTCTCGACGGCTTCACGACCTCCGACGCCAACGGGGTGTTCGGCTTCTTCACCTACCCCACCGACGAGGCGGCGGGCCAGTTCACCAACATTCCAACAACCGTTGCATTGGACGTCTACGTCTTCGGTTCCTCCGACGGCGTCACCGACAGCGCGGTCCCGGGGGGAACATGGGTGTACAGCAGCTCGGCCGTGCAGACCGGGCCGTGGCGGCAGGTCAGGAAGAACCAGCCGAAGCTGTCCGGAACCGACTCGACCGACACCTTCATCCTCGACGCCCAGTTCTACAACGCCCGCATCGCACCGGAACTGGACTTCACCGGACTGGGCGGCGATATCGCCGTGATCGACAGGTTCCCGCTGGGCGCGACGAGCACAACAATCGACTTCGTCGACCGCGCCTGGTTCCTGGGCTGCGGGCTGTCCAACACCAGCAGCCAGTTCGTCTACGAAACCTCCACCGGCGCGCTGTACTACGACGGCAACCCGGAGCGGCCGGGCTACACATCCCTGCTGGGCATCTTCCGCGGCGTCACAGACCCGGAAGGCATGCTGTTCGTCCTCTGAACCGTGCGGCCCGACAACTCAAGACGTCAGCTGTGGACCGTTTGGGTGAGGTTTCGGACCGTCATCCCAGTAGTGCTACCATGTAGCACATGGAGCGGATCGGGGTGCGGGAACTCCGCCAGAACGCCAGTCGGTACCTGGCCCAAGTGGCGGCCGACCACCAGCCGATCGAAATCACCGACCGCGGCCGGCCTGTCGCCCGTCTGG
>JAGQTQ010000047.1 GCA_020438905.1 Mycobacterium sp.
GTGCATGAAAGCCGGGGTGGTTCAATCTGCAACGACTACCTGGTCTGGTCGCGGCGGCCTACCAGCACGAGACCTCGCGGGCCGGGGATCCGCACCTGCACACCCATGTGTTGGTGCCCAACAAGCAGGCCCGCGCCGACGGCACGTTGGTGGCCATCGACAGTGACTCGCTCTGGCATGAAGCCAGGGCCGCCGGGATCATCTACCAGGCCACGTTGCGGGCTGAGTTGCACGCCGCGTTGGGCATCGGATGGGAGAAGGTGGATCCGCACTCGGGGATGGCCGAGCTTGCCGGAGTGGACCCCGAACTGATCGCCGCGGCCTCACAACGATCCACCCAATTGAGCGAGTGGGCCGCACAGAATCTGATCGTCGACGGCAACGGAAAGCCCACCGCAGGACAACTCGCGCGGGCCCAAAAAGCCACCCGGCCGCGCAAGCCCGAGCACCGGCCCTGGGCCGAACTGAAGGCCGAATGGGCGCAGCGATTCGGTGCTGAACTGGCCTTGGACGAGCCCGCCCAGCAGGAGGCGCTGACCCGACTGCGGAAGGACTCCCGGGCCGAGCTTCGGACGTGGGCAGGGGCTGCGGTCAGGGGCATCGACAAGCCGGCCTTCACCCGCGCTGATCTCATCGAGACACTCGGTGCGCACATGCCGACCGTCATCGATGACGCCCCACCGATCGGCCCGCGACTGCTGCTCGAGCAGCTCGTTGACGCGGTCGGTTTGCGCGTCACCGAGGCCCGCCAACCTCACGAACGTGAAGGCCATGAGCGCTACACCGCGTTGGTGATCGCGCGCGAAGAAACCGCCATCTACTCGCTGATCGGAGCCCGCGACAAGAGCGCCGCCGTGGCGAAAACCATCGCCGAGACCGCCGCTGCGAAAGCCAAACTGTCCGCCGATCAAGCCGGGGCAGTCGTGGCGATCGCGTCCTCGCCGTGGCTGGTTCAGGTGCTCTCCGCCCCGGCTGGCGCGGGCAAAACCACCTCGCTGAAAGCCCTGCGCCGCGCCGCCAAACAAGGCGGCATCGAGCACGTTTGGTTGGCGGCACCGACCGGAAACGCCGCCGATGTCGCACTGGCCGAGGGGGCTGCCGACGGCGGCGGCACCGTCGCCGGAGCGCTCAAAGCACTGCGCGAAAACCGCCTCACCTTCGACTCCAAGACCCTGCTCGTCGTCGATGAAGCAGGCATGGTCGGCACCCCCGCACTGCGCGAACTGCTCACCGCAGCCACCGCCGCAGGAACCAAAACAGTGCTCGTCGGCGATGCCGAACAACTGGCCCCCGTCAAGGCCCGCGGCGGCATGTTCGCCCAACTGTGTGCAGATCTGCCGTGGGCGCAGAAACTGTCCGAAGTGTGGCGCATGCGCGATCCCGACGAACGCGCTGCCTCACTGGCCATCCACGACGGCACACCAGCGAGCCTGGCCCACGCCGTCGACTGGTACCGCAATCAACAGCGGCTGCACACCGGTGACCCGGTGACTATGGCTGACGATGCGTTCACCGCCTGGACCACCGACCACGCAAACGACGCCGACAGCCTGCTGATCGCTGACCGCTGGGAAGTCGCCGACGCCCTCAACCAACGCATCCACCGTCACCTGCTCGGCGACGACGCCCCCACCGTGGCCGGCGCCCGCCGGCACCGCATCGGAGTCGGCGACGTCATCATCACCCGCCGCAACGACCCCACCATCGACGTCTACCCGCAGGGCAGCCGCGATCCGGTCGCCGGGGCCCCAGTGCGCAACGGGCAACGCTGGAAAGTCACCCGTATCGACACTGAGGTCAACCGATTGCTCGCGGTCCGCATCGGGGATCAAGCCAGAGCCGTCTTCAGCGACGACTACCTGCGCCAACACGTCCACCACGGGTATGCGATCACCGTGCACGCCGCCCAGGGCGCCACCGCGGAACACTGCCACGCGCTGCTATCTCCCGATACCGGGCACCGTGCCAACGCTTATGTGGCCATGACCCGCGGCCGGGCCACCAACACTGTCTACCTCTATCAACGCCTCGGTGGAGAAGGCGACCACGAACACGCATCCCAAACCGTCGAAGGTGTCCACACCCCCCGCCGCGGTGACGACGAAGACGCCGCCGCCGCCCTGCTCGGTCTGCTCAACCGCGACAACACCGCCCACACCGTCATCACCACCGCCGAAAACACTCCCGAAGAACAACTGTCACCACCGGTTCGAGTCCTGCTCGAACAACGCAAGACAGCGTTGGACAAGCTGCGCATCGTCGAACAACTCGAAGAAGAAAAAGCCTGGCTGAACACCGCTTTCACCGCCACCAGCCCCAGAGCTACCCACTACATCGGAGTTCGACAGACACTCGACCGCGCTGACGGCCTTGATGAGGAAACGCGGGCCGCCGCCCAAACGGTGGTAGGCAGCCTGCCCACCGTGCAATCAGTCCACCTCCACGATGACCAAAACAAGCCCGCCCTGCTGGCCACCATCACCGCCTGCGTCGTCGCTGGCGAACACAAGGTGCTCGCACTTCCGGTCACCGACCGCGCCCGCCGCCAAGCGCCCTCCTATTCGACCCAAGGCAACACCTACGCACCCGAGACGTTCCTTCGTGACCTCGACAACGCGACCCTGACAATCGAGGAAGGAACATTGCT
>JAGQTQ010000048.1:0-107866 GCA_020438905.1 Mycobacterium sp.
ACCCCGACACGCCGGGCGTGCGGGGTCTTTTGTGTCTGCTCGCGCAGGGGAAGCTAGAGGGCGACCTCGCTGTGGTCGCCGCTCCACAGGGTGTGGAAGCGCGCGGCGGGGTCGGCGTCGATGCGGCCGTAGGTGTGGGCGCCGAAGAAGTCGCGCTGGCCCTGGATCAGCGCGGCGGGAAGTCGTTCGGTGCGCAGCCCGTCGTAGTAGGACAGCGCCGAGGAGAACCCGGGAATCGGGATGCCCAGTTCGGTGGCGGTCACCACCACCCGGCGCCAGCTGTCGATGGCCGACTCGATTGCGCTGCGGAAGTACGGCGCGGCGATCAGCGTCGGCAGATCGGGGTCGGCATCGAACGCCTCCTTGATCCGGTTGAGGAACTTGGCCCGGATGATGCAGCCGCCGCGCCAGATGGTGGCCAGCACCCCGGGGGTGATGCCCCACCCGTACTCCTCCGAACCGGCCTGGATCTGGTTGAAGCCCTGGGCGTAGGCGATGATCTTCGAGGCGTACAGCGCCTGGCGGACGTCGTCGACGAATTGCTGTGTGTCGGTGGGCCGTTGGCCCAGATGCCCGGAGGCCATCCCGGCAACGGCCCGCCGCTGGGGCACCGACCCGGACAGCGCGCGGGCGAACACCGCCTCGGCGATCCCGGTCACCGGAACTCCGAGGTCCAGGGCGGACTTGACCGTCCAGCGGCCGGTGCCCTTTTGCTCGGCCTCGTCGAGGATGACGTCGACCAGCGGTTTGCCGGTCTTGGCGTCGATCTGGCGGAGCACCTCGGCGGTGATCTCGACCAGGAAGCTGTCCAGATCCCCGGAGTTCCACTCGGTGAAGACGTCGGCGACCTGGCCGGCGCTCAGGCCCAGGCCGTCGCGCAGCAGTTGGTAAGCCTCGCCGATCAGTTGCATATCGGAGTACTCGATGCCGTTGTGCACCATCTTGACGAAGTGGCCCGCACCGTCGGGGCCGATGTGCGCACAGCACGGCACCCCGTCGACGTGGGCGGAGATCTCCTCCAGCAGCGGGCCCAGCGACTCATACGACTCCGCGGGCCCGCCCGGCATGATCGAGGGCCCGTTGAGGGCGCCCTCCTCGCCGCCGGAGATGCCGGCGCCGACGAAGTGCAGACCACGCTCGCGCATGGCCTTCTCGCGGCGGATGGTGTCGGTGTAAAGGGCGTTGCCGCCGTCGATGATGATGTCACCCGGTTCCATCGCGTCGGCGAGTTCGTTGATCACCGCGTCGGTCGGCTCGCCGGCCTTGACCATGATCAGCACCCTGCGCGGGCGTTCCAGCGCGTCCAGGAATTCCCGGATGGTCTCCGAGCGCACGAAGTTGCCTTCCGATCCGTGCTCGGCCAACAGGGCGTCGGTCTTGGCGATCGAACGGTTGTGCACCGCGACGGTGTAGCCGTGGTGGGCGAAGTTCCGCGCGATATTTGAGCCCATCACCGCCAGACCGGTGACGCCGATCTGGGCGGTGGGGTTCTGCGAGGGGCTCATCGGGGCGCCTTTCGGTTGTGCGGGCGAGGGTCAGGCCTGGAAGAGCCGCTGCAGTTCGGTCAGCCATGGAACGGCGACGGCGATGGTGGGTACGACCAGCACGGCCGCGGCGGCGCTGTAGGCCGCCAGGGATAACCAGAGGCTGTTGGGTGGCCCGGACAGCCGGCGCACCCGGATGACCGTGCTCGGTCCACCGGCGGCCAGTGCGCCCGCCGGGGTTGGCCCGCAGGCGCAGGTGACCAGTGCGCGGGCCAGCGGACGCGGTCCGGTGCTGCGCGCCGCGGCATCGTCGGCAAGCAGTTCGACCAACAGGCGCACCGCGTTGAGGGCGCTGCCGCTGCGCACGAACCGCGGGAAAGCGGTGTGCACCGCGGTGAAGGCTTCCAGCACCAGGTCGTGCCGGGCCCGCAGGTGTGCCCGCTCGTGGCGCAGGATCGCGGTGAGCTCCGCGTCGCTGAGCGCGCTGAGCGCGCCGCGGCTGAGCACCACCCGGCTGCGCATACCGGGCAGGCAGTAGGCGAGGGGCTCCGCGACGTCGAGCACCCTGGCCCCGCCCAGTTCCGTGCGGCGTTCGCCGACCAGATCGACCAGCATCCGGTGGCGCGCACGGCGCCGCCGGGTACCGATCGCCACCTGACAGACGGCGACGCCGAGCCGGGCGCCGATCAGCAGCGTCAGGGCGAAGACGACCACCGAGGCCAACCACAGCGGCCAGCCGAGGGCGGCGATCTCCTCTCGGACGTCGGCGGTGGGCCGGCCATCGGGCCCGGGGACGAACAATCGGGCCGCCAGGGCCAGGCCGGCGCTGAACGCCGACAACACCGCCGCCACGGCGACGGCTTGCCACAGCACCACCGCGGCGCGAGGAGCACGCATCGGCCAGGATGCTCGGGCAAGCAGAGCCGGTACCGGGCCGACGAGTGCGAGCGCGAGGAGCGTGAAGGCCAGCGCTGACACGCCTGCCAGTCTCCCCTAGCCGACGGTGCGTCGCCAGCGGATCGGGAAGCGGATTTTTTCGGTCAGTCGCGGGTGTCCCGGGCTTCCAGGTCGGCCAGCGCCCGGCGCAGCGCGTCGGCCTCGTCGGCGCCCACCCGGCCGACGAAGTGCATCAGCGCGGCCCGCCGGTCACCTGAGTCGGCGGCCTGATCCAGTGCGTCGACCATCAGCCCGGCGACCAGTTCGTCGCGGCCGTGCGCCGGGGTGTACTGGTGGGCGCGGTCGGTGCGGATCTGGACGACCAGGGCCTTGCGGGCCAGGCGCTGCAATACCGTCATCACGGTGGTGTAGGCCAGTTCCCGGCGGGCGGCCAGTGCCTCGTGTACCTGCCGCACCGTCTGTGGTGTCTCGGCGTCCCAGAGATGGTCCATCACGGCGCGTTCCAACTCGCCGAGGCCGGTCAGCTTGGCCATATCCCCATCTCCATCGCGATCGAGGCTACTCGCGGTTACTACCGAACGTCGTACCCGGGATTCGGTCGGTTAACTCCCCGCAGTACCCGCGAAGTTCCGCGCATCCACGTTCGCGCCGCTGTTGTGGCCGTCCTCACAACGCCGCCCCCCGACTGATCGGCGCCGGCTGTAGGTGTAGACACGAACCTGTGCAACCGGATGCCACCCGTCCCGACCCGCTCACCGCGCCGTTCGACACCGAAATCGGCCTGACTTACACCGAGGTCAGCACCGACGGTGTCCGTGCGGAACTGACCGTGAAGCCTATGCTTCTGCAGCCGATGGGAATCGTCCACGGCGGCGTCTGGTGTTCGGTGGTGGAGTCGCTGGCCAGCGTGTCGGCCTACGTGTGGCTTTCGGCCAACGGCGGCGGGCACGTCGTGGGGGTGAACAACAGCACCGACTTCCTGCGCGCGGTCACCGACGGCACCGTCTACGGCGTCTCCGAACCGGTGCACCGCGGCCGTCGCCAGCAGTTGTGGCAGGTGAGCATTCGCGACGACCGGGATCGGCTGGTCGCCCGGGGCCAGGTCCGGTTGCAAAACCTGGAAGCCTGACAACCGGTGTAACACCATTCACTTTGGTGCATACACTCTGGCATGCCGTGCGGACGGCCGCCACGCTCGAGCGACCGGCAGCATGCGGGACAACTGCCATGGCGAGTTCGCAGCCAGCGCGGTCACACTCGCCGAGGTGCTGGTCGGGGCGATCCGGGCCGACCGCGGCGACCAGGTCCGAGACGCACTGGCCGATCTGCAGGTCCAGCCACTGGGGCTGGGTGCCGACGCGCCCTGGGAACTTGCCCGGTTGCGGGTCCGGACGGGCCTGAAACTGCCGGACTGCTGCCTGCTCTACGCGGCCAGTGGTCAGCCGGCCGCGCAGCTGGCCACCTTCGATGCCCGACTCGCCGCCGGCGCGGCCGCATTGGGTATCGGGGTCGTTCCCGGGTGATCAGACCGGCGGATTAGCCGGCCCTTGGTCACCCAGCCGCAGGACGAGTTGCGCCCCGCCCAGGGGGCTGGCCTCCAGCGAGGCCGTGCCGCCGTGCAGTTCGGCCTGCTGGGCGACGAGGGCGAGCCCGAGTCCGGATCCGGAGCGTGCGGCGGTCGACCCGCGGGCGAATCGTTCGAAAACCGCGGTGCGTTCCTGCTCGGGAACCCCGGTGCCGTTGTCGTCGACGGTGACCCGGATCTGGTCGGCGAAATTGCTGACGGACAGTCGGATTCGGGTGGCGCCTCCGTGCTTGACGGCGTTGGCGATGGCGTTGTCGATCACCAGTCGAAGGCCGGCGGGCAGGCCGACCATCGGCGCCGCCGGCGAGGGCACCAGCGAGACCCGCAGACCCGGATACGTGCGCTCCGCATCGTGGGCGGCGCGGTCGAGCAGCTCGGTCATGTCGAACGGCACGAAGTCGTCGGCGGTGGTCAGTTCCCCCTGGGCCAGTCGCTCCAGCGCGGTCAGGGTGGCCTCGATGCGGCTTTGGGTGCGTATGGTGTCGCCGATGACCTCGTCGCGCTGCTCGGCGCCCAGGTCCAGGGTGGAGAGCACTTCGAGATTGGTGCGCATGGCGGTCAGGGGTGTTCGCAGTTCGTGGGAGGCGACCGCGGCGAAGTCCCGGGCCGACTCCAGTGCGGCCTTGGTGCGGGCCTGTTCATTGCCGATGCGGGCGAGCATCCCCTCGACCGCCTCGCCGATCTCCACCGCCTCCCGCACCCCGCGGACCTGTACCTCGTCGGGTTTGGACTGGGCGTTGATGGCGCGGGCCTGCTGGGCCAGCAGCCGGAACGGGTCGATCATGATCAGCGAGAAGAACCAGCCCACCAACACGGTGCCGATGATCACTCCGCTGCAGATCAGCACCACCCGCCAGTGCAGTTCGGCGATCCGGCGCTGGGTCTCGGCGAGCGGGGCGCCGAGGGCGATCGTGGCACCGCCCACGGTGAAGGTGCGCACCCGGTACTCCACACCCTCGATGGTGGTGTTGGCATATCCGTCGGCAAGCTTCGGCAACACGACCCCGGGCGGTACCGACATGGCCATCGACCCGACCCGGACGGTGCGCACCAGGCTGCCGTCCGGACTGGTGGCCTCGGTGCCCGGGGTGCTGGACAGCAGAGCGCTGAAGTCGCCGAGGCTGCTCACCGAATCCAGCCGCCGATCCAATTGGCTGTACTGGTCGTTGGTGACGCCGATCCATACCCAGGTGCCCAGGGTGAGCACGAGTATCACCACCGACAGCGCGGCGGTGATGACGATGGTGCGTAGCGACAGCATCCGGTTGGGCAGCCGCTGCAGCAGCCGGTAGAAGATTTCGTCGGGTTTCACCGCCGTGAGCACCGGGTGTGCGGCACGGCACCGGTCGGCGCCACGGCGGCTAGACCGCGTCGGCGAGGATCATGGCGCGCTGCGGCAGATTGCAGCGGTCGCGGAAGTCCCGGCCGGGCTGGCGGATCGCCTCGAGTTCGGCGCGGACGGTGGGGTTGGCGTCGAGGTAGACCTCGGTCTCGTCGCGGGCCTGGGTCTTGGGCAGCCCCTGCAGGCCGGTGAAGAACGCGTTCACGTCGGGATGGGTGAACAGGTAGGTCGCCATCGCGGCCGACACCCCCGACATCACACCGGTCATATCGGCGGTCGTGCAGTTCGGCGGCGCCTCGTCGGCCGATGCCGGACCCGCGAACCCGAACAGGATCGCGCCGGCACCAACCGCTGTCCCCACGCCCCGGGACAGGGAACGACACACCGCTGACATGATTCCACCTCGCCGATCCCGGTCAGGACGCCGCGATCTCGGATTCCTCGGCTCGCTCTGCGATCTCCTCGAGTTGCTCGATCCGGGTGCGGGCATAGGCCTGCTGCTCGGTGATGGTGAGCTGGCCGCGGTGGCTGCCGATGAAGGTGCTGACCCAGGACATCGCCGTGGTGAGCCGGGCCTTGAAGCCCACCAGATAGATCAGGTGCAGGAACAACCAGGCGAGCCAGCCGATGAACCCGCCGAACTCCAGCGGACCCACCTTGACCACCGCGGAGTACCGCGCAACGGTGGCCATCGAGCCCTTGTCGAAGTACTTGAACGGTTCGCGGGCGGCCGGATCGGCACCCTTGAGTTCGGCCTTGATCAGCTTGGCGGCGTAGCGGGCACCCTGGATCGCACCCTGGGCCTGGCCGGGAACGCCGTCGACGTACGCCATGTCGCCGACCACGAAGACGTTCGGATGACCCGGCACGGTCAGGTCGGACAGCACCTTCACCCGACCGGCCCGGTCGACCTCGGCGCCGGCCTGATCGGCGATGAGTTTGCCCAGCGGGCTGGCCGCGACACCGGCCGACCAGACCTTGGTCTGGCATTCGATTCGCTCTGTGCGGCCGTCGCCGTATTTGACGTTGATGCCGTTGCGGTCGACGTTGGTGACCATCGCGCCGAGCTGGATCTCCACTCCCAGCTTCTCCAGCCGGGCCGCGGCCTTCTTGCCCAGCTTCTCACCCATCGGCGGCAGCACCGCCGGGGCGGCGTCGAGCAGGATCACCCGGGCCTTGGTGGAGTCGATGTGCCGGAACGCCCCCTTGAGGGTGTGGTCGGCCAGCTCGGCGATCTGACCGGCCATCTCGACACCGGTCGGACCCGCTCCGACCACGACGAAGGTCAGCAACTTGGCCCGGCGCTCCGGGGCGCTGGAGCGCTCGGCCTGCTCGAATGCGCCGAGGATGCGTCCGCGAAGTTCGAGGGCGTCGTCGATGGTCTTCATTCCCGGTGCCCACTCGGCGAAGTGGTCGTTGCCGAAATAGGACTGACCGGCGCCCGCGGCCACGATCAGCGAGTCGTAGGGGGTGCGGTAGGTGTGGCCCAACAGCACCGAGTCCACGGTCTTGTTGGCCAGGTCGACGTGGGTGACCTCACCGAGGAGCACCTGGCAGTTCTTGTTCTTGCGCAGGACCACGCGGGTCAGCGGGGCGATCTCGCCCTCGGAGATGATCCCGGTCGCCACCTGATACAGCAACGGCTGGAACAGGTGGTGGGTGGTCTTGGCGATCATCTTGATGTCGACGTCCGCCCGCTTGAGCTTCTTGGCCGCGGTGAGGCCGCCGAAGCCCGAGCCGATGATGACGACCTTGTGCTTGTCCGACGGGGTCGCGCCGGGATGGGTCATCTTCGCTCCTGAGTTTGCCGAACGGAAAGGACTGCACGCCAACGGTACTACGGGAGCGGCTCGCGGGACCGGGATAGGGCGGTCACCCGGTCGGCGAAATGTCAGCCCGCCAGCACCGGAAGCAGAGCCTCCCCGAGTTGGGTGATCGAACCCGGCACGTACCGGGGCATGTTGACGATCACGCCGTCGATCCCGACGTCGAGGACCTGGGTTCGGACCGTCTCGGCGATCCGCTCCGGACTGCCGACCGCCACCCGGCCGCGCATGGGGCGCGGAATCATGTCGTCGGTGAAGTTCGGATCCGGAATCGCTGTGAGCAGCACGCTGGTCTCCAGCGTCGCCGGATCCCGGTCGGCCTCCTCGCAACGCCGGCCCAGCGCCTCGACCTTGCCCGGCAACTCCGAAAACGCGGCGATGACGTTGAGATGGTCGAAGTAGCGGGCCGCCAGGCCGAAGGTCTTCTTCTCGCCGCTGCCACCGATCATCAGCGGGATGTGGTCGCGGAAACGGGGCACGGCCAGCGCCTCTTCGGTGCGGTAGTACTGGCCGGTGAAGCTCACCCGCTCGCCGCGGATCATCGGCATGATGATCTGAAGGGCTTCGTCGAGTTTGGCGAACCGTTCGGTGAACGTGCCGAACTCGAAGCCCAACTGGGTGTGCTCGAGTTCGAACCAGCCGGTGCCGATGCCCAGCACGGCCCTTCCCCGGCTGATCACGTCCAAAGTGGTGATGGCTTTGGCCAGCAACGTCGGGTTCCGGTAGGTGTTGCCGGTCACCAGGGTGCCCAGGGCGACCTTCTCGGTGGCGGTCGCCAGCGCCCCCAGAGCGGTGTATGCCTCCAGCATCGGTTCCTCGGGGGCGCCGAGCATGGGTAGTTGGTAGAAGTGGTCCATCACGAAGACGGAGTCGAACCCGGCGGCCTCGGCCTCGCGCGCTTGGGCGACCACGGTCGGGAACAGTTCGGCTACCGGGGTTCCGTAGGAGAAGTTGGGAATCTGCAGCCCGCATCGGATCGTCACGGCACCGACAGTATCGGTCCACGGGACGTCTCCGCGTAGAACGGCGTCTCTCCGGAGGACGCGGTACCGACCGAGATTGGCGGCGGCGTTGCGCCCACCGTGCAGGGTCTGACCGGCGACGTGCCGGGCGACGCCCGACTCTTAGGGTGAGGGCCATGGGGCCGGTGGTGCAGCGTGGCGCGTATCTGCCGCGCTGGGTCTATCTCCCCGCCGCGGTGGGGGCGCTGTTCGTCGTGCTTCCCCTGGCCGCGATGGCGGTCAAGGTCGATTGGGGCGGGTTTGCGGGCCTGGTCAGCAGCCCGGCCTCGCGGTCGGCGTTGCTGTTGAGTCTGCGCACCGCCACCGCCAGCACCGTCCTATGTCTGATCCTCGGCGTCCCACTGGCGCTGGTGCTGGCCCGCCATCACGGCGCGATCGTGCGCATCGCGCGCCCGCTGATCCTGCTGCCGCTGGTGCTGCCCCCGGTGGTCGGCGGCATCGCGCTGCTCTACGTCTTCGGCCGGATGGGGCTGCTCGGCCACTACTTGGAGGCGGCGGGGTTCCGGATCGCCTTCACCACCACCGCCGTGGTCCTCGCGCAGACGTTCGTATCGTTGCCGTTCCTGGTGATCGCCATCGAGGGTGCCGCCCGCACCGCCGGCACCGCTTACGACACGGTGGCCGCCACCCTGGGTGCGCCCCCGGCCACCGTGTGGTGGCGGGTGACGCTGCCCTTGCTGGCGCCCGGATTGCTGTCTGGGGCGGTGCTGGCGTTCGCCCGGGCGCTGGGGGAGTTCGGTGCGACGCTGACCTTCGCGGGATCCCGGCAGGGAGTGACGCGCACCCTGCCGCTGGAGATCTATCTGCAACGGGAGGGCGACCCCGATGCCGCCATCGCACTGTCGATCCTGCTGGTCGCCGCGGCGGCCTGCATCGTCGCCGGGTTGGGCTGGCGGCGGTTGTCCGGTTGGGCCGCTCCGGAGCATGGCCATGGCTGACCTGGAGGTGGCGGCCGGCGTCGCCGCCCGCGGCCTCGACGTGGCCTTCACCGTGGCGTCCGGGGAGGTGCTGGGTCTGCTGGGGCCCAACGGGGCCGGCAAGTCGACGACGGCGGCCGTGCTGGCGGGACTGTTGCAGGCCGACCGCGCGGTGGTGCGGGTCGGTGAGCGGACGCTGACCGACACCGAAGGGGGTGTGGCCGTTCCGGTTCATGAACGACGGGTCGGTCTGCTGGCGCAGAATCCGCTGCTGTTCCCGCATATGACCACGCTGGGCAACGTCGCTTTCGCGATCCGTGGCCGCTCCGACCGCATGGATCGGGCGCGGGGTTGGCTGGAGCGAGTGGGAGCCGCTGACCTGGCCGACCGACGGCCCGGCGAACTCTCCGGCGGCCAGGCGCAGCGGGTGGCGCTGGCGCGGGCGCTGGCCGCCGAACCCGATGTGCTGGTGCTCGACGAGCCGCTGGCCGGACTGGACGTGGCCGGTGCGGCCGCGGTGCGCGCCACACTGCGGGCGGTGCTGGCCGACGGTGTCCGCCCGGTGGTGCTGATCACCCACGACCTGCTCGACGTGCTGGCCCTGGCCGATCGGGTGCTGGTGCTCGAGACCGGTCGGGTCGCCGAGAGCGGGCCGGTCGCCGGTGTGCTGGCCGCACCGCGCAGCCGGTTCGGCGCCAGGTTCGCCGGGGTGAACCTGGTCCTCGGGGCGATGTCGGGACCGGGGGAGTTACGCACCGGGACCGATCCGGGGTTCGGTCAGATATGGCACGGCGTCCCGGCTGACGACCTGCCCGTCCAGGCCGCCGCAGTGGCGGTCTTCGCCCCTGCCTCGGTGGCGGTCTATCCCGATCGGCCGCACGGCAGCCCCCGCAACGCCGTTCTCGTGCAGATCGCCGGGCTGGAGGTGAGCGGCGCGGTGGTCCGGATACGGGCCGAGGAACAGGGCGACGGCAGCCCCGGACTGGCCGCGGACGTCACCCCCGAGGCGCTGGCCGAGCTCGCGTTGACGGTGGGCGACCGGGTGTGGTTCACAGTAAAGACCCAGGAAGTCGGTTTACATGCCGCCTATCGGCCGCAGGCCGGTTTGTGACCAAACCGGCAGCGGACACAACCGGGCGGACACTTGCTTAGCGCGGGCGACACGGTAGGTTCGGCGCCATGAAGCAGCCCTCACGACGCCCCGGCCGGTGGACGGCCATGGCCGTCTCCGTGGTCGCGGGCGCCAGCGCCGTGGCGATCACCATACCGAACACGGCCTTAGCCGAGCCCGTTCCGCCACCGCCTCCGCCCAGCACTACCGCGGCACCGGCGGCACCTGCCGACGCTCCGGCACCCGCTCCGGCTCCGGCTCCGGCTCCAGCGGATGCTCCGGCTCCGGCACCCGCGCCGGCTCCGGCTCCAGCGGATGCCCCGGCTCCGGCACCGGCGCCTGCGGACGCACCGGCACCGGCGCCCGCACCCGCTCCTGCGGATCCCAACGCCCCGGCCCCGGCGCCTGCCCCTGCCGATCCCAACGCTCCCGCACCGGCCGCACCGGCCGATCCCAACGCACCGGCTCCGGCCCCGGCAGACCCGAACGCCGGCCGGGTCGAGAACGCCTCCGGTGGCTTCAGCTACGTCCTTCCCGCCGGCTGGGAGGTCGCAGATGCGTCCCGGCTGAGCTACGGCCAGGCGCTTCTGCTCAAGCAGACGGGGCCGGCCCCGCTGCCCGGCCAGCCCGCGCCGACCGCCAACGACACCAGCATCCTGCTGGGCCGGCTCGACCTGAAGCTGTTCGCCGGGGCCGAGGCGGACAACACCAAGGCCGCGGTCCGGCTGGCCTCGGACATGGGCGAGTTCTTCATGCCCTTCCCGGGTTCGCGCATCAACCAGCAGACCACTCCGCTGCAGGCCGGTGAGATGCCCGGGGCGGCGTCGTCCTACACCGTGAAATTCACCGATACGGCGAAGCCGAACGGTCAGATCTGGGCCGGCGTTGTCGGCACGGCCGGCACTCAGCGCAGCCAGCCCACCGACCGCTGGTTCGTGGTGTGGCTGGGAACCGCCAAGGATCCCGTCGACCCCGCCGCAGCCAAGGCCCTGGCCGAGTCGATCCGGCCCTACACGCCTCCTCCGCCGCCGCCCGCGCCGGAACCCGACCCGAACGCCCCGGCGGTTCCGCCGCCCCCGGGTGACCGGGTCGGCGTTCCCATCCCGGTCGTGACGCCGGTACCGGAGATGATGCCCCCGGCCTGATCCGGATCACCGCCGGAACGTGGCCTTTTCGGCGTGCGAATCGTGACCCTCGCGCGATATACCGGAAGGACACGGCCGGTGCTTCCGCCGACCGGAAGGCACCGGAGGAGGTCCGATGGACATCATGGCGGCAACCGAGTTCCTGGCCCGTTCGTCCACGCTGACCAGCGTGGGCTGGATCGGCTACATCATCATCGGCGCGCTGGCGGGATGGATCGCCGGCAAGCTCGTCAAAGGCGGCGGTTCGGGACTGCTGATGAACATCGTGATCGGGGTGATCGGCGCCCTGATCGGCGGATTCCTGCTCAGCTTCTTCCTGAACACCGCGGCCGGCGGGTGGTGGTTCACCCTGTTCACCGCGATCCTGGGGTCGGTGATCCTGCTGTGGATCGTCGGAAAGGTCCGCAGCTAGAGGACTCCGCCGACCCGTTGCGCTGGCCGCCGGTGCCTGCTCCCGGCACGATGAGCAGATGACCGGTTCGATGCGTGCCTGGCGGGTCCGGCGTCCAGGGCCCGCTGGCGCTGGGCCGATGGAGTTCGACGACCGGGTGCCGGTGCCGGAACCCGGTCCGGGTGAGTTGCTGGTCGCGGTCCGTGCCTGTGGCGTGTGCCGCACCGACCTGCATGTCGCCGAGGGCGACCTTCCCGTGCACCGGCCCGGGGTCATCCCCGGACACGAGGTGGTCGGCGAGGTGGTCGCCCTCGGCCCGGGGGCGGCGGGTTTCGCCGTCGGCGACCGGGTCGGTGTTGCCTGGCTGCGGCACACCTGCGGGCAATGCGATTATTGCCGCCGCGGTGCGGAGAACCTCTGCCCGCAGTCCCGTTACACCGGGTGGGACGCCGACGGCGGATACGCCGACTTCACCACCGTCGCCGCGGACTTCGCCTACCGGCTGCCCGGCGGGTACACCGACGCCGAACTGGCCCCGCTGCTGTGCGCCGGGATCATCGGCTACCGCTCGCTGTTGCGCGCGGATCTCCCTCCTGGCGGCCGGCTCGGGCTGTACGGATTCGGCGGCAGCGCCCACCTCACCGCCCAGGTCGCTCTCGCCCGAGGGGCCGAGGTGCACGTGATGACCCGGGGGGTGCAGGCGCGGGAGCTCGCGCTGGCGCTAGGGGCGGCCTCGGCGCAGGGCGCGGCCGATCCTCCGCCGGTGAAGCTGGACTCGGCGATCCTTTTCGCGCCGGTCGGCGAGCTCGTGCTGCCGGCGCTGGAAGCGCTGGACCGGGGCGGCACGCTGGCCCTCGCCGGTATCCACCTCAGCGACATCCCGCCGCTGAACTATCAGCGCCACCTGTTCCAGGAGCGCCAGCTACGCTCGGTCACCTCGAACACCCGCGCGGATGGCAGGGATTTTCTGGCTTTTGCCGGTTGGCACCGGATCGAGGTGACCACCCCGGAGTACCGGTTGACCGAGGCCGACCGGGCATTGAAAGACCTGTCTGAGGGCAGGATCGCGGGAGCCGCGGTGCTCGTGCCGTAGGCGGGAGGGCCTACCAGGAGGGCCTACCAGGAGGGCCTACGAGGAAAGGTGCCAGACCAGTGCGGCGGCGAGTGCGCCCATGCCGTTGAGGGACCAGTGCAGGGCGATCGGCGCGATGAGGCTGCCGCTGCGCCGGCGCAGCCAGGTGAAGACGAAACCGGCCGCGGCGGTCGCCAGGACCGCGCCGACGATACCGGCCAGCATCCCGAACACCCCGCCGCCGAGGATCCGGGTGAAACCGACGTTGCCGCTGGTCAGGCCGAACGAGGAGGCGATGTGCCAGAGGCCGAACAGCAGCGAGCCGGCGGCGGCCACACCGCGGAATCCCCAGGCCCGGTCCAGCGCGCCGTGCAGCACACCCCGGAACGCCAGTTCCTCGGGGATCACGGTCTGCAGCGGGATGATGATCATCGAGGCCACCACCGCACCGGAGATCGTCGAGTAGCGGTCGTTGAGGAACATCGGCCGGGTCCAGGGCAGCAGTGCGCCCACCGCGACCACGGTCAGCACCAGGCCGATCGCGGCCAGTGCGTAGCCGGCGCCGGATCTCCAGTGCTCACGGCCCAGCCCGAGCTCCGCCCAGCCCAGACCGCGCGCCCGCACGAGCGCCAGCAGGCCTACCGCCGCCACCGGGACCATCACGACTGCGGCCCAGGGGGTGGTGAAGTGCGCGACCAGGTTGGTGATGGCCAGCACCACGATCACCACGCCAATGTCGACGTAGACCCGCAGGTGGTGCAAAGCGGACAATTGCGCCAGCACGGGGTGGTGGTGGTGCGCGACGGCGGCGCTCTGATCGGGCATGACTCCGTAATGCTACGCGGGCGCAGAACATTCCATTAGTACATGTGTTCGGGGTCACCACCGAGGATAGGCGACGGGGGCTAAGCTCGGCGCCGGAGGACGGGAGGCCCGGATTGACCAGGGACGAGCCCCTGCTGGCCGGCTTGCGGGTGCTGGACCTCGGTGACGGCCGTGCCGACGCCGTCACCCGGCTGCTCGCCGACCTCGGTGCCGACGTTCTCAAGATCGAGCCGCCGGGCGGTAGCCCGGCGAGGGCGGAGTTGCCGACCCTGGACGGGGTGAGCATCCCGTTCGCCCTGCATAACGCCAACAAACGCGCCGCGGTGCTCGACCCCGACGACGAGGCCGACCGCCGCCGGTTCCTCGATCTGGCGGCCGGGGCCGACATCGTCGTCGACAGCGGTCAGCCCTGGGGAGCCGCGGCCTACGGCGCCTCGTGTGGGGACCTCGCCGACCGGTTCGGGCATCTGGTGACGATGACGGTCACCGATTTCGGGACCGACGGGCCGCGAGAAGGCTGGCACGCCACCGATCCTGTGCTCTACGCCATGTCGACCGCACTGTCGCGGTCCGGACCGACCACCGGCACCCCGGTACTGCCGCCCGACGGTATCGCCTCGGCCACCGCGGCGGTGCAGGCCGCGTGGGCGGTTCTGGTCGCCTACTTCAACCGGTTGCGCTGCGGGGTGGGCGACCACATCGACTTCGCGCGATTCGACGCGGTGGTGCTGGCGTTGGACGCGCCATTCGGCACCCAGGGCCAGGCGGCGACCGCGCGGTCGAAAGGCCAGCGCTGGCGTGGCCGGCCCAAGAACCAGGACCTTTACCCGATCTTCGGGTGCCGCGACGGCTATGTCCGCATCTGCATCCTCTCGCCCCGCCAGTGGCACGGGATGCGGGCGTGGCTGGGGGAGCCGGCGCGGTTCCAGGACCCGCGGTTCGACAGCATCGCCGCGCGGGTGGCGGCCTTCGACGACCTCGGCGGCCTGATCGCCGGTCTGTGCGCCGGGTCGACCATGGATCAACTCGTCGCCGAGGGACAGGCGCACGGAGTTCCCGTCGCGGCCGTCCTGGCACCCTCCGACGCCCTGCAGTCCGAGCACCTGCGCGAGGTCGCCGCGCTGGTCGACACCGAGCTGGCGCCCGGGGTGCGTGCCCGGGTGCCGACGGGATACTGGACGGTCGACGGCCACCGAACCGGCTATCGAACGCCGGGACCGCAGACCGGCAGCGGTGAGCCGCAGTGGCTTGCACCGCGCTACGACCCCGAACCCGCCGGGCCGGTCGGCGCACTCCCGCTGGAGGGCATCCGGGTGCTGGACCTCGGGATCATCGTGGCCGGCGGTGAACTCAGCCGGCTCTTCGGCGACCTCGGCGCCGAAATCGTGAAGGTGGAGAGCACCGCCTACCCGGACGGTCTGCGCCAGAAGCGCCCGGGCCAGGCCATCAGCGAATCCTTCGCGCGCGCGCATCGCAACCACCTCGGCCTTGGTCTGGAACTCCGGACGCCGGAGGGCGCCGCCCTGTTCGAGCGACTGGTCGCGGTCTCCGACGCGGTCTTCGCCAATTTCAAGCCGGGAACGCTTGCCGCACTGGGGTTTCCCCACCAGCGGCTGCAGGAGCTCAACCGCGCACTGGTGCTCGCCGAGAGCAGCGCCTTCGGGGACACCGGCCCCTGGAGCGCACGGATGGGCTACGGGCCGCTGGTGCGGGCCAGCACCGGTGTGACGCGGCTGTGGACTTCCGAGCAGCAGAGCTCCGGCGGTGCCCGGCATTCGTTCTACGACGCCACGACCATCTTTCCCGACCACGTCGTGGGGCGGATCAGCGCGATCGGGGCTCTGGCCGGACTTATCCGCCGCCGGCGCACCGGCTCCGGCGCCCGGATCCACGTCTCCCAGGCCGAGGCCGTCATCAACCAGCTCGACACCCGCTACGTCATGCTGGCCGCCGAGGCCCATCACGGTGAGGTTCTCGAAGACCGGTCGGTGCACCTGGTTCTCGAATGCGCCGGTGACGACGAGTGGTGCGTGGTGTCACTGAACGGCGATCACGACGCCCGTGCCCTCGCCGCTGCGATCGGTGCCGGTGGCGCCCCCGACGCGGTCGCCGCGCTGTCGCGGTGGGCCCGGGAGCGCAGCCCGTTCGAGGTGGCCGAGCAACTGCAGGCCAACGGCATCGCGGCGGGTCCGATGAACCGGGCCGATGACGTCCTGGCCGACCCGCAGCTGAGGTACCGGCACGTGCTGACCGAAATGGTCCACCCGTGTTTCGAGGTGACGCTGCCTGCCGAAGCCGGCCCCGCGCCCTACCGCAACATCCCGCCGGCGCCGCAGCGCCCGGCCCCGCTGCCCGGCGCGGACACCCGCCGCATCTGCCGCGACGTGCTCGCGATG
Source organism: Mycobacterium sp. (assembly GCA_020438905.1). GTDB lineage: Bacteria > Actinomycetota > Actinomycetes > Mycobacteriales > Mycobacteriaceae > Mycobacterium. Next base: position 16,014 of record JAGQTQ010000048.1, read on the forward strand.
ACTGCGCAGGAGACCGACCGGCTGATCGCCGCCGGGGTGCTGTTCGCCGCGCCGGAGGACCCGGCGAGAGCCGCCACAGAAGGAGACCCGTCATGACCGTCAAGACCCCGCCACAGCTGTTCATCGACGGGGAGTTCCGCATCGCGGACAAGGCGGAGCCGGTGCTGGAGGCGGCGACCGGTGAGCTGCTCGGCGACGGCGGCAGCGCCACCGAGGCCGATATCGACGCCGCGGTCGCCGCGGCCCGGGCGGCACTGCCGGAGTGGGCGTCGGCCTCCCCGGACCACCGGGCCGCGGTCCTGCGGGCCTTCGCCGCGGCGTTGCGCAAACGCGCCGACAGCACCGACGAACTGGTGACCCGTGAGAACGGCATGCCGATGTCGTTGTCCCGCAGCGCCAACGGTCTCTTCCCGGCCGCGCTGATGAGCTACTACGCGAAGCTGGTCACGGCCACCCCGATCGAGGAGGTCCGGCCCAGCGCGACCGGTCACACCATCGTGCGCCGGGAACCGGTCGGCGTCGTCGCGGCGATCGTGCCGTGGAACTACCCGCAGGCACTTGCCGCCTTCAAGATCGCCCCGGCGCTCGCCGCGGGCTGCACGGTGGTGCTCAAGGCCTCGCCCGAAACCGCCTTGGATGCAATGGTTTTCGCCGAAGCGGCCCTCGAGTGCGGCCTTCCGGCGGGGGTGCTCAATGTGGTTCCCGGCGCCGCGGAGGCCGGTGCCCACCTGGTGTCGCACCCGGGGGTGGACAAGGTCAGCTTCACCGGGTCGACATCGGTGGGGCGCATCATCGGAGAGGCCTGCGGCCGGCTGCTGCGCCCGGTGACGCTGGAACTCGGCGGGAAGTCGGCGGCGATCATCCTCGACGACGCCGACCTGTCGGCGACCATCGAGGGCCTGCGGTCGGTGTCGTTCATCAACAACGGACAGACCTGTTTCCTCAGCTCGCGCATCCTGGCGCCGCGGTCCCGCTACGGCGAGGTCGTCGACGCGCTGGCCGATCTGGTCGACTCGATGACGGTCGGCAATCCCCTCGACACCGCCACCGACATCGGCCCGGTGGTCAGCGCCCGACAGCGCGACCGGGTGCTGGGCTACATCGAGGCCGGAAAGGACAGCGGGGCCAAACTCGTCGTCGGCGGGGGCGTCCCGCGGGATCAGCCGCGCGGCTGGTTCGTATCCCCGACGGTGTTCGCCGATGTCGACAACTCCGACCGCATCGCCCAGGAGGAGATCTTCGGACCCGTCCTGGCGGTCATTCCCTACGACAGCGACCAGCAGGCCGTCGCACTGGCCAACGACAGCGAGTTCGGCCTGGCCGGCACCGTCTGGTCGGCCGACACCGACCGGGCAACAGAGGTGGCTCGCGAGATCAAGACCGGCACGGTGGGTGTCAACGACTACCAACTGGACATCAATGCGCCGTTCGGTGGCGTGAAGGCCAGCGGGATCGGACGTGAACTCGGTCCGGAGGGTCTGGAGGAGTTCTTCGACCTCAAGTCGATCTACCGGACCGGCCCCGCCGGCGGCTGACGATTCCGCAAGTGCGTCTTCTCCCTGCGCCGCGGTTCTGGGCCGCGCGGGTAGGCGGACGGCGATCTCGACGGTGCTAAGTTGACACCTGTCAAAGAAAGGGTCGCCCAAAGAAAGGGTCGCCATGAGTCTGGATCCGCGCACGCCGGTGATCGTCGGTGTCGGTCAGGTCAACCAGCGCGACGAGGCGCCGGAAGTGGAGCCCGTCGACCTGATGGCCTCGGCCGCCCGTGAGGCCGCCGACCCGCGGGTGCTTGCGGCGCTGGACTCCATCCGGGTGGTCAACCTGTTGTCCTGGCGCTACCGCGATCCCGGCCTGCTGCTCGGCCGGCGGATCGGCAGCACCGATGCGGCCACCGTGTACACCGGCATCGGCGGTAACACCCCGCAGTCGCTGCTCAACCAGACCTGCCTGGACATCCAGCGGGGCCGTGCCGACGCGGTGTTGCTCGCCGGCGGTGAGACCTGGCGAACCCGGATGCGACTGCGGGCCAGGGGAATGCGACCGGATTGGACCCGCCAGGACGACTCGGTCCCGGTGCCGCCGGGAGGCGAGGGCAGTGTGCCGATGTCGGCTCCCGGCGACGAGCGCATCGGCCTGGACCGGCCGTCCTACGTCTATCCGATGTTCGACCAGGCGCTGCGGATCGCCGACGGCGAGACGATCGAGGAGCACCGGCGCCGCATCGCAGAACTCTGGGCGCAGTTCAGCGCCGTGGCCCAGGCCAACCCGCACGCCTGGAGCCGGGAGGCGCTGACCGCCGAGCAGATCGCCGGGCCGGGTCCGGGCAACCGGATGATCAGCTGGCCGTATCCGAAGCTGATGAACTCCAACAACATGGTCGACCAGGCGGCCGCCGTGGTGCTGTGCTCGGTGGAGAAGGCGACCTATCTGCAAATCCCGCGCGACACCTGGGTCTTCCCACACGCCGGCACCGATTCGCACGACACCTACGACATCTCCGAGCGCGACGAGTTCCACCGCTGCCCGGCCATCCGGATCGGCGGACGGCGGGCGCTGGAGTTGGCCGGCACCGGGGTAGACGACCTCGCCTACATCGACGTCTACTCCTGCTTCCCCTCGGCGGTGCAGGTGGCCGCTCGCGAGATCGGCCTTCCGATCGGGGATCCCGGCCGGCCGCTGACGGTCACCGGCGGGCTGACCTTCGCCGGCGGCCCCTGGAACAACTACGTCATGCACTCGATCGCCACCATGGCCGAACGGTTACGCGAAGAGCCCGCCGCCCGAGGGTTGATCACCGCCAACGGCGGTTACCTCACCAAGCACAGCTTCGGGGTCTACGGCGCCACCCCGCCGGCCCGCGGCTTCCGCTGGGAAGACGTCCAGGACGAGGTCGACCGCGAGCCGACCCGCACCGCGCTGGTGGAGTGGGACGGTATCGGCGCGGTGGAGTCGTGGACGACCCCGTACGACCGGGAGGGCAACCCCGAGAAGGTGTTCCTCTCGGTGCGCACCCCCGACGGGGCCAGGACACTAGCGGTGATCACCGATCCCGGCGAGGCTGCAAACTCCGTCGTCGAGGACATCGGTGGTGCCAAGGTACGGGTGTATCCAGACGGCACCGCCAGCCTGAAGCTGGCCGGCTGACCGGTCGGTCCGCACCACTGAAGAACATGACAGCAGGCCTGCCGCCCGAAGGCGACAGGCCTGCTGGTTGACGGAATCCTCAGGCGCCGGATGGGGTAGCGCCGAGAACCCGCTGCATATCGGGGATCATCTGCTGCAGCTGGGATCCCCAGTATCCCCAGCTGTGGGTGCCGTTGGCCGGGAAGTTGAACACGCCGTTCTTACCTCCCGCGGCAAGGTAGTTCTGCATGAACGTCTTGTTGGTGCGCAACGTGAAGCCCTCGAGGAACTGCGCGGCCATCAGGTTGCCGCCGCCACCGGAGGTGTCCAGATCCGACGGGGTTCCGGTTCCGCAGTAGATCCAGATCCGGGTGTTGTTGGCCACCAGCTGGTTGACGTTGATCATCGGGTCGTTACGCCGCCACGCCGGGTCCGACGAGGGGCCCCACATGCTCTGGGCGTTGAAGCCGCCGGCGTCGTTCATCGCCAGGCCGATCAGCATCGGCCACCAGCCCTCGGAGGGGTTGAGGAAGCCCGACAGCGAGGACGCGTAGATGTACTTTTGCGGGTAGTAGATGGCATAGGTGAGCGCAGCGCTGCCCGCCATCGAAAGGCCTACCACCGCATTGCCGTTCGGGTTGATGCCCTTCTTTTCCTTCAGGTAGACCGGCAGCTCCTGGTTCATGAACGTTTCCCACTTGTAGGTGTAGTTCTGACCATTGCCCTGCGACGGCTGGTACCAGTCGGTGTAGAAGCTGGACTGGCCGCCGACCGGCATGACCGCCGACAGCCCGGAGTTCAGGAACCATTCGAACGCCGGGGTGTTGATGTCCCAGCCGCTGTAGTCGTCCTGGGCGCGAAGGCCGTCCATCAGGAAGACGGCGTGCTCCCCACCGGGCTGGAACTGGATGCGGATGTCGCGGCCCATCGCGGCCGACGGCACATCGAGGTACTCCACCGGCAATCCGGGCCGGGAGAACGCCGATGCCGTGGCCGAGCCACCGGTGGCGCCGATCAGCCCGGGCAGGCAGGCCGCGGCGGCAACGGCTGCGGCCGTGCGGCGCATCCATTTACCTCGCAACTTCTCGACCAACTTCATGACGACTCCCATCACCGTTCGTACGAATACGTCAGCGTCAATGCTGTGCGGGGGTAGTCAAACACCGCTGGTCAAGACCGGACGGAACGCGGCGCGGTGAGCCGAGTCGCAGTTGCGCAACGATCAGGTCACGCGCCGAAACACCCTCGGGAAGAGGCTATTTGGCTCCGTGCCCGGCCTCCTCTACCGCTGCCGGGTCGGTCCTCTGATCGAGGGCGGAATCGTAGGCGGCCGCGACCGCGCGCGCCCGGTCGCGGCGATCGTCGATGGCCTGGCTCAAATCCTGGAGCAGATCCGGCTTGCGAAAAACCAAGCGCTCCAACGTATCCCGGTCGATCTGCAGAACCGTCACCTCACCGACGGCGTACCCGTTGCCCATGACCGGTTCTCTGGTCAGGGCGGTCTGGCCGAGGAAGTCACCCTCGTGCAGGGTTGCCGCCGGGATGTACTGGCCGTCTTTTCCGGTCACGAACATCCGAACGCGGCCCTTGACCACGAAAGACATTCCGGCCGGGACCTCGCCGCCGCGCTGCATCACCTCGTCGGATCCGTAGCGGACAAGCTTCACCTTCGGCAGCAGCGTCTCCATCTCCGTGCTGCTGGCCCGCAGTATCGGGGCGATCTTGCGCAGCGCATCGGCCCGCCGGGCCGGTGTGGAGAAGTCGTCCTCCAGGCTGTCGAGCCGCAGGCCCGCTCGCCGGGAGGCATACCAGAGCCAGCGCTGGAAGGTCGACCGGGCGGCGACATCGTCGGCTGGGGAGCGCAGCGGAATGCTCACCGTGTAGTCGGTGCTGGACACCGCGTTGGCTGACGGGCTGGCGTCCGGGTGGACTTGCGGCAGGTCCTGAGCAGTATTGGTCAGCAGCGCGCAGACCGAGTCCGGCGCGTCGGCGCCCGCGAACTTCACGTTCACGGTGATGGTGTGGCCGCCGGCCGGCCGGCTGAGGTTCGAGAACGCCTGGCCGGCCAGCACCGAGTTGGGGATGATCTCCAGCCCGCTGCCGGTGTTGATATGGGTGGCCCGCCAGTTGACCTCGACGACCCGGCCGCTGGCCGAGGTGGTCTTGACCCAGTCGCCCAACTGGAACGGCTGCTCGAAGAGCAGCAGCAGACCGGAGATGATCTGTCCCACCGAGTTCTGCAACGTCAGGCCCAGCACGATCGAACTGATGCCCAGGGCGGTGAAAAGACCACCGACGTTGGCGCCCCAGACGTAGGCGAAGATCATCGCCACCCCGACGGCGATGATTCCGAATCGCGCGACGTCGATGAAGATCGACGGCATCCGCCGTCGCCAGCTGCCGGTCGGGGCGCTTTCGAACACCGTGGCGCTGACCCCGGACAACACCATGATCAGCACGAGGATGCCGAACGCCGTCGCGAGCAGACGCACCCCGGTGGTCTCGACCGAGATCGAGGTGGTCTTGAACATCAACAGCAGCAGCGCACCCAGCGGAACGATGTAGCTGCGCAGCAGACCGACCGGTTTGGCCAGGAAGTTGCCCCGCCGGCTCAGCGATTGCTGCAGTTCGGTGAGTACGACGAGCAGGGTCGGCAGTCCGATGGCGATGATCACCGACCAGTAGAACCACGGCGCGCCCAGGATGCTCACCGTTGATCCTCCGACAGCCGCCACGTCGGTTCTTCGCGGTCACCGACGCTCATGGTCCCGGCGGGTGTGTATTGCCGGGTGTCCCGGGTCGCCTCGAAGACCTCCCGGCTGACGTAGACGCCGGGCTGGGCCGCCCCGCTCCGCAGGGTCGAGGCCAGATGCACCGCGCCGCCCCACAGGTCGTAGACCAGTCCGGCCCGCCCGATCAGCCCGCTGGTGACCGTCCCGGTGTCGATGCCCGCGCGCAGCCGGATGCTATGCCCGGTCTCGGCGTTGAACCGGTTGACGATTCGCTGCATGTCGAGGGCGAAGTCGACGGTGCGGTGGATGTTGTCCAGCCGCGGCACCGTCAGGCCACAGCTGGCCAGATACCCGTTGTGGGTGTTGCGCACCCGCTCCACGCCGTGACTTTCGGCCGCGGCGTCGAATTGGTGCACCAGTTTGTTGATGATCTCCAGCGACTCCTCGGCCTCGAGGTCGCCGGACAACTCATCCAGGCCGATCAGATCGGCGTAGAGGACGGTGACGTCCTGGTGCTCCTCGGCGATGGTCTCCTCACCCCCGCGGTATCGCTGGACCACCTTCTCCGGCATCAGCGACAGCAGCAGGCGGTCGTTCTCCTGCTGCTGCTGGGTCAACAACTGATGCTTGATCGCCAGGCTGCGGCTCATCTCGTTGAAGGCCACGGTGAGGTCGCCGAACTCGTCACCGGAGCTCACCGGCAATGCGACGTCGTAGTCCCCGGTACTGATCTTCTCGGCACCGTCCTCCAGTCGCTTGATCGGGCGGACGAAGAGTTTCGCCCACAGCATCGCCGCCAGACAGGCCACGAAGATCACCAGGACGGTGGCGCGAACGAGTCGGTGGCCGAACGCGGACTCGGGCTCGAACGCCTCCCCGGAGTCGAGGGAGGCGATGATGACCCAGTCCAGGCCCTTCAGATTGAGTGGGGCGTAGGCGTGCAGTGCGCGTCGGCCGAGGTAGTTGGTGGCGATGAGGGTCCCGGTCTCGCCGCGTCGCGCAGCCTCGGTGGCCTTGGTTCCGACCGGCTGTATGAGTACGGTCGTGCCCTCCTCGATCGCCCGGTCGGCGACCTCGGGGGGTGTCCCGGCGCTGATGACCTCACGGCGGTAGGCCTCGGGGTCCTCGAGGAACAGCCGGGAATCCGAGCGCATCAGATTGTCAGGCCCGACAACGAAGGTTTCGCCGGTCCGCCCCATCCCGGCTCGCTCCCAGCCGCGGCTGTCGGTCACCAGATTGGTGATGATGGACGCCGGGTATCCCACCGCAAGAACGCCGATGGCCCGGCCGGGCGGCCCGATCGGAACCAGGATCCAGGCCATCGGCTGGGGCGAGGGCAGGTACTCGGCGAAGTCGGTGCTGGCGACATAGTCGACGTCATTGGATGCCATCGCCTTGCGGAACGCATCCGGCAGATAGCCCTCGCCGCGGTAGGGGCCGGTGAGAACGTTCATCCCCAGCTCGACGCCCTTGTCGGCGCTGTAGACGACGTCGCCGACGGCGTTGATCAGGAACACGTCGAGGAACCCCGCCCCGGTGGCGACGTCCCGGAAATATTTGTTGTAGCGGGCGTTGGCCGCAGACCAGGCGCTGCCGTCGCCCGCGTCGTCCACCACGACGGCCTTCTTGGGGTGCACGGTGTAGGTGGCCTGTAGGTAGCGGGCCGCGTTCGAGGTGGGCATCAGCGCGGCAACGTCGACACCGTTCTCGGCGGCCTCGGCGAACCGGCGGTTGTAGAAGTCGATGATCGACTTACTCTGCTCCGGGGTGATATCGGTGTCGGAGAGCTCGCCGAAACCCGTGTTGAACGCCTTGAGCGCGGCGGTCAAGGTATCGCCGCGGGACAGGATCTGCATCGAACCCCGCAGATCCGCGAGCCCCAGCTCGAGCACCTGGGACTGGGCCTGGCGGATACCGGTGAGCCGCTCGAACACCGCGGCCCGCAGTGAGGTCCGGCCGGACTCGAAGCCGATGCCACCGGCGACCGCGGTGGCCAGGATCGTCATCGCGAGCAGCATCAGCATCAGCTTGGACTGGATGCTGACCCGATCGAACAGGCTGCGTTTGGCCTTGCGCCGGCGCAGCTTCTCGGCGAGCGCCGATGGTGCATGCGGCGCCTCGGGGTTTTCGGGCCCTCTGGGGTTTTCAGCGGTCTCGGGCGCTGCCGACATCGGGTTCCTTTCGGTCGACCTCCGCGAGGGTAACTTGTCCGATGTGGCGGATCCGTACGACTTGCGGCGCTTCCTCGAAGCTCAGGACGGCCACTACCGGCAGGTCTGCGCGGAACTGCAGTCCGGGCACAAGCGCGGCCACTGGATCCGGCTGATCTTCCCCCAGTTGAAGGGGCCGATGCTCAGCGCGGGCTGAGTACCAGCCAGCCGTGTGGGGGCACCACGGCGGCGTCGACCACCTCTGGCGGGGGAGCGCCGGCGCCGGCCAGAATCTGCGCCGGCGACCCGGTGAGTTCGGCAACCGGCAGCGGCATCGGTGCGTCGTCGATGTTGAGTGCCACGATCAGTGCGTCTTGGACGCCGCTGCTGGTGTCGACGCCGTGGCTGCGGTAGACGTAACCGCGGTTCTCCAGGAGAAGGTTCTCGGTCCTGGCCTCGTGAAGCCATGGATGCCGCCGCCGCAAGCCGATCAGATGGCGATGCAGATTCAGCACGTCGCGGGCGGCGCCGTCGGCTACCGCCGGCGGGGCGCCGAACTCGGGCCGCACCGCGTCGTCTCCGCCGGCACGGTCCTCTTTGACACCTCGATAGCCCAGTTCGTCGCCCGCGTAGATCGTGGGAACGCCACCGAGGGTGAACAACGTCACCAGTGCGTGGCCGAGATGCTCCGATCGCCCCAACCTGCTGGCGATTCGGGTGACGTCATGGTTTCCGACGAAGGTCAACGGGGCGAAAGTGTCGAGAAATCCGTTGTGCCGCTTCAGGGCCCAGTCCAATTCGTGGAAGTTGCCGTCGTTGAGGCTGCTCCAGATCGCCTTCCACAGTTCGTACTGAGTCACCGAGTCCGCGCCGGTGGTCTTGACGAACGCGGTGTAGTCACCGTGGATCATCTCGGCGACGAACCAGGCTTTCGGAAACGCACGGCGGACCCTCGGGAGCACCTCGGCCCAGAACGACTCCGGCACGGCGTAGGCGGCGTCCAGGCGCCATCCGTCGGCGCCCCGGCCCAGCCAGTGCGTCATGACCTCGACGGTGTAGTCGGCGACCTGCGGGTTGCGGTGGTTGAGCGTGACCAGGTCGGCGTGTCCCTCGAAAGTGTGGAAGCGTCCCGGCCGGCCGCGGAACCACCTCGCGTCGTCATGGTCGGTGCCCGCAACGGCGCCGTGGTACCGCGGAAAATCGGTGCCAACGTGGTTGAACACCCCGTCCAGCAGCACCCGCAGCCCGCGGCGGTGCGCCTCACCGACGAGCCGGTCGAAGTCGGCGTCGTCACCCAGCCGGGGATCGATCCGGAAGTGGTCGGTGGTGTCGTAGCCGTGGGTGCGCGAGGCGAACACCGGTCCCAGGGCGATCCCCGAAACGCCGAGCTCGACGGCATAGTCGAGCCAGTTGACCAACCGTGTCAGCCGGTGCTCGGCCGGGACGGGGGGTGTGGCCGCCGGGAAGGCGCCGACGAATCCGAGGGGGTATACCTGCCACCAGATCGCGTGGCGCACCCAGTCGATCATGCTCAAGAGGTTAGACACCGGCGACCGCGCCATGTTGTAGTGCTCGGATGCTGGAGTTCACCGTCGAGGACTGGTCGGCCGAGGACGTCGCGCGGTTGCGCGGTATCTACGAGCCGTTGGCGGAATCGGTGCGCGACCTCATCGACGCGGCCATCCGCACCGAGGCCGACGGCGAGACCGTCGCGCAGGTCAAGCGTGACATCGACGCCGCCGTGGCCCGGCTGCGTGAGCGTCAGATCGACGGGGCGTTCGGGGAACGGCACACCGCATCAGGGCAGAGACTGCCGTGGGGCAACGCCGTCGTCGGGATTCGCAACGCCGTCGCCCCGCCGGTGCGCACCCGCCGCGACGAGGAGTCCGGGCGGGTCTGGGCGGACGTCCGTCTGGGTGCGGCCTACGAAGGGCCGCCCGGCCACGTCCACGGCGGGGTGTCGGCGCTGATCCTCGACCATCTGCTGGGCGAGGCTGCCAGCCCCGACGGAAAAGTCCGTTTCACCGGCAGCATCACCGTCCGGTACCTGCGTGCCACCGCTCTCGGACCGCTGCGTGCCGAGGCGATCCGCACCCGCACCGAGGGCGTCAAGACCTATTGCGCCGGCCACATCGCCGACGCCGACGGCATCACGGTGGAGGCCGAGGGCGTTTTCATCACACCGCGCTGGCTTCGCGACTGAGGCTGGGCAGGTCCGGTGGAGAAGGTGATCGTCGCCCTGCGGTCGGCCGGCGCCGATGACGGTTTCGCGGCGCGGTTGTGTGGACCGGTCGCCGCCGATCTACTCGGCCTCGACCTGCCCGGGGTGACCATCAATGTTCGCGACGCCCCGGTGCGCGACGCGCTGATCACGTTGAGCACCCTGGATCCGCCGGTCGTGGCCCTGGTCAGCCTGTGGGCCGACCGGCACTACGGCGCCCCGGTGCGCGCCGCCCTGGATCTGCTGGCCGGGCAGTCCGACCTGCTGGCCGGGTACCTGGTCACCGAGTCGGTGCCGATGGCGCCGCCGGCCTGCGCGCCGGGGGAGCGCGCCGCCGGTCTCGCCAACGTCGCCCTGTTGCGCCGCCCGGCTCCGATGGACGAGCACACCTGGCTGACTCGCTGGCAGCGCGATCACACTCCGGTGGCGATCGCCACCCAGGCGACCTTCGGGTACGTGCAGAACTACGTGGTGCGTCCGCTGACCCCGGATGCGCCGCCGGTGTCGGCGATCGTCGAGGAGATGTTTCCGATCGAGGCGGTGTGCAGCCTGCACGCCTTCTTCGGCGCGGCCGACGACGCCGACCTTGCCGATCGGATGGGCCGGATGATCGCCAGCACCGCCGCGTTCGGAGCCAACGAGAACATCGACACCGTTGCCACCGGACGGTACGTGTTCCGCAGCCCGTTCGGCGACCGGCCGACATAGGCTGACGCGGGTGCCCCTGGGAATCGCCGACGACAACCGCGTCCGCACGCTCACCCTGAACCGGCCCGAGGCCCTCAACGCCTTCAACGAGGCGCTCTACGACGCCACCGCCGAGGCCCTGACCGCCGCGGCCGAGGACCCGTCGGTCGCCGTCGTCGTGATCACCGGGGCCGGCCGCGCGTTCAGTGCCGGCCAGGATCTCACCGAGATGCAGGCGCGTATCACCCATACCTCCTTCACCCCCGGCCGGCACGGTTTCCCCGGCTTGATCGAGACGCTGACCGCGTTCCCCAAACCGCTGATCTGCGCGGTCAACGGAGTCGGCCTGGGGATCGGAACGACCATCCTGGGCTTCGCGGACCTGGCCTTCATGTCGGCCACCGCGCGGCTGAAGTGTCCCTTCACCAGCCTCGGCGTGGCCCCCGAGGCCGCGTCGTCATATCTGCTGCCCAGGCTGATCGGCCGGCAGAACGCGGCCTTGCTGCTGATGTCCTCGGAGTGGGTCGACGCAGCCGAAGCGCTGCGGATGGGCCTGGTCTGGAAGGTGTGTGAACCCGACGAGTTGATTCCGGAGGTCCGTCGGCACGCCGAAATCCTTGCCGCCAAGCCGATTTCGAGCCTGATCGCGGTCAAGCAGACGATGGCCGAGCCGACCCGCGACGGTATCGCCGCGGCCAGCGTCCGGGAGAACGGGTACTTCGCCAGTTTGATGGGGGAGCGGGCCAACGCCGAGGCGCTCGCCGAGTTCCACCGCAGGCATTAGGAACCAGACGTCGTGAGCGATTCGGGCACGGGGCCGGATCCGGAGTCACTGGCCGCCGGGATCAGCCGTCAACGGCGAAACGCGATCTTCGGCGCGATCCTGCTGGGCATGCTGCTGGCCGCGCTGGATCAGACCATCGTGGCGACCGCCCTTCCGACCGTGGTGGCCGACCTCGGCGGTGCGGGTCACCAGTCCTGGGTGGTGACCAGTTACCTGCTCGCCTCGACGATCACCACCGCGATCGTCGGCAAGCTCGGTGACCTGTTCGGGCGCAAAGCAGTCTTCGAGGTCTCGATCCTGTTCTTCTTCGCGGGCTCGGTGCTCTGCGGGATGTCCACCACGATGACCACGCTGGTGGCCTCCCGGGCACTGCAGGGCATCGGCAGCGGCGCGGTCATGGTGACCGCGATGGCGGTGATCGGCGAGGTCATCCCGCTGCGGGAGCGCGGCCGCTACCAGGGCGCTCTCGGGGCGGTATTCGGCGTCACCACGGTGGTCGGCCCGCTGCTCGGCGGGTTCTTCACCGACCACCTTTCCTGGCGATGGGCGTTCTGGATCAATGTGCCGGTGGCCCTGGTGGTCCTGGTCGTCGCGGCGGTGACGATCCCGTCGCTACCCCGCCCCGGCCGGGCGGTGATCGACTACCCGGGGATCCTGCTGATGGGGCTGGGGGCCACCGGGCTGACCTTGGCCACCAGCTGGGGCGGCAGCACCTACCCGTGGTCCTCGCCGGTGATCGTCGGATTCTTCATCGGCTCGGCCGTCGCCCTGGTGGCATTCGTCCGGGTGGAGTTGCGCGCCACCGAGCCGGTGCTGCCGATCCGGCTCTTCGCCAGTCCGGTGTTCACGGTGTGCTGTGGCCTGAGCTTCGTCGTGGGCTTCGCGATGCTGGGCGCCCTGACCTTCCTGCCGACGTTCATGCAGTTCGTCGACGGGGTCTCGGCCACCGAGTCGGGGCTGCGCACCCTGCCGATGGTCGTCGGCCTGCTGATCACCTCGATCGGCAGCGGCGCACTGGTGGGGCGCACGGGGCGCTACAAGATCTTTCCGGTCGTCGGGACCGCGGTCATGGCCCTCGGTTTCGTGCTGCTGTCGCAGATGACCGCCGCCACCCCGATGTGGCGCCAGTCGCTGTATTTGTTCGTCCTCGGCACCGGCATCGGGTTGTGCATGCAGGTGCTGATTCTCACCGTTCAGAACACCGTCGACTTCACCGATCTCGGGGTGGCCACCTCGGGGGTGACGTTCTTCCGCACCATCGGCAGCTCGTTCGGCGCGGCGATATTCGGCTCGCTGTTCGCCAACTTCCTGCAGGACCGGATCGGACCCGCGCTGGCCGCCGGCGGCGCTCCGGCGGCGGCCGCGGAGTCCCCGCAGATCCTGCACGAGCTCCCCGGGGCCATGGCGGCCCCGATCGTGGCCGCCTATTCCGACGCCATCGGCCGGGTGTTCCTCTTCGCGGCACCGGTCGCACTGGTGGGGTTCGTTCTGGCGCTGTTGCTCAAGGAGGTTCCGCTGCGTGAGATCGACACGCCGGCGGTGGACCTCGGCGAGGGATTCGCCATGCCGTCGGCGGAGAACTCCGAGGAGATTCTGGAGGTCTCGGTGGGCAGGATGATGCGCGACTCGCCGGAGCTGCGATTACGTGCGCTGGTGAGCCGCCCCGGCTGCCGCCTCGATATCGGCCAGCTCTGGGCACTGCTTCAGATCTACCGCAACAGGCGGGTCTTCGGATCGGCGGGGCTGACCGACATCGCCGCCCGGCTGCGGGTTCCCGCCGAGGTGCTCGCGCCCACCTTCGAAAAGGTGATCGCCGATGGCTACGCCCTGCACGCCGGTGACGACCTCTGGCTGACCCAGGCCGGACTTCGTGAGGTAGACGCCGCCTCCAGCGTCATCGTCGCCGGAATCGTGCACAAGCTGGAGGCCTCGCCCGGCTTCTCGGGCCGACCGGACCGTCTTGCGGTCGAGGCGGCGCTGGAGCGCATCGCACACCGCATCCTGGTGCAGCGGGAGTGGGATCGCGCCGGTTAGTGGCCGGCGAACCGGTGGCCGAGTGCGGCTAGCATCGCAGACATGAGCCGAATCGGGCAGTTCGCGTTCGGGCATCACGCTGCGTATACCGGGCGGGGTCTGTGGTGACGCCGCCGCAGGTGACCGACGAGGTCGTGATCGGGACGATCGTCAATCCGGCCGGGCTGACTCTGGCCAAGGTGGTCGACGCCGCATCGGTCGGCAGGTTCGCCGATCCCGGACTGGGCGCGAGTCCGACCTGGCACGGTTTCGCGATCGACCGTGCCGGCATCGCCTTCACCGATGCGATCAGCGTGGTCGGGGATCAACGGCTGCGCATCGACCGGCACGCGATGCGGGTTATCGACGAGGGACTGGCCTGGGGGCCGGCTTCCTTCTTCGACCAGGACGGCAATCCGGTGCCCGCCTGCACCCGGGGCACCCTGGGCCGTGTCGAGTCCCGCCTGGAGCAGGAGGGCCTGCAGGCCCGGATCGGCCACGAGATCGAGTTCCTGCTCGTCGACGCCGCCGGTGACCGGGTTCCCGGCGAGTTGTGGGCCCAGTACGGCCTGGCCGGGGTGCTCGAGCACGAGAATTTCGTCCGCGACGTCATGGCCGCCATGGCCAGGGCGGGCGTCGGCGTCGAGCAGTTCCATCCGGAGTACGGGGTGAACCAGTTCGAGATGTCGCTTTCGCCGGCCTCCCCGGTCGCCGCGGCCGACCAACTGGTACTGGCCCGGATCCTGATCGGCCGGGTCGCCCGCCGCCACGGTCTGCGGATCAGCCTCTCGCCGGTGCCGTTCGCGGGAAGCGTGGGTTCCGGTGCCCACCAGCATTTTTCGCTGGCCCGCCGCGGTGTGCCGTTGTTCTCCGGCGGGCACGGCCCGCACGGAATGACGGCCGAGGGAATGGCCGCCATCGGGGGAGTGGTCTCGGGTTTGGCCGAGGCGCTGCTGATCTTCGCCGGGTCGGTCGTGTCGGGGCAGCGGATGCGGCCGGGGAACTGGGCCGGCGCCTACACCTGCTGGGGGACCGAGAACCGGGAGGCGGCAGTGCGTTTCCTGGCCCGAACCCGCGGGAACGCCCACGGCGCCAACGTGGAGGTCAAAGTCGTCGACCCGTCGGCCAACCCCTACCTGGCCACCGCCGCGATCCTCGGTCTTGCACTCGACGGCATCGAGCACCGCGCCGCGCTGCCGCCGGAGGTCACCGTGGACCCGCATACGCTGTCGAAGGCCGACCGGGATGCGGCCGGCGCCGCGCAACTGTCCCATGAGCAGGCCGACGCCCTTGCCGCACTCGATGGTTCGCGCCGGATGCGCGGGATCCTCGGCGATCCCGTCGTCGACGCACTGGTAGCGGTGCGCCGATACGAGCAGCAGAACTACTCCGGCTTGACCGCGGCGGATGCGGCTGACAGGTTCCGGATGGCCTGGAGCCTGTGACGGTACGTCCGGCACTCGACGAACACGTCGCGACGCTGCGACTGATCGACAACCACGTCCACGGGCACTGGCCGGCCCCGGTGGACCGGTCGCGTTTCGAGAACGCCCTCAACGAGGCCAACACCGAGCAGCTGGCCGAATTCGACTCTGGTTTCGACACCCAGCTCGGCTTCGCGGTGCGGGCGCACTGCGCGCCGGTGCTGGGCCTGCCGCCGCACGCCGATCCGCAGACATACTGGGAACGGCGCAGCTCGCTGAGCGCCGCCGAACTGGCCCGGCTGTTCCTCACGGCCGCGGGGGTGGACCACTGGCTGGTGGACACCGGCCTGCCCGGGGTCGCCGGCCCGGCCGAGATGGCCGGCGCCTCAGGCGCCGCCGCTCATGAGATCGTCCGGCTTGAGCAGGTCGCCGTGCAGGCGGCCGCCCAAGCCGGCGACTATGCCGACAACTTCCGCCAGATGCTTTGGCGCAGAGGCGCTTCGGCGGTCGCGACCAAGACCG
Source organism: Mycobacterium sp. (assembly GCA_020438905.1). Classification (GTDB taxonomy): domain Bacteria; phylum Actinomycetota; class Actinomycetes; order Mycobacteriales; family Mycobacteriaceae; genus Mycobacterium. The sequence goes on from JAGQTQ010000048.1 coordinate 31,670, forward strand.
TCCTGGCCTATCGGGGCGGGTTCGCCGGTGACCTGTCGGAACCGTCGGGTTCGGAGGTGGCGGCTGCGGCGCGGCGTTGGCGCGACGATGGCGCGACCCGGTTGACCGACCGGGTGCTGCTGCGCTTCGGCCTGCACGAGGCCCTGCGGCTGGGAAAGCCACTGCAATTCCACGTCGGCCTTGGTGACCGGGACTGTGATCTGCACCGGAGTAACCCGATGCTGCTGCTGGACTTCCTGCGCCTGCACCGGCGCAACCCGATCGTGCTGTTGCACTGCTATCCCTACGAACGCGAGGCCGGTTACCTGGCCCAGGCGTTCAACAGTGTCCACCTCGACATCGGGCTGAGCGTCAACCACCTCGGGGCGCGGGCGGCGGCCTTCATCGGCCGGACCCTGGAGCTGGCCCCGTTCCGCAAGATCCTCTACTCCTCCGACGCCGTCGGCCCGCCCGAACTCCACTACCTGGGTTCGCGGCTGTGGCGTGCGGGCTTGTCGGAGGTGCTGTGCGGGTTCGTCGACCGGTCGCAATGGTCGCTGCAGGACGCGATGCGGGTCGCCGGGCTGATCGGCCGCGATAACGCAGCACGGGTCTACCGACTGGCGGTGTAGCTAGCCGGCGACACGCGCCGGGGCGCCCAGCCGGACCGGAAGCCGGGCCCAGCCGCGCAGCACCCGGGTGTCACGGCGGGATCCTTCCCCGGCCAGTTGCGCGTCCGGGAAGTGGGTGAAGAAGCGTCGCAGTCCCGCTTCGCCCTCGGCCCGGGCCAACGCCGCGCCCAGGCAGAAGTGCCGGCCTCCGGAGAACGCCAGGTGCCGGCCCGCGTTGGCGCGGCGGATGTCGAAGCGGTCCGGGTCGGCGAACACGGCGGGATCCCGGTTGGCGGCGGCCAGACAGATGACGACCACCTCGCCGCACCGCACCGGCTTTCCGGCGACCTCGGTGTCACAGCGGGCCACCCGCGCGGTGAGTTGGACGGGGGAGTCCAGTCGCAGGATCTCCTCGACGGCGTTCGGCCACAACGACGGGTCGTCGGCGAGCAGGGCCAGCTGATCCGGGGAGTCCAACAGCATGCGGATCCCGTTGCCCAACAGGTTGACCGTGGTCTCGAAACCCGCCGCCAGCACCAGTCCAGCGACCGCGCGCAACTCGGTGCCGTTCAGCCGGAGGCCGTCCTGGGACACCTCGATCAGCTGGCTCATCAGATCCTCACCGGGCTGCGCCTGCAACCTCGAGAGGTGGTCCTCAAGCCACCGGCCGAAGCCGTCCAGTCCGCGCTGGACACTTTGGAACTGGGCGAAACTCAGCCCGAAATCCAGGCTGGGAGCTGCCAATTCGCCGAACTCCAGGACCCGGGGGCGATCGGCCTCGGGCACCCCGAGGATGTCGCTGATAATCGCGACCGGCAGCTGGGAGCAGTACCGGTCGACGATGTCGACCACCTCCGGCGCGCCGTCGAGCCGATCCAGCAGCGTCGCCGCCGTCTGCTCCACCCCCTCGCGCAGCCCGGCGACCGCCCGCGAGGTGAACACCGCTGACACGGTCTTGCGGTAGCGGGTGTGCTCAGGGGGTTCGACGGCCAGCAGCGACGGTGGACGCAGCGGATGCAGCACCTCGGTCCGGGTGCGCTCCTCGAGCCAACGCAGGGGCCGGGGCAGGCTCGCCCCGAGGACGATGACCCGGAAGTCCTCGGACCGCAACAACTCGTGAGCCAGCGCGTGATCGACCGTCAGATGGCTCAGCCGGCCGGTGACCAGCGGGCCTCGGCCGCGCAGTTCCTCGTAGAAACCGAACGGGTCGGCCCGCACCGCGGGGTCGGCCATCAGCCTGGCCTGGGGATCGCCGCGCCGGGCGGAGGCGCGGGCCGCAGAACGCACGAGGCCGTGCAGCGCAAGCCAGTTCAGACGTTCCTTCATGCCGGTTCCTGTCATGCCGGTTCCTGTCATGCCGGTTCCTGTCATGCCGGTTCCTGTCGTAACGGTTCCTGTCGTGACGGGGAGGTCCAGCTCACCGGCAGGGTCTTGATGCCGTGGATGAACGAGGACAACAGCATGGCCGGGTTACCGCTGACCGAGATGTCGGGAATGCGGTTGCGCAATTCCTCGAACACCACCGCGATCTCCCGGCGGGCGAGGTTGGCACCCAGGCAGAAATGCGTTCCCCCGCCCCCGAATCCGACATGGTGGTTGGGGTTGCGGGTCACGTCGAACATCCACGGATTGTCGAACTTGTCCTCGTCGCGGTTGGCAGAGGCGTACCACATGGTCACCTTGTCGCCCGCCGCGATCTTCACACCGCCGACTTCGACGTCGCGGGTGGTGGTCCGGCGCATGTAGACCACCGGTGATGCCCAGCGGACGATCTCCTCGACGGCGGTCGGGGTGTGGGCCCCGAAATCGTTCCACCAGATCTCGCGCTGCTCGGGATAGCGGGTCAGCGCCAGGACACCGTGGCTGATGGCGTTACGGGTGGTCTCGTTTCCGGCGATGGCGAGCAGGATGAAGAACGAGGCGATCTCCGACGAGCTCAGCCGCTCGCCGTCGACCTCGGCGGCGACCAGGGCGGTGGTGAGGTCGTCGCGCGGGTTGGCCCGGCGGTCCTCGGCCATGGCGGTCGCATAGGCGCCGATGTCGATGGCGACTTTCATGAACTCCTCGAAGTCGGTGGTCAGATCGGGATCGCCGAAGCCGAGGATGATGTTGGTCCAGTGGAAGATCTGCTGGTGGTCGGCGTCGGGGATGCCCATCATGTCGCAGATCACTTGCAGCGGAAGCGGTCCCGACAGCTCCGAGACCAGATCCCCGTGGCCGTCGGGATGGTTGGTCACCATGCCGGCCACCAGCCGCCTGGCCCGTTCGCGGACCGATTCCTCGGTGCGTGCCACCACTCTGGGGGTAAAAGCGCTGCGGACGATGTTGCGCAATCGGGCGTGGCGGGGATCGTCCAAGGCGATCATCGAACCGAAGTACTCGGCGACCTCGGGGGCCTGGTCGGCGATGGTGATGTTCGGGTAGGAGCTGAAGATCTCCGGGTGGCGGCTGGCGAAGTGGACGTCGTCGAACCTCATCAGCGCCCAGTGGCCCGGACCGGCCTGGAATCCGTCCCACTCGATCTCGTTGACGAACGTGACCGGGGCTTCCCGCCGGAGAGTGGCGAAGGCGCCGTCGCGGTAGGCGTCGTCGCGTGCCCAGAAGTCCAGGGTCCCCATCTCGATGTCATCGAGCGGAACGTGCGGCGGCGCCTGGCCGTTGGCGAGTGTCGGGATGCCCATGGACCCACAGTAGAGGCCGGTGGACCGGTGCAGCGGTCAGTCCTGTTCGACGACCTTTTTGATGCGTTCCAGGGTGGTGCGCATATCGCGCACGTTGCGCCGGCCGCGCAGGTATCCGGCGAACATCCAGAACACCCTGACCGGAAGTGACTGGTTGAGCCGGAACGACTCGGTGACGTCGGTGCCGTCGCCGGCGGGTGTCAGCCGGTAATGCCAATTGTTGACGGCCTGGTCCCCGGGGCCGAGAACGGCGAATCCGAATTCGCGGCCCGGCTCGCAGGCGGTGACCCGGCAGGTGGTCCAGTAGACCGGCCCGATCTCGTTGCGCCGGACATGTCCGCGAAACTTGGCGCCCAACTCGGGTCCGTCTGCCCCGTCGAGCCATTCGGCTTCGAAGACCTCGGGGGAGAAGCGGCCGGTGTTGCGGACGTCGGCGATGAGATTCCAGATCTTCTCGGCCGGGGCGGACATGTGCACCGTCACTGAGCCTTCCATGGGCCGAGTCTATGCCCGCCCCCGCCGGCCGGTCTCGGATCGGTTGCCCGCGTAGCGTCGCGGTCGTGGGTATCACGTTGCCGTCACCCGTCGGCGGTGTCGATCGCATCATCGCCGCACCCCCGGAGGAGGTGTGGCGGCTGCTGGTCGACGTACGGGAGTGGCCGCGGTGGGGGCCGTCGGTGCGCCGTGCGGTTCTACATGCGGGAGGCTCGCAGTTGAGTGCCGGCGCGCGGGGCACGGTCTGGACCGTGGCCGGAGTGCGACTGCCGTTCACCGTCACCGAGTTCGAACCGGGCCGCCGCTGGAGCTGGACGGTTGCCGGGGTGCCCGCCACCGGACACCAGGTCAGCGCGGCCGGGCACGGCTGCCTGGCGCGGTTCGAGGTGCCCTGGTGGGCGGTGGCCTACCTGCCGGTGTGCGCGGCCGGGCTGGCCAGGATCGACCGGTTGGCCGGCCAGCCCGCAGGCGATCAGGATCGGCAGTAGGAACGGGTGGCGGCGTCCAGTGCCTGGCGGTACAGCGCGTCGAACGTCCGGTCCTCCGCCACGGCCGCCTTCGCGGCGTCGAGACCGACCGCGCAGTCGGCGGACCGCAGCGCCGGCAACTGCTCGGCGATCTCGGCGACCATCTGGCGGTTGAGCGCGTCGATCCGTGTCCGCGAGGCCGACAGATCCGGTGCCGTCGCCGGTGCGGCCGCCGGGTTCAGCTTCCACCACGAGAACCGGCTGTACTGGACGGCTTCGGTGGCGTTGATCTGATCGGTGAACAGAGTCGTCACGTAGTCGACCGGGACACCCGCGGATTGGGCGTCGGTCCCGACGGCGGCGAGGACCTGTCGCACGCGCACCGGATCGGTGATCGGCCCGCCGTTGATCCACTTGCTGGCGGCGACGGGGTCGGCAGCCTGTAGCCGCTCGGCCGCGGTGTCGACGAGTTGGTAGAGCGGCAAGTCCGGTTGATCGTCGGGCTCGGCCCGGGATGCCGGGGCGAACGTGATGAGCAGGGCGAGCGCGGCGGCGCCCGTCGCCCTGAGCCCGGTCAGCCGACCGGCCCCTTGGCCAGAACGATCGGAACGGTGCGCGGGTTACCGGCACGGTCGATCCAGGAGAGCATGATCGTGTCGCCGGGCCGGTGCTGGTCCATCAGGTTGGACAGATCGGCGGCCGAGTTGACCGGCATCCCGTCGACGGCGGTGATCAGGTCACCGCCGAACAGACCCGCCTGACTCGCCGGGGTATCGGGCAGCACCTGTCGGACGATCGCGCCGGGCGGGCCGCCGAGCCGCGGCGCGTCGGCGATCCCCACGCCGATGAAGGCGGTGTCACCGAGGTGGATCGCCGGCGAGGGCACGCCGGAGCGGATCTGGTTGGCGATCCCCATCGCCCGGTCGATGGGGATGGCGAAGCCCTCGCCGCCGGTGACGCCACCCATGCGGTAGGTCAGGGTGGCGGCCACCGTCACACCGACCACCTGGCCGTTGCTGTTGACCAGCGGGCCTCCGGAGTCGCCCGGCCGGATATCGGCGGCCACCCGGATCAGGTCGTACAACTCCCGCGAACCGCCGCCGGACTCGTCGGAGGCCCGGACGCTGGCGCCGAGTTGGGTCACCGCACCCGGGGCGTAGGAAGGCGGGGCGCCCGGGCCGTTGGAGTTGCCGATGGCTGCGATGGGATCGCCGACCGCGACCGTCGACGAGGTGCCGAGGTTGGCGGTCGGCAGCCCGCCCGCGCCGCGCAGGCGGATCAGGGCGATATCGCTGGCGCGGTCGAATCCGATCACGTCGACCGCATAGGAGACGCTGTTGGCCAGGCTCACGGCGGTGATCTCGGTGGCGCCCTCGATGACGTGGTTATTGGTCAGCACCTCACCACTGGGGTCGATGACGATTCCGGTGCCGTTGCCGACCGCACCCTGATAGCTCAGCGACGTGTTGATGTCGACGAGCCCGGGTACCACCTGGCTGAGCAGAGCGGACTGATCCAGTGGGGTCCGCGGTGGCGGCGGGAGCGCGGGGGCAGCGGCGCCGGGCGCGGCGAGTAGGCCGGCGAGCAGCGTCAACGTCGCGAACGCGCCGGCCAACCGGCGCGCCCGACGGACCGCATGGCGCGGGGTCAGTAGAGCCATGACATCAACTTTGCCTGAAAACGCCGCAAAAAGGCACTCCGCCTCGTCGGAAAACTCTTGAACGTCCGCTCCGGCACCGGACTCGGCCACCGAAGTCGGGACCAGATGGCCGGTGTGTCGAGGTCACCGGAACAGGGGGCCGGAAATGCCCGGGAGATGTTGGTCACAACAAGGGCAGTCGATCCTCGACTGTCGCCGGTACCATCGGCGGGGGTGGGCAGCGCGGTGGATCTACTGGACCGGCTCGGGGGACGTCTCCGCAGCCGCTCGGCCACCGCCCTAGTCACCGCGGCCCTGCTCACGTCGCTGGTTCTCGGCGTGGCGTTCGTGGTGACGCACCGGATCTACGACCTCCGCGGCGCGGCCATGCGGCCCGTCGAGCCGCTGACCGACGCCCAGAGCAGGCAGCAGGTGCTCGAACCCGCCCGCCAATTCGTCGCCGCCGGTCTGACGTCACCGTCGGCAAGCTATCTGCTGATGTCGTGTACCAGCGATGAGGAGCCCCCGTACCAGGGAACCGTCTACCTGAACTTCGACGTGCCCGGCATGGCCGAAACCCCCGCCTACTTCCGCCGGATCGCCGCCGACATGAAGGCTCGGGGCTGGCACGAGGGGCTGCGGCCCAACCGTCACCCCGGGGGGCGGACCCTGGCCAAGGACGGGGTGACCGCCGTGTACTACCGGAACCCCGAGGTTCCCGGCCGCGGCGTTCTGCAGATCCACGGGGAATGCCGCAATATGACCGACCACAGCCTCGACGCGGCCGGTTTCGTCGATGTCACGGGGCAACTTGGTGGGCGGCCCTGACCGAGTAAGACGGCCCTGACTGAATTGAGGACTTTGGTCCCCGGCGTGGCGGGACCTTCTCCGTGTCTGCTACGGCGAGTCACAGATAGAATTCGCCCCATGGCTTATGTGATCACCAGCGCGTGTGTCGATGTCAAGCACAAGTCCTGCGCCGCCGAATGCCCGGTGGACTGTATCTATGAGGGCGACCGGTCGATGTACATCAATGCCGAGGAGTGCGTCGACTGCGGCGCCTGCCGGTTGTTGTGCGAGGTCGACGCCATCTATCACGAGGACGACCTGCCGGAGAGCGAGCGAAGGTTCCTGGCCGACAACGCCGCCTTCTTCAAGGAGGTCCTGCCCGGCCGTGACGCCCCGTTGGGGACCCCGGGCAGTGCCACCGAGCTCGGTGCGGTCGGGGTCGACACCCCGATGGTCGCCGGACTGCCGCCCAAGTAACTCTCAGGCCGAAGGTTCGGCCCCGGCGAACTCGCAGAACGCCGTGTAGGCCCGAGCGCCGTATACGGTGGCGGGACCGCCCTGCATGAGGATCGCGACGCCGATCGCCTCGGCGGCCTCCTTGGTGGTGGCCCCGGCGCGGGCGGCGCCGCGGGCGTGCGAGGCGATGCAGCCGTCGCAACCGTGCACCACGCCGATGGTCATCGCCATCAACTCCTTGAACTTGGTCGGCAGCGCGCCGTCGGTCAGGGCCGCGCCGCTGAGTTCGTTGAACGCCCGGTAGACGTCGGGAATCTCCTGCCGCAACGCCCGATGCTGGGGGCGGAGGTCGTTGAGGACGTCGTGGTTGTGCCCGTGATCGCTCATGCCGGGAATTGTAGGGCTCCGGCAGGTTCGGGCTGACGTCCGTATGGACTGATGTTTCGCAACCGACCGTCGGTGGTATGCCCGGTCAGCATCTACACTGCAATTTGCTGCAGACCACGACGGGACGGGGAGCCATGGCCAGAGCAGTTCGGCGGGCGTTAGCCGCCGCGGTGTTCGCAATCGTCACGATGGCGGCGACGGCGCCCATCGGCGCGGCCGCCGTCGCCCCGTCGGTCACCGGGGGGACGGTCGCATCGGTGCAACCGGTGAACGGCTCGACCGTCGGCGTGGCGCATCCGATCATCGTCACGTTCCATCGTCCGGTTGCCGACCGCGCGGCCGCCGAGCGGGGCATCACGGTCACCGCACCGACGGATGTGTCCGGCCGATTCGAGTGGCGTGCCGACAACGTGGTGGCGTGGGTGCCCGACGAGTTCTGGCCGGCCCACTCCCGCATCACGCTGATGGCCGGCGGGCAGCGGCGCAGCTTCGGCACCGGCTCGACCGTGTTGGCGGTCGGCAGCATCTCCAAGCACACCTTCACCGTGAGCATCGACGGCGTCATCATGCGTCAGATGCCGGCTTCGATGGGCAAGCCGAGGTTCGCCACACCGGTGGGTTCGTTCACCGTGCTCGAGAAGGCCAAGTCGATCATCATGGACTCCCGCACCATCGGCATTCCGCTGAGCGACCCCGAAGGCTACAAGCTCACCGTGGCCGATGCGGTGCGAATCACCTGGGGTGGGGTGTACATCCACTCCGCGCCCTGGTCGGTCGGCTCGCAGGGCTACGCCAACGTCAGCCACGGCTGCATCAACCTCAGTCCCAACAACGCACTGTGGTACTTCAACCAGGTGGGTATCGGTGACCCCGTGGTCATCAACTGGTAGGTCGGGCCCCGGTTACTTGGGGTGGGTCGCGGCGAAGTCGATGGTGACTTCGTCGGCCACCTTCAGCGAGCCCATGAACAGGGAGTAGGGCTTCACGCCGAAGTCGCTCTGGGCCAGACTCACCCGGGCCGTCAACTCCCAGGCCGCGCCGCGGTCCGCCACGGCGAGATCGACCACCTGCGGGCGCTCGGTTCCGTGGATCTCGACCGATCCGCTGAGCCGGTAGCCCTGCGCGGTCCGGGAGATGTCGGTGGAAGCGAAGCGAATCTGCGGAAACTTCTTGGCATCCAACGATTTCAGGGCATTGGAGCGGGCCACACCCTTCTCGGGACCGGCCAGAGGGGTTACGCCCCCTTCACCACTGAGAACCTCAAGCGAGTCCACCACGACGTTCAGTTCGGCGCTCACCGGTTCGCCGCCGTCCCACTGCACCGTGGCCGTCCAGGAGCGCATGGCAATGGTCAGGCGATGGCCCATCTTGGCGGCCCGACCTGCCACTCCGGTGAGAATGCGCAGTTCACCGGAATCGCCGTCGAGCGACCAACTCGAGGACCCACTGGACTCCGTCATGAGGTCATCGTATCGGCCTGGTGGGCCCGGCCGGTGATCACGCCTCGGTCGGTCAGCCGGCCGAGGCCGAGGTCGTGGCGGTCACGGTGACGGTCGTGGTGGACACCGTCGGGGTCCCTGCAGATGACGTCTGGGTCGAAGAGGTCCCTGCAGATGAAGTCTGGGTCGAAGAGGTCCCTGCAGATGAAGTCTGGGTCGAAGAGGTCTGGGGGGCCGAGGACTCCCCGGAGAACCCCGGCTCGCGGAACTCCACCCAGGAATCGCGGTAGAGGACGCTGTCACCGTCGGAAACCAGGAGCATCTCCGGGGAGACCGCGTAGGTGACGCCGTCGTTGGTGGCGACGATCGAGCCGTCCGAGGCGCGACCCGCCGAAACGGTCAGCGACGAGTTGTCGCTGAGCCTGACCCCTCGGTACTCGAGTTGGCCGTCGGGACCGACGCAGATCGTGACCAGCGCGCGCGAGGTGCGGCCGTAGGCCATCAGGGTCTGGCCCTCGTCGCAGCGAGCCGCGGAATCCGTATACCCCTGATCGTCGCTGGGATACGCCGAGTTCGAGCCGGAGGGTTCGGTCGTCGGTGCCGTCGGCTCCGCACCGGCTTCGGGTAACGCGCTCTGGGCAACCGCCGTCATTGCGGTGGCGGCGGCCAGCGCAGCCGCTGCGAGAAGGGGACCTACCGGACGGGCACGATCAGACATGCCTCAAGCCAACCACCTCCGAACCCGAATCCCGTGCTACCGACCCGGTGTTTCGGCACCGTTTCGTACTCTCGGGTGATGCGGGCACGGCGACTGGTCTTCACCGGCTCCATCGCGGGTCTCGGCACCGCTGCCGGGGTACGGCTGGTGGTGGGCGTCTGGGCGGAGTCTCCGTTCGGCGCCTTCGCCGACGTGATGGTCCAGACCCGTGACGACCAACGGATCCTGCTGGCGCCGGACCCCCGGGTGGCCGACTTCGTCGCATCGACCTACGCCTTCGACCGAGTCCGACTCGGACCGGTCACCGCCGAGTTGTCGGCGCATCGGCTGGTGGTGAGCGCTCCCGATCTGGATCTGAGCATCGCCATCGGAGGTCCGGCGCCGCTGGACCTGCTGCTGCGGTTGGTACCCGGCCGGCTGGCGGTCCAACCCTGGTGGCTGAAGGCGATCGACCCGGTCGCCTCCCGGATCGTCCGCGGCGTACATACCGCGGGCAGCGCCGGAAACGGCCGCCGGGAGTACTACGGCGTGCGCCGGACGCGGATGATCGAGTCGATCACCGGACGGTTCGCCGGCAGCGACCTCGGCGAGATCGCCCCGCTGCATCCGCCGGTCGGCTTCGGTTTCTCCTCGGCGCCGCCCACTCCGCAGATCGTGGCGGTCACCACCACCATCGACCTTCCGGACTCAGTCGCCGTCTGAGACCGATCCGAAAGCGTGGCTCAGAACCGCCCACAGCAACCGGGCCGCTTTGCGCGCCCGTTCGTCGGGGGCGATCGGCGCGGCGCTGCCCGGCTGTTCGGCCGGCGTGCGCCCGACGTACTCGACCAGGGCGACGGCAAGGACCCGCAGTTTGACGTTGGACTCGTGGCTGGCCCGTCGCAGGGTCGCCCAGGCCTGGTCCGCGTCGCAGCGCAGGCAAGCCATGACCATCCCCTTGGCCTGTTCGATCGCACCCCGGGACTGCAGCACCGCCAGCATGTCGGCGACGTCGTTGCCCTCCTGCGTGGCCGAGGTCATCAGCGCTGCGGTGATGAGTTGCTCGTAGCCGATCAAGGTGGCCACCGTGCTGGCGTCGGCCGGACGGTCCAGCAGGCAGGAGAGCACCACGGTCTCGTCGGCGCGCCAGATCCCGGGAACGGACGCCGCGCCCTTCGCCGACCGCACCTGGTCGTCGTGACCGGACACCCGGTCGAGGACGGAATCGGCCGTCAGCGCAGGCCAGCGGTCATCGGACCACAAGTCCAGACTCAGCACCGGAACCTGATACTCGACGGCGTCGACGGCCGGGCCGCCGAGGCCGGAAAGCTGCGCCGCGAGGTACGCGCTGCCGAACCCACATGAGGCGAACTCCGTGACGCCGCCGTTTCTGGGGTGGACTGTGACGGCGAGCGCGACGGCGTCGGGAAGATCGCGTTTCACCCGTTCGAGGATGCGGTCGAACAATTGGTGGTGCGCGGACTCCGAGCGTGGATGGAATGGCGGAACGGGCACCGGGCCACCTAGTCCTTCGTCACGACGGTTGCAACCCGGTCCAGGCCGGAAATCCTCAGCAGGGTCTTGATGTTTCCGGTGGGCCTGATCAGCAGGGTCAGTGCAGTCGTGGCGGCCACCGAGAACAGCGCACCCACCGCGGTGCTATCGCAGTAGCTCACCTCGGTGAGGTCGATGGTCAGCGTGTCCGAGCCGTTGCAGGCCTTGGTCATCGCGGTGCGGAACTCCTCGACGTTGGCCAGGTCGATATCGCCGGAGGCGACCACCAGTGCCGGCCGGTCCGCGGCGGCGGTGGTGACGGCGAACCAGGCGTGTTTCATGAGTGCAACTCCTTGAGCATGACGACGGTGGTTCCTTCTGCGGTGGTGTTCAGCTCGACCGAATCAACCAAGGCGTTGATCAGGGGAAGACCGTGACCGCGATGTCCCGGCGATTCCGGCGCCGGTTTCCACACCCCGGTGTCGGACACCGTGAGCCGCAGTCGGTTTCCGGTGAGCGCGGCGGTGACCGTGATCATCACGCCGCGGTCCACACCGACGACGGCGTGCTCGGTCGCGTTGGCCGTGGCCTCACCGACGGCGAGCACCAGATCCGCGCCGGACTCGGGGTCGACGTCGGCTGCGGCCAGCCACCGGCGCAGGCGCCCCCGGCTGACCGCAAGACTCGATGCCACGGCGGGGAGAGTGATCCGCAGCGGCTCCGGCGGGTGGCGGTAGAGCACCAGGGCCACGCCTCGCTCACCGGAGCCGAAGAGGCGGGTGCCCACCGCGTCGGCGAGTTGTTCAGTGCTCTGCGTCTCACAGCCGTCCAGGGCGTTGACAGCCGACCCGATCGGGCCGGTGCACATCAGCACTGTCGCGCCAGGGGACAGTTTGGTGACGGCCACTCGATCTTCGGCGTGATCGAGCACAAGCGGCGGGGTATTCGGAACGGCGACGGCGGTGTCGGAGTCGCCGTGACTTCGGTAGACGATCGTCGTGGCGTCGATGACGGCGCACAGCGCCGAGGCGGTCGACTCCATCACGCCCTCGAGGCTTCGCGCCGGGTCCGCGGTTTCCAGCAACGCGTTGCGGGCGGCCGACCGACACCGGTCAGCCGACGCCGGGTCGGCGCAGCGGCCGACGAGTACACCGGTACGGTCGTCGCCCAGTGGGACCACCTCGTGCCAGGAGCCGGGATGGTTGGCGGTCGAGTACCGCACCGCGAAGGCACGTGGGGCGGGCACGGAAGAGACGCCGCCACCGGCCCCCCCGGCGCGGACGCCGGACTCGGATCCGAGTCCTTCTGCCACCATTTCAGTCCTCTTTGCTTGGCTGATCGCCGCAGCTTAGCAAGGAAACCGCAAGTGTTTTCCGCGCGGCTGGCCCGTTTGCCCGAGCGGGTCGATGCCGAACCGTTAGGCTCTGGGCATGTTGCGCCACATGGTCATCGCCGCCGTCCTCGCCGGGGGCGCCTTGGGAGCCGCCCCGTCCGCCGGTGCCGACGGAACGCAGCGGTCCTACCCCGGCGATGTCCCCGGTATGAACTACGAGGCGCACCTGAGCGCACCGTGTTACCGGTGGGACCGGTTCATCTTCGGCCGCGGACCCGGCGGGCAGGCGCTGGCGTGCCACTTCATCGCGGGCCAGTCGTACGTCGGCATGGACCGGCCGCCGGAGGGCACCGGCTTCTGGGTGGTCTCGCCGAAGCTGTACGGCGTCCAGGAAGTGGGGTCCTCGTGCCCCGGTTCACAGGCGGCGGCGCAGTCGCCCGACGGGCTTCCGATGCTGTGCCTGGGCGATCAGGGCTGGCAGCCCGGCTTCCTGCGCAACGGCCCCTGGGGCAATGGGAGCCAGTTCGACCGGGTCGGCTGAGGGGACGGCCGCTACAGGGCTGCGGCCGCCTCGTTGAACGCGTTGAGCCGGTTGGTGGCATCCAGGTACTCCTGAACCCACCGTTCGATGACGGCGGCGCTCTTCTCCACCCGGGAAAGCTGGCCAACCACCTGGCCGACCGGGTTGAAGGCGACGTCCACGGTCTCGTCGGGATAGCGGCTGGTGGCGGCCACGGCCATTCCGGAGACCATGTACTGCAACGGCATTCCGAGTGGCTCGGGGTTGCCGGCCGTTTGCCACGCCTCGGTCCAGTCGTTGCGCAACATGCGGCACGGCTTGCCGGTGAACGATCGGCTGCGCACCGTGTCGCGGCTGGTGGCCCTGGCGTAGGCGGCCTGCTGAACGGGGGTGTTCTGGGCTTCCTCGACCATCAGCCACTGCGACCCCGACCACGCGCCCTGACAGCCCATGGCCAGCGCGGCGGCGATCTGGTAGCCGCTGCCGATCCCGCCGGCGGCCAGCACCGGTCGCGGCGCCACCTCCCGGACCACCTGCGGCCACAACACGATCGAGCCCACATCACCGCAGTGGCCGCCGCCCTCACCGCCCTGGGCGATGATGATGTCGACGTCGGCCTCGGCGTGCTTGCGGGCCTGCGCCGGCGAACCGCACAGGGCGGCGACCTTGCGCCCACTGGAGTGGATGTGGGAGATCATCTCGGCCGGCGGTGTGCCCAGCGCATTGGCGATCAGCGCGACCTTGGGGTGCCGCAGCGCCACCTCGACCTGTGGGGTCGCCGTCGCCTCCGTCCAGCCGAGCAACTGCAGGGCGTGCGAATCGGCGTCCTCGGTCGGCACGCCATGGTCGGCCAGGATCTTCTTGGCGAAGTCCAGATGCTGCTGGGGGACCATCTTGCGCAGCATGTCGGCGAGGTCGTCCCCGGACATGTCCGCGTCCATACCCTCGTAGGAGTTGGGGATCACGATGTCGACGCCATAGGGGCGTTCACCGATGCGTTCGTCGATCCAGTTCAGTTCGATCTCAAGCTGTTCGGGGGTGAAGCCGACCGCACCCAGCACGCCGAAGCCGCCGGCCTTACTGACGGCCAGCACCACATCCCGGCAGTGGGTGAATGCGAAGATCGGGAACTCGATGCCGAGTTCGTCGCAGAGGGGTGTGTGCATGGCGGGCTCCTCGGGGCGGGAAACTGGAACGTGTTCCAGTTAGGTTCGAGTCTAGCCGCCAACCAACCAGTGCACGAGGAACGCCAGCATGCCGGCCAGACAGATGAGGTGATCACCCAGACACGGCGTTGGGCACGGTGCGCAGCAGGGCCAGTGCGATCGGGCCGCCCGCGAGCACCACGGACAACGCGATCATCCATCCGGGCCCGACAACGCGTGTCACCTCAACGGCCAACGCCACCAGCAGGACTCCCATCACCGCGGCTATCAGTGCGCTCATCGGTCGGGACGTGGTCGTCGCGCGGCGGTAGTACGCAGAGATCGAGTCCAGCGCGCACGCCGCCCCGGCAGTGCCGCCGCTAAGGTCCCGACGAAGGATCTGAATGTCGAAGATCAGATCCACCCACAGCACAGCCAGCGGGAAGCACCCGCGCAGGCCGCCACGATGTGGACCGTCATCGGCCCTCCTAACAGGGGTAGATTAGAAGGTGCGCTCAACGTAGAGCGTTGTCGATGAATGAGGTGTTCCATGGCCAATCTCAGAAGAGCCACACTCGGAAGAGCCTCTCTCGGGGGAGCCACTCTCACCCAGTCGGCAGGTGCGCTGATCGCTGCGACCGCCACGGCGGGGTCGCTTCTCGCGGGTGGCCTTGCCGTCGCCCCTGCGGCGTCGGCCGATCCGACTCCGATGCCCGAGGCCCCCTGCTACAACGGCGTCTTCCCACTGAACCCCTACGTGGACAACTGTGCGCTGCCGGCACGCCCGCGTCGCACGCTGGGCTCCGCCCCGGATCAGACCGCGCTGCTCAACTGCAACATCGGCAGCGATGCCCTGCGGGCACAGTGCCTGTCGCTCTACGTCAACGGCGGCTACGGCTGGTATCCCGGGGCCGTCCTGGTTCCCGGCTATCACCCGTGACATCGGTGCCCGGCGGAGCGTAGACGCCCCGCACCCGGTGCGTGGGAGCGCCCGCCGCCCCCGGGTAGCCTGACGCCCCATGGGACGCGTAGACGACAAAGTGGCACTGATCAGCGGCGGGGCCCGGGGGATGGGTGCTGCCGACGCCCGGATGCTGGTGGCCGAGGGGGCCAAGGTGGTACTCGGCGACATTCTCGACGAGCAGGGTGCGGCATTGGCCGCCGAGTTGGGCGACTCCGCCCGCTACGTGCACCTCGACGTGACCAGTGCCGAGGACTGGGCGGGGGCCGTCGAGACCGCCGTGAACACCTTCGGCAAGCTCAACGTCCTGGTCAACAACGCCGGGATCGCCCAGGCCGCGCCCCTGAAGACGGTCGACATGACCCGTTGGCAGAAGGTCCTCGACGTCAACCTCACCGGCCCGATGCTGGGTATCAAGGCCGTCATCGAGCCGATGGTCGCCGCCGGCGGCGGATCCATCATCAACATCTCCTCGATCGAGGGCCTGCGCGGCGCGGTCTGGATGCACAGCTACGTGGCCTCGAAGTGGGGACTGCGCGGGCTGACCAAATCGGCCGCGCTGGAACTGGCGCCGGAGAAGATCCGGGTCAACTCGATCCACCCGGGCTTCATCCGAACCCCGATGACCAAGCACCTACCCGACAACATCGTCTCCGCGCCGATGGGCCGGCCGGGGACACCCGATGAGGTGGCAACATTCGTGGTGTTCCTAGCCAGCGACGAGTCCTCGTTCTCGACCGGGGCGGAGTACGTGGTGGACGGCGGCTTGGTGACCGACGTGCCGCACCGATCGATGTGAGCCGATTCAGCGATGTGAGCCGATTCAGCGATGTGAGCCGACTCAGCGATGTGAGCCGACTCAGTCGCCTTTGCGCCGGCCGCGCAACGCCAACCCGCTGAAGGCCGCGGCCAGGGCGGCCCGGCCCAGGGCCGGCAGATGGCCGAGCGCGTCGGCCGGTCCGCGTCGGCCGTCGGCGCTGATGTGCAGCACCGGCCATCCCCGGGCGGCGGCCATCGTCGCCAGACCCGCCCGCGGGTTGACCGGACGCGGGTGGCCGACCAGTTCCATCAGCGGGGCGTCCTCGTCGCCGTCGGCGTAGAAGTAACTTCGCCGCAGCTCGATCCCGCGCTCGCCGCAGAACCGTTGTGCCGCAGCCGCTTTCTGTCGTCCCCAGATGATCGGTTTGGCTATCCGTCCGGTGAGCAGCCCTTCGGAGTCCAGTTCGAAGGTGTTGCACACCACGTTGTCGATCCCCAGCGCGCGGGCGACCGGTTCGGCGTGGATGGTCAACGCCGAGGAACTGATCACCAGGGTGTGGCCACGGTCGCGATGGGCTTCGACGACCTGGCGCATCAGCGGATAGACCCTGGGGGCCACCTGCTCCGCGAAGACCCGCTCGCCGGCGGCGTCGAGCTCCTCCAGTGACTCACCACGCAGATAGCCG
The DNA here is from genome assembly GCA_020438905.1 of Mycobacterium sp. GTDB lineage: Bacteria > Actinomycetota > Actinomycetes > Mycobacteriales > Mycobacteriaceae > Mycobacterium. Next base: position 48,208 of record JAGQTQ010000048.1, read on the forward strand.
GCGGCGCGCACCAACAGCCGCTCGAATTGCATACGGCCCAGCTTGTAGCGCAGCGAGGCCTCGACCACACCGAGTACCTCGCCGATCCGGGCCTGACCGCGGCGCAACCGGTCGCCGGCGTGCGCGGCCGCGGTGAAGCCGGCGACCAGGGTGCCGTCGAGGTCGAAGAACGCGCCGACGGCCGGCCCGGGGGGACTTGCGGCGATGGCGGCCAGTGGATCAGTGACCGGGTTCACGGGCCCGGCCGTTCGGTGGTTCGGGCCGAGAACTCGGCCTCCAGTTCCTCCTCGTAGGCGCCCTCGTCGCGGCCCAGCGCGATGGTGGCCGCGGCCATCGCCGCGAGCGCGATCCCGAGGACCACGGCGGTCGGCGGATTCACCACGAGATGCTCACCCAGGACGATCTGACCGAGCAAGACGGCCACCACCGGCTCCAGAACCAGCATCGCGGGCACCGAGGCCTGCAGCGATCCGGCGTGGAACGCCGACTGCTGCAACAGGGTGGCGACCACCCCGACCAGAGCCAGAACGTAAACGACCGGCGAGGTGAGCAATCGCGCCGACGCGCCCTCGGTGACGGTGTTCATGACGATCTTGGTCAGCACCGAGACCACCCCGAACAGCACGCCGACCGCGGTGGCCAGCAACAGCGCGCGCCGCCAGCCGGAGAGCCGGGTCGCCACCGGCACGGTGGCGACGGCGACCGCCAGCGCGACCGCGGCCACGGCCACGGCGGGCCGCTCGGATCCCTCGTAATCGCCGGGAGCGGCTCGCGCCAGGGCGACGAACACCCCGAGCGCGAGCGTGAGAAGCAGGGCCCAGCCCCATTCGGTCCGGGTCACCCGGCGGTTGGCCAGCCGGGCGCTGAGGGGAAGGGCGAACAGCAACGCCGAGACCAGCAGTGGGGCGACGAACAGCAGAGAGCCGAAGGCCAGAGCGACCGCCTGGAAGGCATACCCGGTGACGGCGGCGCCGGTGCCCGCCCACCACAGCGGCCGGCGCAGCAGGGTGGTCACCATCACCGCGCTGACGCCCTGGTGGTCGGGGACGTCCATGGTCGCCCGCTGGCGCACCACGATGCCGATGGCGATGAACACCGCGCTGGCCAGTGCGGCGGCCACTACAAGGGCGTGCTCGAGCAAGGTCGCTGTCCCTTCGGCGTCGGTGGCCCGTGATCCGGTGCCCCTGACGAATCTAGGTCACCGTGATCAGGTCGGGGCGCGCCTACCCGATCCGTGTCAGTCCACCGCAGACACTGCGTCAGTCCACCGGAACCACGGTGGGCTCCCCGCCGTACCCGGTCACCCGGACCCATCCCGGCGTGGGCCCGCCGGGCGGCACCCGGCCCTGGATCTCGGCGGTCTCGTGGGGAAAGACCGTGACGTAGTTGTCGTCGTACTCGATCGGCAGGATCTCGTCGGAATCCGGCGAGGTGAGCAGCTCCGCCCGATAGAAGAACGCGACCGTCGGGCTCGGGTTGCTCAGCCGGACGGTGACCTCGCCGGCGGATTCCCCGGCGCGCGCGGTGATATTCATCCTCGGCCTGGCGATGGTGTTGAGTGCGGTCATATCGGCCCAGCTGACCTGGGTGGTGGCGAAGGCGGTGTCGTTCTCGGGTGGTCCGAGGTCGTCGATCTGCCGCGATTGCCAATAGACGTTCTCGGTCAGCCGGGTTCCATCGGGCTCCAGCAACTCGGCGCGGACGAAGAACACCGGCGAGTCGGTCGGGCCGGGTCCCAGCGTGAGTGCCGCGGCGACGCCACCGGACTCGACGGCGATACCCTCGGCCCGGCGGTCGTCGCGCACCCGCCCGGAAAGGTCATAGATCCGCACCCGCACCCGCAGGCCCTTGCGGTCGTCAGGGCCCTGGTTCACCACGCGGACGTGGGCCTGACGGTGCTCACCGGTGGCGTAGGAGTCGAACACCACCGACAGCGGGCGCAAGCCCTTCTTGGCGCCGTAGTAGGCCCCGCCCGGCCGCAGGTAGTAGTCGAAGATATTGCCGAAGAACGACGGCCAGTGACTGTTGAGCATCCAGTAGATCGTCATCTTGTGGCTGTCCCAGCCGCTGGCGGCGAAGGACTCGAATTGCGCACGGGTGGACTCGTAGTGGGCCAGCTGGGCCTTGTCAGCGAACATCTCGGCGCTGGTGGACGTGCCGTATCGCAGGTCGATCACCCGCCGGATACTGGTCAGCCCGGCATTGCCCGGATTGGCGCCGGCATGGAAGTACCAGGTGTCGTTGATCGGCCACAGCTTGTCCGGCGGGATGAACGACCGCAGGCTGGCGAACGGCGGGATGTGCTCGTTGTCGCCCTGCTCGGCGCTGGATCCCCGGGCCGCGCGGTAGCGGCCGGCGAACCAGTAGGACGGCGGGCGCCAGCTGTAGGGGCCGGCCATCTCGATCCCGTCCCACAGCGGCGTCCCGTCGGGCGCGCGGGCGAAGGAGGAGACGGTGTCGACGACGGCGTTGGGCCAATGCAGATCCTCGAGAATCCGCCGGTAGGCAAGTCGCACGTCCTCGGGCGGCCGGCCGTCACTGGCGTTGGCCCAGAGGAACACCGAGGCGTGCGGGCGCAGCATCGCGATCTGGGAGGCCAGGCTGTCCCGCGCGACCCGGTGGTCCTCGCCGTCCCACTGTTGCCATCGCTCCCACTGGTTGCAGCACATCCACCCGTACATCAGCGGGATGCCCATCTCGTCGGCCATCTCGACGAAGCGTTCCGAGGCGATCTTGGACTCCAGCCGCAGCATGTTCACCCCGAGGTCGCGTGCGTAGCGCAGGATGGCGGCGTCGCGGTCCGGGTCGTAGGAGTAGAGCAGATCCGGGGTGTAGGTGGCGCCGCGCACCAGCAGGTCGCGGCCGTTGACCCGAAGCGAGAAATCCCCGTCGCCGCCGGCGCCGCGGACCCCGTGCACGGTGCGGACGCCGAAGCGAAGTGCCGCCGTCGCGGTGGGGGTTCGGTTCTGCAGGAAGTCAATCCTGAGGTCGTAGAGGTCGGGCCGGCCCAGGGTGTAGGGCCACCACAGGTCGGGACGGATGAGGGTGAGTTGGGGGAATTCGTCGGGGGAGTAGGCGATCTCGCGCCGCTCATCGGGTTCCAGAGACACCGGTTGTTCGACCCGGACGGTGTCCTTGCCCTCGCGGGTGATGGTCGCGCGCAGGACTCCGCGAACCGAGACCGCCGAGTGGTTGCGCACGTCGGCGTACACGGTCAGCCGGGCGCTGTCGGTGGCCGGTAGCGGCAGTTCGGTCGTCACTGCGGCCGGGCCGATGCCTACTTCGCCGAAGGCGCGAAGATGCACCGGCTTCCAGACTCCGGCGTTGCGGTCGGAGACGAAGGAGACCCCGTCTCGGTGGCCGAGATAGCGCCAATTGATCCAGTCGTACCAACTGTCGGCCAGTTCGACACCGTCGAGGCCCTGGACCGCCCGTTCGGGAGTGATCTTGACCGCGAGCGTGTTGAGCCCGCCCGGGGCGATCGATGAGGTCACATCGAGTTGATGGTCGGCGTACATGCCGACGATCCGGTCGCTTCCGGCGATGCGGCGGCCGTTGAGCCAGATCTCGGCCCGGTAGTTGATGCCGGGGAAATCCAGCAGGTAGGTGGCGAAGCCCGCCGGTGCGCTGAAGGTGGTGCGGTACCACCAGTCCTGCAGGTAGAGATCCTGGGGAACCTCGGTGAGCAGGTTCGTCCCGTAGTAGAGGTTCGGGTAGACCCCGGCGTCCTGCAGGATCCCCAACACCGTGGCCGGCATCCGGGGGACGGCGGTCCAGGCCGCGTCGTCATAGCCCGCGGCCGATACCGTGGCGCCGTCGGCGGGCAGGCCGGTCGCCGAGGTGAGTTTCCAGCCCCCGGACAACTCGACGTTCTGCCCGGCGGGTGGGCTTGGCGCAGTGAGAAGCCGGTAGTCGAGAACCCGGTAGTCGCCGGCGCACAGAACCAGCAGCACGACGGCGGACAGCGCCAGCCAGGTCCTCGCCACGATGCCCGATTTTGGCAGAACCGCGGGGGAAGTCCCGACCCCACCGTGGGCCGACATGCGAGTTCGACGGGGCGGGCCGAAGTCCCGACGGAGGTCTAGGCTTGTGCCATGACTGATCAGGACCGTGCCGTTACCCGCCGCGCCATCGCCGACGCTCTGCTGACCGCGTTGGAGAGGCGCCATGAAGTCCTCGACGCCATCGTGGATTCCGCCGACCGCGAGGCCGCCGTGGAGGCCGTCACCGCGCTGCTGGGGAAGTCCCGGGTCGGCGCGGAGGCGGTGATGGGCATGTCATTCGACCAGCTCACCAAGGAGTCGCGACGCCAGATCGCCGCCGAACTCGATGACCTCAACAGCCGGCTGAGCTTCACCGTGACCGAACGGCCCGCCAGCGCCGATGACACCCTGCGGCTGCGCCCCTTCTCCCACGACGCCGATCGCGATCTCTTCGGCGCCCGCACCGAGGAGATCGGTGCCGCCGGCGACGGATCCGGATCGCCGGCCGGCGACCTCGATGACGAGATCACCTCGGCACGCGATCGCCTGCGCGCCGAGGAGGCTGCCTGGTTCGTGGCTCTCGACGGCGAGGAGAAGGTCGGCATGGTGTTCGGCGAACTCGCCGGTGGCGAGGTGAACGTCCGAATCTGGATTCACCCCACCCACCGCAAGAAGGGCTACGGGACCGCCGCCCTGCGCAGGTCCAGGTCCGAACTGGCCGCCGTGTTCCCCGCGGTCCCGCTGGTGGTGCGCACCCCCGGCGGCTTCTGAGGAGTGGCGGCGGTTCCGGAGGCCTTCCGATACCCGCAGGCCCGCAGGGGCACCGGGCACGCGCGGCTCCGGGACCGCGTGTTGCGGCTCAGCGGCGTCGACCTGTTTCCGACCGATGAGGTCGCTGCGGCGTTCATCACCGGCCTGACCGAGGGTGACCCGGTCGCGGAACGGTTCGTGGCCGAGACCTACCACGGTGAGCTCGGCGCCCGGAAGGCGCGCGAACTCGTCGAGCAGGCCCTGGAATCGGGCATCGACAACATCGGTGAGGTGCCCGATTCGCTGCGGGCCCTGGTCGAGGACTTCGAGCGCGTTCCGGACTGGGTGGACATCGACCTGGTCGAGGAGGGTGCGGCGGTTTGGCGACGGTGGGCGTACGTGTTAGGTGCGGTCGGCAACGCCGGCACGATGGACACCTACACCGAAAGCTGGCTGGCGCTGCCGCTGTCGTTGTCCGGCGGCTATGCCGGCGAGCGGGCGCTGCATCGCTATATGGAGACCTCACGCTGGTGGATCGAGGTGAGCAGGCCCGGTGCGGTGTTGCGGCCGGGTTCCGTTGCCCGGGCCATCTCGATGCATGTGCGGATCATGCACGTCAGCGTCCGGGCCCGGGTCAAAGAGCACCCTGAGTGGGATTACCAGCGGCTGGGTCTGCCGATCAGCCAGTCGGCGATGCTCCTGACCCTGCTGGGGGGTAGCGTCGCCCCGGCGCTGGGCCTGACGGCACTGGGATTCATCACCTCACCGCGGGAGATGCGCGCGGTGCTGCACTTCAACCGGTACTGCGGACATCTGGTCGGCGTGCGTTGCGAGGGCTACTTTCCGGAGACGGTGTTGGACGCATGGCGGATTCTGTTCATGGCCGACTCGGCGCGCAGCTACGACTCGGCACAGACCGGCGCCGAACTCGTCGAGTCCTTCGTACCGGCATTCGCCCCCAAAGCCGGCCAGCGCGGCCTGAACAGGCTGCGCGCCGGATACCACTACCGGGTGCAGGCGGGTTATTCCGGCCTGTTCATGCTGCCGTGGAATCGGAAGCGCTATGCGCTGCCATCACCGGTGCCGGGGATGGCGCTGCTGCTGCTGCGCGCGCCGCTGATCGCTGGGGCGGAGGTCGCTCGCCGGCTGATTCCCGGTGTGGATGAGCGCTGGCAGCGCTTCGCTCTGCGGCGTTGGGAACGGTGGTACCGCTGGCAGTCCGGGGGCAGGGACGCCGAGTTCAAGGCGGCGACCCCCCTGCGCCGATAGTCTTCAAGCCGATGAGCGCACGCGCAGGAATCCTGGTGACCGGAACCGAGGTGCTGACCGGCCGGGTCGCCGACCGCAACGGTCCGTGGGTAGCCGATCGGCTGCTCGAACTGGGCGTCGAATTGGCTCACATCACCATCTGCGGAGACCGCTTCGCCGATATCGAGGCACAGTTGAGGTTTCTGCGCTCCGAGGGTGTCGACCTGATCGTGACGACCGGCGGCCTCGGCCCGACCGCCGACGATATGACCGTCGCCGCGGTCGCCCGCTTCTGTGACCGCGACCTCGTGCTTGACAAGGCGATGGAGACCAGGATCGGCGAGATCGTGGCCGGCTGGATGGCCCGCTTCCCGGACGTCGACGCCGAGGCGCTTCGCGCCGCCAATCGCAAACAGGCGATGGTGCCCGTCGGCGCTGAGGTCCTCGATCCGGTCGGTACCGCGCCCGGTGTGGTCGTCCCCGGTGAACCCACGGTGCTGGTGCTCCCGGGTCCGCCCAAGGAATTGCAGGGGATGTGGGCGGCAGCGGTGTCCACCGACGCGGTACGGCAGGCTCTGGCCGGCCGCACGGTGTACCGGCAGGAGACCGTCCTGATGTTCGGGGTGGCGGAGTCGGGTCTGGCCGAGACGCTGCGCGAGGCCGAACGGCTGGTAGCCGGTTTCGAAGAGCTGGAGATCACCACCTGTCTTCGGCGGGGCGAACTGGAGGTGGTCACCCGCTACGAACCCGGCGCCGAGCAGACTTACCACACGCTGATGGAACTCCTGCGCCGGCGGCACGGCGCCGCGATCTTCTCGGAGGACGGCACGGGAATCGACGAACAGGTGGCCGGATTGCTGGCGGGCCGGCGGATGGCCACCGCGGAATCCTGTACCGCGGGAATGCTGGCCGCGCGGCTGGCCGATCGCCCGGGTTCGTCGGCGTACCTCACCGGTGGCGTCGTGGCCTACGCCAATGAGGCGAAGGTGGCTCTGCTCGGTGTGGACGCTGCGCTGATCGCCGAACACGGGGCGGTGTCGGCCGAGGTGGCCGAGGCGATGGCCGCGGGGGCACTGCGTCGATTCGACGCCGACACCGCGGTCGCGATCACCGGGGTGGCAGGACCCGGTGGCGGCACCGCGGACAAGCCGGTGGGCACGGTGTGGTTCTGCGTGGCGCTGGGCGACGGACAGCTGCTGACCCGGTGCGTCCGGGTGCCCGGTGGGCGCGCCGACGTGCGGGAGCGCTCGACCACGGTGGCGATGCACATGCTGCGCCGAATCCTGACCGGCGCCGAATCCTGACCAGCTTCCGGCCGTCAGCCGGGGGCCAGTGCCGCCCGTTCGACCGGAAAGTCGAAATAGGTGACCGGGTAGGGTTCGCCGATTCCGGCCGGGGCGTAGGTGAAGTGCCACCACTCCTTGTCGTAGTTGACGAATCCCTGCCGTTGCAGGCCCTCGACCAGCAGCAGCCGGTTCTTCGCCTGATCGCCGCCGACACGCGGGTCGGCGGTGTTGGCCAGGGTGTCGAAGCAGTCGAAGCCGGTGCCCATGTCGATCGAGTCGTCCGGAAACCGCAGGGCCTGCAGGGCGGCGCAGTCGACGAGAGGTCGGCTGGGGAGGCGTGAAGGGGCCGCGCCGGCGGCTGCCGCCAGCGGAACAAGGGTCACGTCCAGCGTGCTGCCCCGGCTGTGTCCGGACCGCTCCGCGATGTAGCCGTCGGCGAACAGCACGGACTTGTCGACGCGGGGATAGAACTCCGCTTTCATCCGCTGATCGGCCAGGTTCTCCGCCCAGCCCACGAAGTCGTCGACCGCCCGCTGCGGCCGGTAGCAGTCATAGACCTTCAGGCTGTACCCGTCCTCGAGGAAGTCCTGCTGAGCTCGCGACAGCGCCTCTGCGGCCGGGCGGGTGAGGATGCACAAGGGCTCCCAATAGCCGTCGACCGGGTCGCCGGTGAAGTTGTGCGGGGTGATGTAGGGGATGTCGTCGAGGATGCTCGGGGCGATGTCCTGGAGTACGACGAACTCCTGCGGCGCGGCCGGAGGCGGTCCCGCGGCGGCCTGCCCAGCGCACAGGAGCAGGGCGGCGAGAACTGCCGATGCCCTGCTACCCGAGGCCCAACGCATTCAGTCGGCCAGCGGGGACGGCGGTCCCGGTTTGGCCTTCGCGGCGTCGCGGCGGCGTGCCGCCATCCCGGCCAGCGCCTCGAACACCACGCGATGGGCGGCGTTGACGGTCAGCTCGGCGTGGTCGTATGCCGGTGCCACCTCGACCACATCGACGCCGGCGACATCATGCTCGTAGCAGAGTTGGCGCACCATCCTCAGCAGGTCCGCGCTGGTGATCCCACCGGGCTCCGGAGTCCCGGTGCCGGGGGCATGAGCGGGGTCCAAAACGTCGATGTCGACCGAGACGTAGAGCTTGTCGGCCTTGGCGAGCGCCTCGCCGACGGCACGGCGCATCACCTCCTTGAAGCCGAGGTCCCAGATCTCCTGCATGGTGTGCCAGGTCATGCCCTGGTCCTGCATCCATTCGAAGGTGTCCTGCGGCGGCCAGTAGCCGCGCAGACCCACCTGCACAAAATGGGTGCCGGGCACCGCGCCGGACTCGATGAGCCGACGCATCGGAGTGCCGTGGCTGGCCAGATTGCCCTCGATGATGTCGGCGGTGTCGGCGTGAGCGTCGAAGTGAACGATCCCGACGTTGCCGTAGCCGTGCACATCGGCGACCGCTGTGGCCGCCGGCCAGGTGATCGAATGGTCCCCGCCGAGAATCACCGGAACGATCCCGCGCGAGGCGATGGCGTGCACCCTTTCGCGGATGTTGGCATGGGATCGCTCGGTCTGGCCGTGCGGGCAATAGGCATCGCCGAAGTCCACCACCTCGAGCCAGTCGAAGATCTCCAGACCGAGGTCCAGGTGGTACGTCCCCGGTTCGTATGCGGTGGCGCGGATGGCGCGGGGACCGAAACGCGCACCCGGACGGTTGGTCGTGCCCACATCGAAAGGCGCACCGACGATCGCCACGTCGGGCTGCCAGGAGTCGAGTTGTTCGGGTTCGGTCAGGAAAGGCCGCTGCCCGAAGGAGACCATCCCCGAATAGGCGATCTCAAGTTGCTCTGCCATACCCGGCGGTAGGTCGCGGGAAGGCCGGTGGTGGTCGCCGCTCATGGCGGTGACATTACCGGCCCGCCGCTGCCGAGGCTCAGTCCTGATCCGGCTCAGGATCTGTGTCGGCTACCCCACCAAGTCGAGGATCCAGAAGGTATTCGGCCCGGTTCCCGCCCCGCCGCCGAGCCCGGTGCATCGCCGCCACGGCCAGCCGGATCACCTCGTCGAGGACGTCATGCGGCGGGCGGTCGGCCAGCGGTCCCAACGGGGTGCTCACCACGCCGATGCTGGCGGTGAGGCCGCCCGGGGCCGCCGCGACCGCACCCCGGATCCGCTCCGCGAGCGGGGTCGGGTCGGGGCTGGTGAACACATCGGCGACCAGGAACTCGGCGTCGTCGACGTGCCCGACCACTGCATCGCGCCGCACCGTGTCGCGCAACGCCGCGGCGACGGCGATGCGGGCCCGGTCGATGCCGCGGCGGCCATACAGGCTCATCACCGCGCCGGTGCTGTCGATGCTGACGACGGTGACCACCAGGAACCGGTCATCGTCCCGATTGCGGGCCCCGAGCAGCGCTGCGGCGAGTTCGTCGAATGAGGCCCGGTTCAACAACCCGGTCAACGGCTCCACATCGTTGCGCTCCCCGGCCGCCGCGGCGACCTTGGCGATGATTCGTGAAGCGATGAGCACCACGACGTTGATGAGCACCACGGGGATCGTCACCGCCAGCGCCGCCGGCACGTTTGTCAACGCGATCCGTACGGAAAGAGACATGATGGTGGCGGTTGCGAGCGCCGCCACGAACACCTGCAACGGGACGCCGTGGAACAGCGCCGAATAACCGAGTGCGAACGGGAACGCCACCGAGATCAGGAGACCGGACATCGGGTTGACGCCCACGACGGAACCCCCCCGCCAGCAACAGCGAGCCCACGATCGCGATGGTTATGGACTGCGCACGGGTCGGCCATCGGTAGCGCAACCATGGGACCGCCAGCGCAATACAGACCAAGGGCGTGACGGCCAGCAATGCTCTGCCGCCCGGAATCGGGCTGGCCGCCGGGTCGGCAGCGGCGAGCAATGGCGGTAGGCCCAAGACCAGGATGCAGCCGGCCACCACGCGCATGGCGGTCTTCTGGTGACCTTGGGCGGTCAGCCGTGAGGTGATCACGTAGTACTGATCGGGCATGCCGCCGGTGATGAGTTTCATCGGGCCGCCCGGTGCACCGACACCGCGTAGTCGCCACCGGTGAACGGCGCGCGCGCCCAGGTGGCCCAGCGGTCCACCGCAACCAGGCCTGCCGCCGCCGCCAGGTCGTCGTAGCGCCGCAGCCCGAGGCGGTCGGGCCGAAGGCTGAATCCGGCCACCATCAGACCGCCGGGGGCCAGCCGGGCGGACAGATTCGACAGCACCCGTCCCTCAGTGCCCGGTTCGGTGAAGATCATCACGTTGCCGGCCAGCAGCACCAGGTCGACGATGCGGGGAAGCCGATCGTCAACCCCGGCCAGATCGGACAGGTCGGCGCTGATCCAGCTCAGTTCGGGCGCTTTTGCGCGGGCCGTGCCGAGCATCTCCTCGTCGGCGTCGACGCCCACGACGGGGTAACCCCGCCGGGCGAGCTCGATCGCCACCCGCCCGGTGCCACAGCCGGCATCCAGGACCGACCTGCCGCCGGAGTCGGCGAGCAGCGATTCAACCAGATCCGCCTCACCGTGGATGTTCTGCCCGGCGGCGGCCATGGACTCCCAGCGGCTGTCGTAGACCTCACCCCGGGGCGGCTCGTTTCGTTGCCAGCAGGTGCTCATCGGTCCATCTTTGCACTATCAGGGCTCGGCAACGACAATCAGCTGGTTGCCGTCCTGCTCGACCCGCATACCTGCGCGACCGGCGGCCGCGGCGACCGCGGCCGCGTCATCGGGTTCGGGGGTGGCGGTGGCCAGCGCGCGGGCCAACCGGCCTTTATGCGCCTTGTTGAAATGGGTGACCTTGGTTCGGCGTCCGTCAGGGTGCTCGGTAATGACGTCGACGCGCACCGCGTCCTCGAGCCGGCCCAGGCCGACGTAGGCCCCTGATCGCAGATCGACCACGAGTTCCCGGCCGGCCAGTTCGGCGAGCACGGGCTGCAGAACCGGCCTCCAGCGGGTCGCAAGACCGGGTCGGCCGGGCAGCTTGGACGACGCCGAGAGCCGGTAGGCGGGAATGTGATCGCCGGCGCGCACGAGCCCGAACAGCGCCGAGCCGATCGCCAGGCGGGCGTCTGCGCGGGAGGCGGCGGCCCCGCGAAGTGATCCGATGTCCAGCGTGTCGTAGAGCACGCCGGTGTAGCGGCGGATGGCGGGCAGGGTCGGCGAGTCGAGCAACACGGCGTTGCGCCCGATCTCGCCGTCCTGGGCCGCCGAGATCCCCAGCGCCTGGCGACACGCCGGGGGATCCGAGGCGAGATCGACCAGTTCGGTGACCAACTCCGCGCGCAACTCGGAAAGCTCGGGCCAGCCGAGGTCCGGCAGCCTCAGCGGCGGTCCGTCGCCTCCGGCACGTTTGGTTTCCGACGGGGGCAGCAGCACGATCACGGTTCAGACGCTAACCCGGCGGGTGATTCATGGCTCGCCGAACCCGGCCGCGGCAAGAGCCCGCCGACCGGTGGGTCCGGTGACGAAGTCGACGAAACGGCGCGCCAGGGCGGCGTCGCGGGAAGTCTTGAGAACGGCGATCCGGTAGATGTTGGGCATCCCCGCGGCCTCCGGTAGCGGGACTGCCGTGACGGCACCACCGGCCGCCCGGGCATCGGTGAGGTAGACGAGTCCCGCGTCGGCCTGCCCGCTGGCCACCTTGTTCAGGACGTCGGTCACCGAGGACTCCTCGCTGACCGGATCCAACCGGACACCGGTCTCGTCGCGCAACCGTGGTAGCGAGGAGCCGCAGGGCACCTGGACCGCACACACCACCAGAGTGGCATCGCCGAGATCCCGAATCGACGCGATCGACTTGGGGTTTCCCGGCGCAACCGCGATCGTCAGGAGGTTGGAGGCGAACGGGATCGGCGGACCGGCGAGCAGCCCGGCGCGGGCCGCCCGATCCATCGTCGCGGTGTCGGCGGCGGCCAGAACGTCGGCGTCGGCGCCCTGGGTCAGCTGACTGAGCAAGGTCGCCGATCCCGCGGTCGACAGTTCCACCTCGGAGCCGGGATTCGCGTCGGCAAACGCACCGGTGAGATCGACGAACGCCGTCCGCAGGGATGCGGCGGCGAAGACCACCAGTTGCCCGTGGGATGTCGGGGGAGAGCAGCCGGCGAGCAGCACCACCAGCAGCGTCGCGAGGATCCGCACGGCACGCATGGTGGTCACCGACGCGGCAGGGCTGATCAGTACGCCGGAAGCTGGCCGTTGCCGGACTGGCCGGCCAGACCGTTGAGCACGTCAAGGCTGTGCCGTAGCTGCAGCTGCGATAACCACGGCGGGTTCTGTCCCGGCGGCGGCGCGTCGGTCGAGGTCCAGGCCTGGCATCCATTGGTTTTGAAGGCGACGTCGGTCGGGGCGATCGTGACCGTCTGAGGCTGTTTGGTGAGCGCGTTCTCCAGGGTGGTGTCCTCGGCGCCGATCCGCCGCCAGTAGCAGGTCTCACCGGGCAGCGGGCCGGGGGAGGTGTAGACGCCGGGAAGGATGTCGGCGCCCACGGCGAAAGTGCCGTCGTGATCCATCGCGGCCGGACCGGGCGCGGCCCCGGTCTCGTGGGGCGCTACCGGCGCGGGGGTGGGGACGTCGGTCGAGGGCGAGGGGGTGCCGGGATCGGCGTTCGAGAGCGCCCCTACAGAGAGCGCCCCTACAGAGAGCGCCCCTACAGAGAGCGCCGAGGCCATCGTCGATATCAGCGCCCGCACGATCACCGAGGGTACGCGGTCGCGGACTCCCGCCAGGTCAGGCGGTCTTGCGCAGCAACGGCAGCAGCATGCGCCGCCGTTTGAGGACGGCGTCGTCGAACTGGTGCTCGGCCTCGGCGACCGATTCGATGACCGGCAGGACCTCGATGCGACGGCCCAACCGCCGGTTGACGACCGCACCGGAAACCAGCGCCCAACTCACACCGGCGGCCGCGCAACGGTGCTCCACGGCGTCCAGGAGCTCAGCGGCCTTGGGCGAGAACACCGTCACTGCGCTGAGGTCGATGACGAACGGGGTGTCGGGCAGGACGAAGCGCGCCACGTAGTCGATGATCGGGTCGAGGTTGCGCGCGTCGATGCGGCCGCTGACGGTCACGACGGTGGCACCGTGCCGACTGTGACCGCGGATGTGCGCGCCCTGATAGTCCGCCGCGGGATTGCCGTAGCGCGAGGTGAAGCTGGTCATGGTGTCCGCCCCTCATGTCGACTGTTCCGACCGCCGACCGCCGAATAACGGCCGCACCAAAGACGTTATGACGGAACTCTAAGGCGCCCGGGTGTGGTGTTTAAATCTCTGGTGAGAATGCGTTTGCGCCGCTCAGGCGCCAAGGCGATGATCTCGATTCGGTTGCCGTGCGGTCGGCTGGATCGGCGATGTCCGACCGTTCTCGTACGGTGTGGCCCGTGCGGGAGGAATCCGACTCTGCGGCGACGGCCCTGAAGTGGTTGGGCCTCTGGTGTGCCGCGACGGCTTTGCTGGCGTACCTGGGGTGGGTCAGCGGGGTGTCGTGGTGGATCCCCGCCACACTCGGCGTGCCGGGGATCGCGGTCTCCTGGCGGCGGTGGTGGTCGACCTGGCTGCGGCAGCGGCTCGAGGCCCGGCGTGATGCGCTCTACCGGGCCAGCGGGCAGGCGGCCGTTGATGCGATGGCCGGTGTGGATTTCGAGCACTACGTAGCCGCTGTGCTGCGCGGCGCCGGCTTCGCCGTCGAGGTGACGAGGGCCACAGGCGATTTCGGGGTGGACCTGATAGCCGCACGGGACGGTGTGCGTACCGCGGTGCAGTGCAAGCGTCAGTCCAGCGCGGTCGGCGGTGCGGCGATTCAGCAGGTCGTCGCCGGCGCCGCCGTCCACGACTGCACGGCAACGATGGTGGTGACCAACCATTCGTACACCCGGGCCGCCACACAACTGGCCGAGGTGCACGGCTGTGTTCTCGTCGACCGGGTCCGGTTGGCGCGGTTGGCGCGACTGCGAGGCGCCCGGGTGGTCTTACGCAATTCTGACCCTCAGCACTCCGCCGTGGCGCAGGCCGGCCCGGCTCAATAACCTCGGGGCATCGTGCGTCGCGTCTGGAGGTTTAGCCGTGAAGAGATCACTCACGTCGTTGTTGGCAGTCCTTGCGGTGACGCTGGGCCTTTCCGGATTGGGCCTGTCCCGACCGGCATCCGCGGTCGCGGACGACCTGAACTTCAGCGGTACCACCCTGAGTGGGGCCCCGTTCAACGGGGCGAGCCTTCAGGGCAAGCCCGCCGTGCTGTGGTTCTGGACGCCGTGGTGCCCGTTCTGCAATCAGGAGGCCCCCAGTGTCAGCGCGGTCGCGGCCGCAAACCCGGCGGTGACCTTCGTCGGGGTGGCAACGCGCGCCGACGTCGCCGCCATGCAGGGGTTCGTCTCCAGGTACAACCTGAACTTCACCAACCTCAACGACGCCGACGGATCCATCTGGGCGAAGTTCAAAGTGCCGTGGCAGCCGGCCTATGTGTTCCTGCGGCCCGACGGGTCCTCGACGTTCGTCAACAACCCGACCTCGGCGATGTCGCAGCAGGAGCTCACCGACCGGGTGCGTGCGTTGACTTCCTGACAGCGTGAACACCGAGCTGCTGGGCCTGGCGCTGAGCGCAGGGATGGTTGCAGCCCTGAATCCCTGCGGTTTCGCGATGCTGCCGGCCTACCTGACCCTGGTGATCCATCGGGATGGCGACGGGAAGAGCGAGGCGGTCGTCAGGGCTCTGGGTGCGACGGCCGCGATGGCCTTGGGCTTCCTCGCGGTGTTCGGCTCGTTCGGGCTACTGACGGTGGCGGTGGCCGCCACGGTGCAACGGCACCTGCCCTACGCGACGCTGGTGGTCGGGGTGGCGCTGACCGGTGCCGGAATCTGGCTGCTCACCGGTCGGGCATTACCGGGACTGAGCAGCGCCCCGCTGTTGCGCTCGACGACTCGGTGGGTTCCCACCGCGCGGCTGGGTTCGATGTTCGGTTATGGGGCCGGATACGCGATTGCTTCCCTGACCTGCACAATCGGTCCGTTCCTGGCGGTTACCGGCAGCAGCCTGCGCAGCGGATCCGCGCTGACCACCGTCCTGGTCTACGTCGCCTACGCCCTCGGCATTGCTCTGGTGGTTGGGGTGCTGGCCGTTGCCGTGGCACTGGCCGGCACCACGTTGGTCGAGCGGACGCGGCGAATTCTTCCGCACATCAACCGGATCAGCGGCGTGGTGCTGGTTCTTGTCGGTCTCTACGTGACGTACTACGGATGGTTCGAGTTGCGCCTGTTCGCCGGCGGCGGCGCCACCGATCCGGTGATCGACACCGCGGGACGGATTCAGCGAGGGCTGATGGGTTGGGTCTACCACAACGGTGCGTGGCCGTGGTTGCTGATACTGGCTGTACTGGCCGCTCCGGCGGCGGTCACCGTCGCCGCCCGCCGGCATCGCCGAAGTCGGTAAGACGAGTCCACGGATATGATCAATCACATGCCGATTTGCAGCCGCAGGTCAGTTCGCGCCTGGTGCGGGGCCGCTGGAGCGGTTCTCGCACTCGCCGGCGTACCGGCCGCCATCATCACCATCGAACCCGGCGGAGAGGCCCGAGCCGATGTTTGTGCTTCGGCGGGACGTCGGGTCACGGTCAGCGGATGCGCCAGCCTGTCCGATGTGATGGCCCCATACGTGGTTCCGCCGGACGCCTACGCGCCGATCACCCCGAACGCCAGCGCCTGCGTGGGCTGGAACGGACGCTGGGTCAGCGCGAACGGCTGCACCTAAAGGCCGGTACAACAAGAACCCCGCGGAGCCGATGGCCCCGCGGGGTTCTTGTGTTGTACCGAACTACTGGTTCAGATCGAAGCGGTCGGCGTCCATCACCTTGGCCCACGCCGCGACGAAGTCGCTGACGAACTTCTCCTGAGCATCGTCCTGGGCGTAAACCTCAGCCAGCGCGCGCAGTTGCGAATTCGAGCCGAAGACCAGATCGACCCGGCTGCCGGTCCAGCGCTGCTTTCCGCTGGCGCGGTCGGTGCCGACGAAGGTTCCGTCGTCCTTGGGCGAAGGAGCCCACGCGGTGCCCATATCGAGCAGGTTGACGAAGAAGTCGTTGCTCAGTGTTCCCGGCCGGTCGGTGAACACCCCGAGTTCGGAACCCTGGAAGTTGGCGCCCAGCACCCGCAGACCGCCGATCAGGACGGCCATCTCGGGAGCCGACAACGTCAGAAGGTTCGCCCGGTCGAGTAGCTGGAACTCCGCCGGCATCTCGCTGCCCTTGCCCTGATAATTGCGGAACCCGTCGGACTTGGGCTCGAGGTAGGAGAACGACTCGACGTCGGTCATCTCCTGGGTCGCGTCGCCACGTCCGGGGTGGAACGGCACCGTCACGGCGAACCCGCCGTCCTTGGCCGCCTTCTCCACCGCCACCGCACCGCCGAGAACCACCAGGTCGGCGAAGGAGACGTCGATCCCGGAGGACTTCTGGATCTCCTCGAGCTTGCGAATCACCACGGCGAGCTCGTCGGGTTCGTTGCACTCCCAGCCGGCCTGCGGCTGCAACCGGATACGGCCGCCGTTGGCCCCGCCCCGCTTGTCGCTGCCGCGGAATGACGAAGCCGCCTTCCACGCCGTCGACACCAGCTGGGGCACCGTGAGACCGGAAGCCAGGATTGCCTCCTTGAGGGTGGCGGTGTCCTCGGCGCTGAGCTTGCTCTGCCCGGACGGGACGACGTCCTGCCACAGCAGTGTCTCGCTGGGCACCAGCGGTCCGAGATAGCGGGTGACCGGACCCATGTCGCGGTGGATCAGCTTGAACCACGCCTTGGCGAATTCCTCGGCGAGTTCCTGCGGGTGATCCAGCCAGCGCCGGGTGATCTTCTCGTAGATCGGGTCGAACCGCATGGACAGGTCCGTGGTCAGCATCGAGGGGTGGGTCTTGCCGGTACCGAAGGCCTCCGGAACGGAGTTCGCCCAGCCGTCGTCCTTGGGCTTCCACTGGTGCGCCCCGGCCGGGCTGGTGGTCAGCTCCCACTCGTTGCCGTAGAGGATCTCCAGGAAGCTGTTGTCCCACTTGGTCGGGGTGTGGGTCCAGATGACCTCCAGGCCGCTGGTCGCGGCGTCCTTGCCGACACCGGTGCCATTGCCGTTCTTCCAGCCCAGGCCCTGCTGATCCATCGGGGCGGCTTCCGGCTCGCGCCCGACCAGCCCGGGGTTACCGACTCCGTGGGTCTTGCCGAAGGTGTGACCGCCGACGATCAGCGCTGCGGTCTCGACGTCGTTCATCGCCATCCGGGCGAAGGTCTCGCGGATGTCGATCGCCGCGGCGATCGGGTCCGGATGGCCGTTGGGGCCCTCGGGGTTGACGTAGATCAGGCCCATCTGGACCGCGGCCAGCGGGTTCTCCAGGTCACGCTTGCCGGAGTAGCGGGCGTCGCCGAGCCAGGTGTGCTCAGGGCCCCAGTAGACCTCTTCGGGCTCCCACTCGTCATCACGTCCGAAGGCGAAGCCGAAGGTCTTCAGCCCCATGTCGTCGAGTGCCACATTGCCGGCGAACACGATCAGGTCGGCCCAGGACAGGTTCTTGCCGTACTTCTTCTTCACCGGCCACAGCAGCCGGCGGGCCTTGTCCAGATTGGCGTTGTCCGGCCAGCTGTTGAGCGGGGCGAAACGCTGCATGCCGTGGCCTGCGCCGCCCCGACCGTCCTGTACCCGGTAGGTGCCGGCGGCATGCCAGGCCATCCGGATGAAGAACGGGCCGTAGTGACCGAAGTCGGCGGGCCACCACTCCTGCGAGGACTTCATCACCTCGACGATGTCGGCGCGGACGGCGTCGACATCGAGGCTCTGAACGGCCTCGGCGTAGTCGAAGTCCCCACCCATCGGGTTGATCACGTCGGGGTTGTGCTGCAGCACTTTCAGATTGGGCTGGTTGGGCCACCAGTCCCGGTTGCCGCCACCCTCGACCGGCGGCTTCATGACGGGGCATCCACCGGTGCCGCCCTGTCGCTCTTCGTGGAACCGGGCCAATAGGTTGGCGCGCAGTTCCGATTCGTTCATCGCGTAGATCTGTTCCTCGTTGGTGACGTCCTCAGTCACGGGAACTCCTTCCGGTGGGTGGATGGGTCGCGCTCACGGTTGTGACCGCAGGTTGTGCCGATTCGAGCAGTCGGGGCAGATGCCCCAGTAGATGACCTCGGCCTCGTCGAACTCGAAGCCTTCCGGGATTCCGGAGTCGTCGGCAGTCAGGCAGGGCGCGTCGCCGACCGCGCAGTCCACGTCGCCGATGCTTCCACACGAGCGGCACACGACGTGATGGTGGTTGTCGCCGACGCGGGACTCATAGCGAGCGACCGAGCCCGACGGCTGGATGCGGCGCAGCAGACCGGCCCCGGTCAGGGCCGCCAGCACGTCATAGACGGCCTGACGGGACACATCGGGCAGGCATGCGCGAACCGCACCGAAGATGGTGTCGGTGTCGGCATGCGGGCAGGCTTGCACAGCCTCGAGGACCGCGACGCGCGGGCGGGTCACCCGCAGGTCGGCGGAGCGCAACTGCTCGGCGAAATCCGGCCCAGACGACACGGGTCGATCCTGTCGCGCTTTCTGGAATCAGTCAAGTTTCCCCGCTGGGTAGGGTGTCAGATCGTGCCACTCAACACGGTCGCGGTCGAAATGGTGCCGCCCAACGCCGATCGCAGCCTGTCCGATCAACTCGACGAGGCCCGCAAGGTCGCCCGGATCTCCGCAGAACTCGGGATCGCGGAAAAGATCGGTCACGTCATGATCCCCGGCATGATCGCCGAGGACGATGACCGTCCGGTGGAGATGAAGCCGAAGCTCGACGTCTTGGACTATTGGACACTGATCTCGCCGGAACTGCCCGGCGTCAAGGGTCTGTGCACCCAGGTGACCGCGTTTTCCGACGAGACCACCCTGCGGCGGCGACTGACCGATCTGATCTCGGCCGGCATGGAGGGCATCGCCTTCGTCGGGGTGCCCCGAACCATGAGTGACGGCGAGGGTTCCGGCGTCGCTCCGACCGATGCGCTGGATATCTTCCGGGATTTGGTGCCCAACCGCGGCGCGATCCTGATCCCCACCCGCGACGGTGAGGCCGACCGGTTCGGCTACAAGTGCCGCCAGGGTGCGACCTATGGCATGACGCAGTTGCTCTACTCCGACGCGATCGTTGGTTTCCTGGCCGAATTCGCCCGCGGCAGTGACGAACGGCCCGAGATCCTGCTGTCCTTCGGTTTCGTGCCGAAGATGGAAAGCCGTGTGGGACTGATCAACTGGCTCATTCAGGATCCCGGCAACGCCGCCGTGGCCGCCGAACAGGCTTTCGTCAAGGAACTCGCCGCCGCCGAACCGCCGGTCAAACGCCGGCTCATCGTGGATCTCTACAAGCGGGTGGTGGACGGTACGGCCGGCTTGGGGTTTCCGCTGAGCATTCACCTCGAGGCCACCTACGGCTACTCCGCTCCCGCGTTCGACACCTTCGCCGAGATGCTGGACTACTGGTCGCCCCGGTGAAGACAGCCCCGGTGAAAACAGCCCCGGTGAAGACAGCCCCGGTGAAGACAGCACGGTGAAAACCTGGATCGACTTCGACGCGGCACCGGTCTTTGCGATCCCGCTGACCGATGCCGTCGGCGGAATGGACGTCTGCGAGGGAATGCTCATCGAGGGGCCGCAGGGCTGGGGCGAGTTCAGCCCGCCGGCCGGCTGTGACGACCGGCAGGCGGCGCGCCGGCTCACCGCGGCCATCGAGGTCGGCACGGTCGGGTGGCCCGACCCGGTGCGGGGCCGGGTGCCGGTCGCAGTCACGGTCCCGTCGGTGGATCCTTTACGGGCCCACCGGATAGCGGCACAGTCCGGTTGCCGCACGGCCGCGGTCCGGGTGGGGGAGGGTCCGTTGAACGACGACCTGGCCCGCCTCGAGGCGGTGCGGGACGCACTGGGCCCATCGGGCGCCATCCGGTGCCAGGCGCACGGTCACTGGGACCTCGACACCGCCACGGCCGTGATACCTGCGCTCGACAATGCCGCCGGTGGACTGGAGTTCGTCGAACAACCCTGCGCCGGGCTGGATGACCTTGCGGCGCTTCGCCCCCGGGTTGAGGTACCGGTCGCCGTCGGCCGGACTATCAGCGATGCCGACGAACCGTTGGGGTTGCGTGTGGGCGCGGCCGCCGATCTCGCCGTCCTGAATGTCGCGGCTCTCGGCGGGGTGCGCCGTGCATTGCGTGTCGCAGAGAGCGTCGGCCTGCCCTGTGTGGTGGCCGGTGAGCTCCAGAGCAGCATTGGGATCGCAGGCGGACTTGCCCTGGCCGGAGTGCTCGATGACGCTGGTTTCGCCCACTCCCTCGGCGGCGCCCTCCTGCTGGCCGGGGACGTGGTCAGCGACGGCCGGTCGCTGATTCCGGATGACGGTCAGCTGCCGGTGGCACCGATGCCTTCGGCGCCCGACCCGGTCCGGCTGGAGCGGTTCGCCGCCACCGACCCCGAGACGGTCGCGCGTTGGCGGAGCCTGCTCGCGTCGGTGCAACGTTATCTGTAATACCGGGTATCTGTAATACCGCTGGTACGGCCCTTCCTCGACAGCGTGCCGAAGCAACAGTCCCACTATCCGGGTTCGTCGTCCTCGGCGCGCAGGATCTCTTCAGGGTGGTGGTAGTGGTTGATGCGGTGCTGACCGCGATCGAGGTGGGGCGGGGGAATCCACTCGGTTCGGTTGTCACTGCTGCGCTTTCGGGTGGTCCATCCGGCGGGGGTGTCATCGACCAGACGGTTGTCGCAGCCGCAGGCCAGGGTGAGTTCGTCGATGTCGGTGTTGCCGCCGTGCTGCCAGTCCCGTTCGGCATGGTGGACCTGGCAGCGGTCGGGCGGGGCGGTGCAGTCGGGTTTGGTGCATCCGCGTTCCAGTGCGTGCAGCGCGAGACGTTGTCCGGGGCTGGCGGTACGCCGCTTGCGGCCGTAGTAGAGCTGAACCTCGCGCGGGTTGTGGAAGAGCGCCAGGTAGGGGTGGGCGCCGGCAGCCGCCATTCGGATCAGGGTCGGGATGGGTAGCTGAGTTCCACCGCCGGTGTGAGCCCGACCGGCGGCGGCGGACAACTCGGCCAGCGTGGTAGTGGCCACGATGGTGACCGGAAGCCCGTTGTGTTGACCCAGCGTGCCCGATGCCAGCATGGCGCGGCACACGGTGTGCAGGGCGTCGTGGCTGCGCTGAGCGGAGTTGCGGGTGTCACCGCTGATCTGCTCTTGGGACGGCACACCGTCGACACACGGAGACTCGTCGTCGGGGTTGGAGTATCCGGGGGCCGCGAGTTTGGCGAACAGGGCGTCGACGGTGGCCCGCAGCTCTGGAGTGATCCAACCGGTGAGCCGGCTCATCCCGTCGAGACCCTGCGGTCCGATGGTGATGCCGCGTTTGCGGGCGTGCTCCCGCTCGTCGTCGAGGGTGCCGTCCTGGTCGAGATAGCCCAGCAACTGCCGAGCGACCTTGCGAAGCCCCTCCGGGGTCAGTCCGCCCGCGAGCCCGCCGAGCTGGGATTCGGCGGCCGCCCGCGTTGCCGGGTCGACATCGGCCGGTAGGTGGTCCATGAAGTCGCGGATCACCGTCACGTGATCGGTGCCGATATCCCCGCGGGCCTGTGCGGCAGCGGTTGCCGGCAGCTCCGGTTCCAGCTGCTCGCCGGTAACGGCCCGACGCTGCCCGAGCGCAGCGGCGTCGGCGATCCGGCGGCTGGCATCCGATCCGCTGATTCCCAGCCGCTGCGCCAGCACCGAACGCCATGATTTGGCGCCCATGTCCTTGGCGGTGGCCTGGGATTGCAGGTGCGTGATCAGCGTGTGCTCGAGAGCGGGCTGGCGGCGACGATGCACTTCCAACCGGTCCAGCACCGCCAGCACCTGTCCGGCGCTCAGTGCGTCGACCTTCAATGAGGCCAACTTGTCCCAGAACGCCTCGAGGTCGTCCAGTGCGGCCAAGATCTCCATGTATCGAACACTAGTTCGACATTCTGACAAGTTTCGACGCCGAGCCCGCCGGACCGCGGATCAGGGCTTTCCGCCCTCGGGCAGCGCGGCCGACACCGTCCGCATCACCGTCCGCTTGAGCTTCCCGGCCGCCGTGCCGGCCGTCGCCGCCAGCCTCGAGCGGTGCGGCGGATCCAATGACAGCGTGTCGCCAACGGCGACGCGGCCGGGGATCATCACCTCGGCGTAGACCCCTAGACACCGGCGCGCATGGGAGGCGATCGTTCTGGTGATGGCCGGGTCCCGGGGGAGCTCGGGCTGATCGTGGGTGGGCATCACGCACCGGATGGTGGGAATCAACGGCGACAAGGTGGCTTGCCCCGCCCGCAGCGCGCCGCCGCACCAGCCCAGTTCAGGGTGGTCCGCTTCATCGGTCGAACCGGAGTCGGCCGATTCGATCAGGACAGTGGGCCGGAAGCGCCGGACATCGAAGTCCGAGCCAGGCGCCAGGGCCGCCATGGTTCGCAGCGCCCGATCCGTGAGCAGATGCACCGGGTAGGCGTCCACGTAGCTGCCGATCGGGGTCGCGTAGCGGCTGATCTCGGCGAGTTTGCGCACCGGGAACATCGACAGGTCCGGCAGCGGGTCGTCGGGACCGAGCCCGAAGATGGTGCGCATATCGGTCTTGGTGGCCATCGGGCCGCGGTACTGGTCGCGATCGGCGATCGGGGGCAGCGCCCGTAGCTCCACCGCCCGATCCAGATAGTCCGACAGCATCGCGTGCACCGCCGGATCCGAGCTGGACACCTCCCGGCCCTGGGGAAGCCCGATGATCACTTCCGGCGCGTGCCCGGGTCCGGCATCGGCCGGCGGATCGGTGGCGTAGCGGGCCGTGCACCACAGCAGCCCGGGCAGCCGCTTGGCGCTCGTGGTGGCGCCCAGTTCGACATCGCGGACCGCCCAGGTCCGGTCCGCATGCAGTCCGAGCTCGCCTATCCGCGCGCTCGCGACCTGCTCACCCGCCATCGACTTGACCGGGTATCGCCAGATGGAAGCGATGCGGCCGACCTCGCCCATGAGTCGAGACTACGCCGCAACCAGCCGATCGCCCCCACTGATTTTGGCCCACAACCCGGCCAGTGCCACTATTGGACGTCAACTTTGCCGCAGCGGAAGGCATCAGGGCCACAGCGATGTATGACCAAGCCACCGGATGGGATACCGGTACCGACACCCAGGACGTGGGAAGTCGCATCGATCCGGTGCTGGCTCGCAGCTGGCTGCTGGTCAACGGCGCCCAGTACGACAAGTTCGCCCCGGCCGCGCAATCGCGCGCCGACATCGTCGTGCTCGACATCGAGGATGCGGTCGCCCCCAAGGGCAAGGCAGCTGCCCGGGAGAACGTGGTGCGCTGGATCGGGGAGGGCAACTCCGACTGGGTGCGCGTGAACGGTTTCGGCACCCAGTTCTGGGCCGATGATCTCGCGATGCTGGCCGGCACCTCGGTCGGCGGGGTGATGCTGGCGATGGTGGAGTCCGTCGACCACGTCACCGAGACGGCCAAGCGGTTGCCGAACGTGCCGATCGTCGCGCTCGTCGAGACCGCCCGCGGTCTGGAGCGGATCACCGAGATCGCCGCGGCCAAGGGCACTTTCCGGTTGGCCTTCGGGATCGGCGATTTCCGTCGTGACACCGGGTTCGGCGAGAACCCGACGACCCTGGCCTACGCCCGCTCGCGGTTCACCATCGCCGCCAAGGCGGCGCACCTGCCCGGCGCCATCGACGGCCCGACCGTGGGATCCAGCGCGTTGAAGCTCAGCGAGGCGACCGCTGTCTCAGCGGAGTTCGGCATGACGGGCAAGATCTGCCTGACCCCAGACCAGTGCCCGAACGTCAACGAGGGTCTGTCTCCGTCGCAGGAGGAGATCAGCTGGGCCAAGGAGTTCTTCGCCGAGTACGAGCGCGACGGCGGGGAGATCCGCAACGGTTCAGACCTTCCCCGTATCGCGCGTGCCACCAAGATCCTCAACCTGGCCCGTTCGTATGGCATCGAGATCTCGGAGTTCGACGACCAGGCCGTGCACGTGCCGGCGCCGTCGGATACCTACCACTACTGAGCCGGTCCGGCGTTCGGAAGCGCCGACGAAGCCGGCGCCGTACCGATCCGCTCAGTTCTTGACGTGACGGTCGGCCACGTCGAGAGCCGCGTCGAGAATCGCCAGCCCCTCGGCCACCTCGGCATCGGTGACGTTGCACGGTGGGCAGACGTGGATGCGGTTGTAGTTGGCGAAGGGCAGCATTCCGCCCGACTTGCACGCGGCGATGACCGCATTCATCGCCGGACTGGACGCACCGTACGGCGCGAGTGGCTCCCTGGTCGTGGGGTCGGAGACCAACTCGATCGCCCAGAACACCCCGAGTCCGCGCACCTCGCCGACCGAAGGGTGTCTGGCTGCGAGTTCACGCAGGCCCGGGCCCAGCACCTGCTCGCCGATGCGAGCGGCGTTGGAAACCATGCCCTCGTCTTCCATGGCGTTGATCGTCGCCACCGCGGCAGCACAGGCCAACGGGTGACCGGAATAGGTGAGCCCGCCGGGGTAGGGCCGTTCGGCGAAGGTGGAGAAGATCGCGTCGTTGATCGCCACGCCGCCAAGTGGCACGTAGCCCGACGTCACACCCTTGGCGAAGGTCATCAGGTCGGGCACCACGTCGAAGTGGTCGATGGCGAACCACTTCGCCGGTCCGGCCGAAGCCGGCCATCACCTCGTCGGCGATGAAGACGATGCCGTGCCGGTCGCAGATCTCCCGCACGCCGGCCATGTAGCCGGGCGGGGGGACCATGATGCCCGCGGTTCCGGGCACCGATTCCAGGATGATCGCCGCGATCGTGGCGGGACCCTCGTGCTGGACGAGGCGCTCCAGGTAGTCCAGTGCCCGCGCGCATTCCTGCTGCTCGGTATCGGCGTGGAACGACGAGCGGTACAGGAACGGGCCGTTGAAGTGGACGACGCCGGCGCTGCCGTTGTCGCTGGCGTAGCGACGGGGGTCCCCGGTGAGGTTGATCGCGGTCTCGGTGCCGCCGTGATAGGACCGGTATCGGGAGAGCACCTTGCGCCTGCCGGTGTGCAGGCGGGCCATCCGCACCGCGTGCTCGACGGCATCGGCACCGGCATTGGTGAAGAACACATGATTCAGATCGCCGGGGGTGCGTTCGGCGATCAACCGGGCGGCCTCCGAGCGGGCGGCGTTGACGTGCTGGGGCGCGATCGTGCACAGCTTGGCCGCCTGTTCGGCGATCGCCGCGACGACCTTGGGGTGCTGATGGCCGATGTTGGTGAACACCAGCTGCCCGGAGTAGTCGAGCAACTTGTTGCCGTCGCCGTCCCACACGTAGGCGCCCTCGGCGGCCACGATCGTCATCGGCGTGATCTGCGCCTGCGCCGACCAGGAGTGGAACACATGCCGGCGGTCGAGCTCGTAGGCGCGCCGACCCTCGGCGATCGCGGTGTCGACGTCCTGCCCGTTGGGGAGGACTTGCTCGGTGGCAGCGGGTTCTGTCACTGCGGGTTCAGTCACGGTCATGGCCGCGAAGTCTACCGACACTCCGGGCGCACTTCGCAGGCCACTTTTCGGCCACGTTCGGGTTCGCCGACAGCACTGTTGGATCACGGTTCGGCAAAGTGCCCTGCACCGATCCGGCGACGGCTAGTAGCCGGGAATCTGTTGTTGTAAAAGTGGTTGTAGTGACTGATGAGGTGCGGGCTTCCGAGTTCGACGCCACGTCAGCGACATCAACAACAAATGCGATCACGCGAAAGAAGTGGAGTGAACATGAAGCGCATGGGTGCGGCCGTGGTCGGCCTGGTGCTGCTCTTCCTGACGGCCCTGCTGGGACCCGCCCAGGCCGCCGCGGCCCCGGTCTCGGTTTCCCGGGAACAGGCCGTCAAATACGTCATCGAACGAGGCCTCGCCCAGCGTGGCGTGCCCTACTCGTGGGGCGGTGGCGGCATCGACGGGCCCAGCCTGGGCAACGGTCCGGGCGCCACGATCGTCGGATTCGACTCCTCCGGGCTCATCCAGTACGTCTACGCCGGCGTGAACGCCAAGCTCCCGCGGTCTTCGGGAGCGATGTACAACGTGGGGCAGAAGGTCACGCCCGCCCAGGCGCTGCCGGCTGACCTGATCTTCTACGGTCCCGAGGGAACCCAGAGCGTCTCGATGTTCCTGGGCAACAACCAGATGTTGGAGGTGACCGAGACCGGCGTGGGAGTCTCGCCGGTGCGGACCGCCGATATGGCCCCCTATCTGGTGCGCATCATCGCCTGAGCAGGTCACGGCAGGCAGCCGTGAGCCCGCGGCCCGGTCACACGCAGTCGGTGCAGATCGACTCGTGACCGCGGCCGCGGGCCAGTCTGCTTCGGTGGTGGACCAGAAAGCAGCTGCGGCAGGTGAACTCGTCTGCCCGCTTTGGGATCACTCGCACCACCAATTCCTCGTCGGACAGGTCGGCGCCGGGGAGGTCATAGGAGTCAGGCGAGTCGGAATCGTCGCTGTCCAGCGAGGCGGGGGAGTCCTTGCGCCGCCCGGTCAGTTCGGCCAGCGGCTCGTCGTCGGTCTCAACCGATGTGCGACGAGGTGTGTCGTAGTCAACGGTCATGGGTTCGTGCCTTTCAGGGTGCCGGTCCGCCGCCGACGCTCCCAATCACTGCGTGCCGGGGCGAATGCCGATCTATTCCCGGACCGCGGCGGACCTAAACACTGCGGTCCCGGATGATCAGATCCGCCACAGCGATTCCTGGGCGACACTGGCCACCAGGGTGCCCGAGCCGTCGCTGATCGACCCGAAGGCCAGCCCGCGAGCGTCGCTGTGGCTCACAGCCACCGCGTCGTAACAGTGCCACTGGTGCGGATCGACCGGCCGGTGCAGCCACAGTGCGTGATCGAGGCTGGCGGCGCCGCCGGGTCCCGGCTCCTGCCGGCCGGGTGGGCGGGCGACGGAAACCATGCCGATATCGGAGACGAATGTCAGCGCGCAGGCCCGCAGCAGCGGGTCGTCCTCAATGGGTTCGGGGGAGCGGAACCAGAACGGCTGGGTGGGCCACTGCGGTTGTGGGCCGGCGGCCACCCGGGTCTCGAAGTGACCCATCCATCCCTCCGGGGGCGTTACGACGGTGGTTGCCTCGGCCAGCGGCAGCCGCGGACGGGCGGGGCGGTGCCAGTCCAGGGTTTCCTCCGGCCGGTGAAAGGAAGCCAGCATCTCGAAGATCGGCACGCCCTGCTGGCCGGCCGTCACCCGCCGGGTGGCGAAGGAACGGCCGTCGCGGGTCATCTCGACGTCGTAGTCGACGTCGACACCGACCCGGCCTCCTCTGATGAAGTAGGCGTGCAGCGACTGGGGTAGCCGGGTGGGATCAACCGTGGCCCCGGCGGCGGCCAGCGCCTGAGCCGCGATCAAGCCGCCGAAGAGTCGGGGCCCGGCCCCCAGCGCATTCGACGTCCGGAAACTGCTGGTGCCGGGACCGCCCTGCCGCAACTCCACCAGTCGGGCGATCCAGCTCGGCATATTTCTCCAGCGACTGAGGCGGTGGGGACCGGCCCACGATAGCCCCCGCGCCTAGACTGCTCGTCATGGAGCGGGCCCGGGGGCAGGACTTCGACGCCCCGGAGGGCCTGCTGAACATCGAAGACTGTGTGGACGCCGACGGCGAGATCGCTCTGCCGCCCCACACCACCCTGGTTTCACTGATCGACCGCAACGTCGCCAACGTCGGAGAGACGGTCGCCTACCGGTTCCTGGATTTCGCCCGCTCCGAGGGCCAAGTCGCCGAGATCACCTGGACCCAGCTCGATGTGCGCATCCGCGCCATCGCCGCGCGAATCCAGCAGAGCGTGGGACCGCGAATCCAGCAGAGCGTGGGACACGGTGCGCGGGTGGCGATTCTGGCTCCCCAGGGCCTGGACTACGTCGCCTCGTTCTTCGCCGCGCTCAAAGCCGGCACCATCGCGGTTCCGCTGTTCGCGCCGGAACTGCCCGGCCACGCCGAGCGGCTCGAGGTCGCCCTCGCCGACGCCGCGCCGGCGGTCTTGTTGACCACCCGGTCCGCCACCGAGGCGGTCGAGGGCTTTCTGCGAAAGCTGCCCGGGCCCACTCCGCCGCTTGTCGTCGTCGACGAGATTCCCGATTCGGCCAGCGAGGAGTTCACCCCCGTCGACATCGCGATGGACGACGTCTCCCATCTGCAGTACACCTCGGGGGCCACCCGGGCACCGATCGGTATCGAGATCACCCATCGGGCATTCGTGACCAATCTCGCGCAGATGATCCTGTCCATCGACCTTCTGAACCGAAACACCCACGGCGTCAGCTGGTTACCGCTCTACCACGACATGGGTCTGTCGATGATCGGGTTTCCGGCGACATACGGGGGGCACTCGACGCTGATGTCACCCACAGCCTTCGTGCGTCGGCCGCACCGCTGGATCAGGGCGCTCTCGGACGCGTCGAAGGAGGGCCGTGTGGTGACCGCGGCACCGAATTTCGCCTACGAGTGGGCCGCCCAGCGTGGCAAGCCCGCTCCGGGGGAGGACATCGACCTGTCCAACGTCGTGATGATCATCGGTTCGGAGCCGGTCAGCATGGCCGCGATCGACCAGTTCAACGACGTCTTCGGCCCCTACGGCCTGCCCGCCACCGCGATCAAGCCCTCCTACGGCATCGCCGAAGCCACCCTGTTCATCGCCAACATCACCCCCGGAGCGCATGCCCAGGCTGCCTACTTCGACGGTGAGCGACTCGCCGAAGGACATGCGGTGAAAGTCAGCCCCGACGCCCCGGGCGCCGTCGCCCACGTGTCCTGCGGTGTCGTGGCGCGAAGCCTTCGGGCGGTGGTCGTCAACCCGGACACCGCCGAGGAACTGCCCGACGGCTCAGTGGGTGAATTCTGGCTGCACGGCGACAACGTCGGGCGCGGCTACTGGGGACAACCCGAACAGAGCAGGCTGGCGTTCGGGGCCCGGCTGGCCGCGCGGCTGCCTGAGTCAAGCCGCGCCGAGGGGGTGGCGCCGGACGCCGACTGGTTGCGCACCGGCGACCTGGGCATGTTCGTCGACGGGGAGTTATACGTCACCGGACGCATCGTGGATCTGATGAACGTCGAGGGCCGCACGCTATACCCGCGGGACGTCGAGATCACCGTCGCCGACGCCTCGCCGCTGGTGCGCCGCGGCTACGTCACCGCGTTCACCGCACCGGATCTGGTGATCGTCGCCGAACGCGCGCCGGGAACGACCCGGTCGGACCCGCAGCCGGCCATCGAGGAGATCCGCGCCGCGGTGGGCCGGCGTCACGGCGTCCGCCCCGCGGAGGTCATCCTGGTTCCGGCGGGCGCTATTCCCCGGACCACCAGCGGAAAGCTGGCGCGCCGGGCCTGCCGCAGTGCCTATCTCGAAGGAACGCTGCAGGGCAGGGTGAGGCGTTGATGCTCACCCGCCTGGTCGAGCTCTACCGCCGCACCGGCGCCGACGTTCCGTTCGGAAACCCCTTGCCATCACACGGAACCGAGATGGAGGGCTGGTTCTGGCGGGTCTCCGACGAGGCCAGCGGCCGGGCCGTCGTCGCCCTGTGCAGTGTCAACCGCCACCGAGAGGGTGACTGGTCGACCGCCGCCGTGGCGGTCCATCCGGGACAGGTGGTCCGCGCCGCCGCGCTGGACGGGGCGCAGTCCCGCCCTGCGCCGTTCGCCGTCACAGCGGGCGATGACACGGAAGGCTTCACGGTCGGGACCGATCGGGTGCGTTTCCGGCTCGGGGATCTGAGCCTGGACATGCGGATCAGCGAACAGCTTGCCTGGCCCAAAGCTTTCGGCGGAGGCGGGGTGTTCTCGGCGATCCCGTTCCTCAACCAGTACTGGCATCCCTACTGCCTGGGCGGAAGAGCCAGCGGCACCGTCGAATACGGCGGTGAAAGCTGGACCTTCGACGGCGCGAAGCTCTACGCGGAACGTAACTGGGGTGCCGGATTCCCGCTGCGGTGGTGGTGGGGGCAGGCACATGACTTCGGCACCGACGATGTCTGTGTCGCCTTCTCCGGGGGCCTGTTGTCACTCGGGCCGATCGCCCGTGACGTCAACGGCGTGGTGGTCCGGGTGGGCGGCACCGTCATCAGGATGACGCCGCCCGTGCCGGTGCGCTCGCAGATCGGCGACGACCAGTGGATGATCCGCGGGCGTTCGCCCCGTTACGAGATCGAACTCACCGGCGACGGCAGGCACATACCGCCGCATGTGCTGCCGGTACCGCTGCCCGGTGAGCGCCGCAATATCGACACCGACTTCGAGCATCTCGGCGGCAGGTTGCGCTGCACGGTCCGGCGCTCCGGCCGGCTGCTGTTCGACGGAACCTCCGAACTGGCCGGCCTGGAGGTCGGCACCCGCCCGCAATAGCTTCAGGCCCGATCCGCCCGGGGCCGGCGCAGCCACTTGTCGATCCCCACCACGACGCTCACACCGAACGCGATCGCGAAGACGCGCGACCACGCAGGCAGTCCGATCGGCGCGGTGCCGAAGAGGGTGTTCATCACCGGCAGGTAGGTGATGGCCAACTGGGCGATCGCCTGCACCGACACGCCGAGGATGATCCACCGGTTGGAAAAGAACCCGATCCGCCATACCGAACGGGTCAGCGACCGGCAGCTGAAAAGGTAGAACGCCTCGACGACGACGAAGAGGTTGAGCGCGGCGGTACGCGCCTCGGCCAGTTCCGCGCCCTTGTTCAACTCCCACTCGAAGAGCCACCAGGCGCTGGCGACGAGCATCGTCGACACCAGCAGGATCCTGACCATCAGTGCCCGGGTCAGCAACGGCTGCGCCGGATCGCGTGGCGGCCGGCTCATGATGCCGGCCTCCTTCGGCTCGAAGGCCAGCATCAGGCCGAGCGCGACAGCGGTGGTCATGTTGATCCAGAGGATCTGGGTCGGCAGGATCGGTAGGGCCACACCCATGGCGATCGCGACGAGGATCACCAGCCCCTCGCCGAGGTTGGTGGGAAGTGTCCAGGTGATGAACTTGGTGAGGTTGTCGAAGACGCCCCGGCCCTCCTCGACGGCGGCTTCGATGGTGGCGAAGTCGTCGTCGGTCAGCACCATGTCCGCGGCATCCTTGGCCACCTCGGTGCCACCTCGACCCATGGCCACACCGATGTTGGCCTGCTGCAACGCCGGTGCGTCGTTGACACCGTCGCCGGTCATCGCGACAACATGCCCCCGGTCCTGGAGGGCTTTGACCAGACGCAGCTTCTGCTCAGGGGACACCCGGGCGAAGACACTGGCGCCGTCGGCGGCGCGGGGGAGTTCCTCCTCGCCCAACTCGCTCAACTCGACGCCGGTCAGTACCGAAGCGGGTCGGCGTTCCCCCTCGGTGAGCACACCCACCCGGGCGGCGATCGACGCGGCCGTGCCGGCGTGGTCGCCGGTGATCATCTTCACCGCGATACCCGCCGTTCGGCAGGCCGCAACCGCGGCGGCCGCCGTCGCACGCGGGGGATCGAGCATCGCCTGCAATCCCGTCAACGTCAGATCTTCCAGCGAGTCGGCCCCGAACCGCTGGGGATCCGCCCCGGTGCGGACCGCCGTGGCCAGCACCCGCAGACCCCGGGCGCTCAGCGACGCCGCGGCGGCCAGCACACCGTCGTGGTCCACGGGCTCGGCCTCGCCGTCGGCCCGGAGCTGGGCCGAACACCGGCCCAGAACGCGCTCGACCGCGCCCTTGACCAGAATCACATGCCCGCCGTCGGGATCGCGGTGCAGGGTTGCCATGAACTGCCGCTCGGAACTGAACGGGACGACCCCCCTCCGCGGCAGGGTTGCGGCCAGGTCCTGCCGGTGCAGACCAGCCTTGGCGGCCACCACCAGCAAGGCTCCCTCCGTGGGATCCCCGAGGACCTCCCAACGGGACTGGCCCTCTCCTTCAGACGCTTCCTCCTCCTGCGTCAGGGAGGCGTCGTTACAGCACACCCCGGCCACCAGAGACCAGCGCAGTGCGGCGTTGTCCGCCGGCGACGAGCCGGTCAACGTGCCATCGGGGCGGTAGCCCGTGCCGCTGACATCGACCACCCCGGCCGGAGTCCAGATCGCCCGCACCGTCATCTGGTTCTCGGTCAGAGTTCCGGTCTTGTCGGTGCAGATGACGGTGGTCCCGCCGAGGGTCTCGACGGCGGGTAACCGCCGGATCACCGCGCGGCGCCTGGCCATCCGGGAGACGCCGATGGCCAACGTGATGGTGACTGCGGCCGGCAGCCCTTCCGGGATCGCCCCGACCGCCAGCGCGATCGCCGCGGTGAACGTTTCGACGGCGTCCTGGCGACGCAGCAGGCCCGCGGCGAAGGTCAGGGCCGCAAGCCCGAGGATGGCGACGGTCAGGATCTCGCTGAACCGGGCGAGCTTGGCCGTCAGCGGTGTCGCCAGCACCTCGGCGGCCCCGACGAGGCGGTGAATCGCTCCGAGTTCGGTCTCTGCACCGGTCGCCACCACGATCCCGGCCGCCGAACCCGATGTCACCAGCGTCCCGGAGTAGGCGATGTTGGATCGGTCGGCCACAACACTGTCGCGGGCGACGACGGCCTCGTCCTTGTGGACGGGTTCGGACTCCCCGGTGAGCGCGGACTCGTTGACGGCGAACTCGGCGTCGCGCACGAGTCTCAGATCGGCCGGGACCTTGTCGCCGGCCTCCAGCAGCACGAGGTCACCGGGGACGAGTTCCTCGGAGGGCAGGATCCGATCCCGGCCGTCGCGCACCACCTTGGCATCGGTTCGGACCATCGAGCGCAGGCCCTCCAGCGCCGCCTCGGCCCGGGACTCCTGAATGAACCCGACGACCGCGTTGACCAGCACCACGGCGAAGATCACCGTGGAGTCGATGAACTCACCGAGCGCGGCGGTGATCACGCCGGCCACCAGCAGCACGTAGATCAGCGGATGGTGGAACTGCCGCAGGATCCGGATCAGCAACCCCGCACCGCGGATCGCGGGCAGGGCGTTGGGGCCGAACGTCTTGAGCCGATCGGCGGCCTCGTCGTCGGACAGCCCGCGCTGCGGATCGCTGCCCAGCAGCAGCACCACCTCGCGGGCGGGCAGCCCGTGGTGCGCGGCGCCGAGTCGGGAGGTCATCAGTCACCAGTGTTGCGACGAGGGCGTCGGTGCGCAACGACCGAACCGATTCTCGCCGATCCCGTAACGCGGGTGACCGGAAGTCGTTAGCTTGCAGGAAAGCGCTCGCGCCGGTACCGGAGGTAACGCATGTCCGCAGCGGATATCACGGCACCGCCGTCGAAGCCCGCCGCCACCCGACCCGGGCTGGGCCTCGCCGCGCTCACCGCGATCGTGGTCGGTTCGATGATCGGCAGCGGCATCTTCGCGCTGCCGTCTCAGATGGCCGGCAGTGCCGCGCCCGGACCTCTGCTGATCGGCTGGGCCATCACCGGCGTCGGAATGCTGATGCTGGCCTTCGTGTTCCAGACCCTCGCCGAGCGCAAGCCGGACGTCGACGGCGGCGTGTACGGGTACGCGCGGGCCGGCTTCGGCAACTACATCGGCTTCACCTCGGCGTTCGGCTACTGGGCATCGGCCTGGATGGGCAACGTCGCCTATCTCGTGCTGCTGTTCGCCACTCTGGGAACTTTCTTCCCCGCGTTCGAGGGTGGGGCGACCCTGCCGGCGATCCTCGGGGCCTCGATCCTGCTGTGGATCGTTCACGCGATGACCCTCCGTGGTGTGCATACGGCGGCGTTCGTCAACACCGTCGTCACCATCGCCAAGGTCGTACCCATCCTGACCTTCATCGCGATCGCGATCGTGGGCTTCAAGGCCGGCCTGTTCTCGGCGGACTTCTGGGGCAAGGCCACCACCGTGGACGGGGAGCCGTTGGGCTCCACCATGCATCAGGTCAAGAACATGATGCTGGTGACCGTCTGGGTCTTCATCGGCATCGAGGGTGCGGCCGTCTACTCCAAGCGGGCGGCCAACCGCAAGGATGTCGGCCGTGCCACCGTGCTGGGCTTCGTGGGCGTGCTGGCGTTGCTGCTGCTGGTCAATTTCCTGTCCTACGGGCTGATGGCGCAGGCCGAGATCGCCGACCTTCCCGACCCGTCGATGGCCGGTCTGCTGGAACATCAGGTCGGCGCGTGGGGCGCCACCTTCATCTCGATCGGTCTGATCATCTCGCTGCTCGGTGCGCTGATCGCCTGGGTGCTGCTGTGTGCCGAGATCCTTCAGATCCCCGCGCTCGACGCGGTGATGCCCGAGCAGTTGGGCCGGGAGAACTCCCGCCACTCGCCGGTGTGGGCGCTGTGGCTGACCAACGGCTGCATCCAGCTGATGCTGTTGTGGACGCTGGCCAACGAAAGCACCTATCTGAGCCTGGTGCTGCTGGCGACCTCGCTGATCCTGCTGCCGTACCTGTGGTCGGCGGCCTACCAAGTGCTGCTGGCGGTCAAGGGGGAGACCTATGAGTCCGGTCAGGGGCGTACGCGCGATCTCATCATCGGTGCCGTCGGATTGGTTTACGCCATCTGGCTGGTCTACGCCGGTGGCACCGAGTACCTGCTGACGGGTGCGTTGTTCTATTTCATCGGCACGGCGCTGTTCGTCTGGGCGCGAAAGCAGCACGGCCTGCCGGTGTTCACCAAGGCCGAATGGATCATCTTCGCCGTCGTCGCGGCGGCATCGGTTCTCGCCGTCGTGCTGATCGTCAACGGTCAATTGGCCATCGGATGAGGTCCGGGCACAAACACAACCTCCGGATGGAGAAAGGGCAGACCATGTCAGGTACGGAACCCCGGGTCGGGGTGTATTCGGAGATCGGAAAGCTGCGGCGGGTGCTGGTGTGCCCACCCGGCCTGGCCCATCAACGCCTCACCCCGGACACCGCCGACGAACTGCTCTATGACGATCTGCTGTGGGTGCAGCAGGCCAAACGCGACCACTTCGACTTCGTCTCCAAGATGGAGGATCACGGCGTCGAGGTACTACAACTCAACGTGGTGCTCGAAGAGATCATGGGCAGTCCGGAGGCCCGAAAGTGGTTGCTGGACCGCAAGATC
This sequence comes from Mycobacterium sp., assembly GCA_020438905.1. Classification (GTDB taxonomy): domain Bacteria; phylum Actinomycetota; class Actinomycetes; order Mycobacteriales; family Mycobacteriaceae; genus Mycobacterium. The sequence continues at coordinate 83,514 of JAGQTQ010000048.1, forward strand.
GTTCCGAATCAGGTCGGAATGGGCATCGCCAGGGAAGTCCGGCCGTGGCTCGACGAGATGCCGGCCGACACCCTGGCCGAACTGCTACTCGGCGGAATCCCGTTCCACGAGGTGCCCAAAGAGGTTGCCGGCCCGTTCACCACGTCCTTCGGTGAGACCAGCAAGACCGGCTTCGTCATCAAGCCGCTGCCCAACACGCAGTTCATGCGAGACAACTCGTCCTGGATCTTCAAAGGTGTCACGCTGAACCCGATGTTCTGGCCGGCCCGCCGCCAGGAAACGCTGATCACCACCGCGGTCTACAAGTTCCATCCGGCCTTCGCCGGCGAAACCTACGACGTCTGGCTCGGTGACCCCGACGGCGAACCGCACGACTACGGCGCCATGACCCTGGAGGGCGGCGACGTCATGCCGCTCGGCAAGGGAACCGTGCTGATCGGCATGGGGGAGCGCTCGTCGCGTCAGGGCATCGTCGAAGTCGCGCGGAATCTGTTCAAGGCCGGCGCCGCCGAACGGGTCATCATCGCCGTGCTACCGCGGTCACGGGCGGCCATGCACCTTGACACGGTCTTCACCTTCTGTAACACCGACGTCCTGACCGCCTTCGCGCCGGTCATCGACCACGCCCGCGCGATCAGCTTGCGGCCCGACGACAAGTCCCCGGTCGGTATGGACATCCGGGTCGAGGACAAGGGACTGGTGGACGTCGTCGGCGAGGCACTCGGGGTGACCTTCACGGTCGTGGAGACCGCCGGCGACGTCTACGGAATCCAGCGTGAGCAATGGGACGACGCCAATAACGTCGTCGCCCTGGAACCCGGTGTGGTCGTCGGCTACGACCGCAACACAGGGACCAACACCGCACTGCGCAAGGCCGGCATCGAGGTCATCACCATCGACGCGAGCGAGCTCGGCCGAGGCCGCGGCGGCGGCCGGTGCATGACCTGCCCGATCCTGCGTGACCCCGCCTACTGATTCCACTGCACGCCGACCAACCGAGGAGATTTCAGACATGCCGTTCAACCTGCAGAACCGCGACCTGCTCAGCCTTGTCCATCACAGCGAGCGGGACTTGATCTATCTGCTCGATCTGGCGCGGGACCTCAAGCGCGCCAAGTACTCCGGCGCCATCCGGCACAGCCTGGCCGGCAAGAACATCGCGCTGATCTTCGAGAAGACCTCGACCCGCACCCGCTGTGCGTTCGAGGTCGCCGCCTATGACGAGGGCGCGCACGTCACCTACATCGACCCGACCTCGTCCCAGATCGGCCACAAGGAGTCGATGAAGGACACCGCGCGGGTGCTCGGCCGGATGTATGACGCCATCGAGTACCGCGGCGCCGGGCAGGAGATCGTCGACGAACTCGCCAAATACGCCGGCGTTCCGGTCTTCAACGGCCTGACCGACGAATATCACCCGACCCAGATGCTTGCCGATGTCCTCACCATGACCGAGCACTGCTCCAAGCCTTTGCACGAGATCTCCTACGTCTTCGTCGGAGACGGCCGCAACAACATGGGCAATTCGCTGCTGCTGGTCGGTTCGAAGCTGGGCATGGACGTGCGGATCCTCGCGCCCAAGGAGCTACAGCCCACCGCCGACCTGGTCACAATGTGCGAAGGTTTCGCCAAGCAGTCCGGGGCACGCATCACCATCACCGACGACGTCGAGAAGGGCGTCAAGGGAGTGGACTTCATCCACACCGACGTCTGGGTGTCGATGGGTGAGCCGATCGAGAGCTGGGGCGAACGCATCAAGTTGCTGATGCCCTACCAGGTGAACGCCGAACTCGTTGCGGCGGCGGATAATCCGCGGGTGCGCTTCATGCACTGCCTGCCTGCCTTCCACAACTCCGAGACCAAGGTCGGCGCGAAGATCGCCGCGCAGTACCCGGAGCTGAAGAACGGCATCGAAGTGACCGACGACGTGTTCGAGAGCCCGATCAACATCTGCTTCGAGCAGGCCGAGAATCGGATGCACACGATCAAGGCCGTCCTCGTCTCCTCGCTGGCATAGCGGGGTAGGCATGAGGATCGTGATTGCGCTGGGCGGTAACGCGCTGCTGCAGCGGGGCCAGCCGATGACGGCGGAGAACCAACGGGCGAACATCCGCCTGGCCGCCGAACGTATCGCGGCGGTGGCACCGGGCAACGAGATCGTCATCGCGCACGGCAACGGCCCCCAGGTGGGGCTGCTGGCTTTGCAGAGCGCGGCCTATACGGCGGTGGACCCGTATCCGCTCGATGTTCTGGGCGCGGAGACCGAGGCGATGATCGGCTATGTGATCGAACAGGAACTGGGAAACATCCTGCCGGCCGAACAGCCGTTCGCCACGCTGCTGACGATGATCGAGGTCGATCCGAGCGATCCGGCCTTCGACAACCCGACCAAGCCGATCGGCCCGGTATACGACAAGGAGACCGCGGAGAAACTCGCCGCGGAGAACGGCTGGTCCATTGCCCCCGACGGCGACAAGTTCCGCCGGGTGGTGCCCAGCCCGCGGCCGAAACGGATCTTCGAGATCCGTCCGATCCGCGCTCTGGTCGACCAGGGGTGCATCGTCGTCTGCGCCGGCGGCGGCGGCATCCCGACGATGTACGGCGAGGACGGAAAGTTACACGGGGTCGAGGTGGTGATCGACAAGGATCTCGCGGCCTCGCTGCTGGCCGAGGAACTCGGCGCCGACCTGCTCGTCATCGCCACCGACGTCGACGGCGTCTACACCGGCTGGGGCACACCGGATCAGGTGAAACTCGGTTCGGTCACCGTCGATGAGGTGGTCGGGATGAATCTGCCCGCCGGTTCGATGGGGCCGAAGGTGGCCGCGGCATGCGAGTTCGCCACCAAGACCGGCAATGAGGCGGTCATCGGTTCGCTGGCCGACATCGACCAGATCGTGGCCGGCACGGCCGGGACGAGGGTGCGCCGCTAGCCGGCGGCAGAGGGACCACCGGTGAACCAGCAATCGCGCGCCGCCGTCCTTCCCGACATGTCCGGTCTGCCGGGCCTGCGGGCCTACCTGGACTCCCTGGACACCTCTGAAAGGACTGCTGCGAGCGCCCGGCTGGCCTCGATGCCGCCGGCAGACCTGCGCAGCCTGGGCGCCAGCGAGGCCCAGCGCATCGAACACGGTGACTACACCGCCCCCGTCGAGGGCGAGCTCCCCGAGGGCCTGACCGGAACCCTCTACCGCAACGGACCGGGACGCTGGGAGGACCACACCGGCCGCCCCCTGCACCATCTGTTCGACGGCGACGGCATGATCTCGGCGTTCCGCATCCAGTCGGGCGAGGTCCGCTACCGCAACCGCTATGTGCGGACCCCACACTTCCGCGGTCGCGGAACGACCCGTCATCTCGGCACCGATGCGGCCGGCGGCTGGCTGGCCAATATCGGCAGTTTCCCACCGAACCTTGCCAACACCAACGTCGTCGAGCACGCCGGCCACCTCTATGCGTTGTGGGAGGGCGGCCCACCGCACGAGGTCGACCCGGAAACCCTGGAGACGCTCGGGATACGCCGGTTCTCCGGCGAACTGCACTGGGCCGGAACCTATTCGGCGCACCCGTGTCTGTGTCCGAGCAGCGGTGAGATGTTCAACTTCGGCGTGGAGTTCGTTCCCACACCGCATCTGCGGGTGTACCGGACCGACCGGCACGGCAAGCTCAGGCACTACCGGTCGGCCTCGCTGCCGTACGTGGCGATGGTGCACGACTTCGCGATCACCGAGCGCCATCTGGTGTTCCTGGTATCGCCCATCATCCCCGACGGCATCCCGATCGCGCTGGGGCTCAAGTCTTTCGGCGACGGGATGACCTACCGCCCGGAGCGGGGCAGTTCCTTCGTGCTGATTCCGCGTGACGGCGGCAAGATCCGCCGGATCGAGCACGAGGCCGTTCTGCAGTTCCATCTCAGTAATGCCTATGACGACCGTGGCGACATCGTCGTCGATGCGATCACCTACGACAACGGTGACCTGCTGGACTGCATCGCCCGGTTCAGAACCAGCCCGATGGACCGGGTGTCCTCGGAATTCACCCGGTTCCGCATCACCGCCGGGGGAAGGGTCGTCCGGGAGCGGCTCAGCGATACGGCCTGCGAGTTCCCGCGTCATCACCCCGATCGGGAGGGCCGGCCGCATCGCTACGCCTACGTCAACACCAAGCAGAACCTCGGGACACTCTTCGACGGGATTACCAAACTCGACCTGTCCGACAACTCCGAGACCACCCATACCGCTGCAACGCTGGGGAACAGCTTCTGTGAACCGGTGTTCGCACCCCGGCCGGGCGCGATCGAGGAGGACGACGGATGGCTGCTGTCGGTCGAGTACCAGGCCGATCGGCACGCCTCGCGCCTGGTGATCCTCGACGCCACCGACCTGGCCCGGGGTCCGGTGGCCACGGCCCAGTTGGATCAGCACGTACCGCAGGGCTTTCACGGGAACTTCGCGGCCCGACGGGCGGTCTAGGGACCGGGTCTATTCCGCTTCCAGCCGCGCCCGAATGACCGCCAACCGCTGCCGAAGATCCTCCTCGCTGATCACCCCGCGAGCCAGCAAGGAGTGCGCCAGGGCCACCAACTGATTCTCCGGGAACGGCAGATCGGCGTACCGGGTGGCCGAGAGTTCGTCCTCCTCGTCGCGGCGCTGCTGGAACGTGAAGTCCACCCGCGCACCCGTCGCGCAGCTTGTGTCCAGCACGTCGCAGAGGCCATCGAGGCTGGTCTTCCACGGCGGCAACGGATTCTCCACGCCGTACTTCGCAGCCATGACAGGCCAGGTCTGACGGCGCTCGGCGATCTCGTCGAGGACGGAGAAATCCCCGTCTGCGATGTCGTCTGCGCCGGTCATTCGTCGATCGGGCGGACGGCCGGACGGACGAGCGGAGTCACGTTCGTCGTCACCCCCGGCTTGGGCAGTGCCACCCCGATCAGACAGTCGCGGGTGATGATCTCGGCCAACTGGTCCTCGGTCCAACCCTCGGTGCCCTCCGGCCGCATCGGCATGACCATGAAGCGGTGCTTCTGGTTGGAGTCCTCCACGCGGACCTCGACCCCCTCGGGTAGTTGCAGACCGAACTCGGCGAGCACCTGCCGGGGCCAACGCACGATCCGGCGCCGGTAGTTCGGCGTGCGGTACCACTCGGGGGAGTTGCCCAGGATCGGGCGCGGATAGCAGGAGCACAGCGCGCAGACGATCACATGGTGCAACGTCGGGGTGTCCTCGAGGATCTTGAACGCGGTGAAGTCGCTCGGAGTGCCGAAGCCGGTCGGATCGAGCCAGTCGACCCCGACCTCCTTGGAGGCGGCCACCGCATCGGCCACGGCCAGCTGCTTGAACGCCGGGTCCAGCCACGCCTTGGCGACCAACCGTGCCGCCGGGGTGGGGCCGATCTGCTCGGCGTACTCGGTGAACACCCGGTGTTGCTCGGCGGTGAAAAGGCCTTTCTCGATGCACAACTCCCGCAGTGCGATCTCGAGAACCTCGAAGTCGGTGATCTCATCGACCATCGGCTTGACGGTACGGATGTGGTCGCCGTCGATGCTGTGGTCATGTCCGTGATCAGACATCGTCGGGTGCTGTTCCTTTCGGGGAGTCAGACGGCCTGGAGCCAGCGCTCGGGGATCTCGGTCTGCAGGGTGTCGGTGGAGGGGCCGGTATAGGCGTCCCAGAGTTCGGACTGGTTGAACCGCACGATGTACATCCACTCCGGCGGGGCGTCCTCGCGATCCCAGGTCTCGTCCTCGGGAGCCGGGGTCTCGTAGGCGACCTCGGCGATGACCCCCTCGGCGCCGCGACAGTACTCGGGCGTGCGGGTGTAGAACATCGCCGGCAGTTCCCTGACCCGCACACGATCGCCGGCTTTGAAGCGCGCTTCGCCGGCCTGTCCGGCGAAGCGGTCCGGATCACCCTTACCCATCGCCTCGACGATGTGCTTGTTGCGCTTGACCTTTGACGGGTCACCCACGCACTTGGGCGCGGCTTCGGGGTACTGGCCGCCAAGACCTCCCGCGTAACGCTGCTGCACCTCGGCGAGCCGGTCGGTCAACTCACCCCAGGTGATGTACTTCTTCTCGATCAGCACGCGTCCGACCGACCACAACCATCGGCTGTAGTACGGCAGACCGAGGTAGATCGCCCGGCCCACATCGACGTTGCCCAAGCGGCGGCGCTCCTCGGACACCCAGACGCCGCCCCAGCCGAGAACCTCGCAGAGCACGTAGGTCATCAACTCCCACTGCTCTTCCTGTTTGTTCTCGTACAGGTGCGGGAAGTCCAGTTCGCCGCCGACATCGTGGCTGGTCTTCAGGTAGGCGAGCCAGTGCGCGTGGGTGATCTCGTCGGGGGTGGGCCACTCGGGCACTTCGGGAAAAATGGTCTTAAGACGCGATACCAGGGCCAACTGCGCCGCGCGCTCACCTGCAGTGCTCAAGGAACATCCCCCTGACTCCATCGGCAACTGTGGCGAACCTAACAGAACAGCCGGATGTTGTCGGCCGCTTCGGGACCGCCGCGGTGCCGCTACGAGGCGTCGAGGATCTTGATCGCGAAAACCAAGGTGTCGCCCGGCTCGATGCCGGCGCGCGGCTGCCCATTGGGATAGCCGTCGGCGGAGGTCATGGCCACCGCAACGGTGGACCCGACCTTCTGACCGGCGATGGCCTTCTGGAAGCCGGGCACCACCCCGTCGAGCGGGAAGTCGACCGGAGCTCCGCGCTCGTAGCTGCTGTCGAAGACGTGTCCGTCGCGGCCGTCGACGCCCATGTAGCAGACCGACACCGTCGCAGTGGGGGCCACGACCGGCCCGTCGCCGGCCTTCAGCGTCTTGACCTGTGTCTCGGTGACGCTGAAGGGTTCGGTGACCTTCACCATGGGAGCGGCGGAGTCGGTGGAGCCCGCGACAGCAACGCTGCCGGTCGCGCCGTCCAGCATCCACTCGGCTGCGGTGTCTCCCGCCGGCGCGGCAGTGGGGCAGGCGCTGGCCGGTGAAGCGGTCTCGGTGGAGGCTTTCTGCAAGGGTGACTGGCTTACCGATGTGGAGTCCTTATCGGAGCCGCACGCGGCAAGTGACAGGGCAAGCGAGGCGGCGCAGGCCGCGAGCACGACGCGAGAGTGATTCACGGCGGCCACGCTACATGCCGCTGGCGGCGGCATCGGGGAGGTTACCGATGAGCTGCGGAAGTGCCATGATGAAGGTCGCGAACCGCGCAGCGGCCCGAACGAGGGAGATGACCGCGATGCACTGGCATTCCCATCGTCACTTTCACCTGGGCCATCACGTCCATTTGGGTTTCCACCATCCGCGGCCTGCAGGCGTCTACGTCGGCAGAGTCGGGGCGCTAGGCGTTGCACTGGGGATAGGGACGGCGATGGCCACGGGGTTCTGCGGAGCCTGTATCGCCTCGGCCGACGCCGGGGACTCGGGCACCTCATCGGCGGGGGCCCCGCGCACATCCACCTCGCAGTCGGTCAGCGCCGGGCCCCGAAGGCCGTCGCGGACGGCGGCCCCGACAAGCCTGAGCGGTGTCGGCAACGTTCCGCGGGCAGCCTCGGCGGCGGAGCCGAAGGCCGCTGAGACTCGGCGCTCGGCGCCGGCGGCGATCGCCCGCGCGAGCACTGTCCTCGTCGATCTTCCCGAGACACCCGTCGTGCCTCCCGCGGCATTGCTTGCCGCGCCGCCACCGTCCGCCGCGACCATGGAGCGAGCACAATCCGGCACAGCGGTGCCGGCGCCGGGCATGGCAGGGTCCGCGGCCCCGACGATGACCGTCGCGCAGGCCGCCGCTACAGCCACGATCCTGCCGGGTCCCGCCGCCGGCGTGTTCCAGCAGAAGCGGGTCAACAATTTCGCCGCGTCGCTGTCCGAGGCCCTTTCAGGCAACACATCCGGGGTGGCCGCCGATGCCGCCGTGGCCCTGATGGCGGGGGCTGCCCGTCGCGAAACCGATTCCACGACCCGGGTTCCCCGTGGAGCGGCCGCCCGAGCGGCCACCACCACCGGTGCCACCACGACGGGGACTACCGCCGCCGAGTTCGAGTCGATGAGTCTCACGCCGTCGAACGCCGGCCGGGCCGTCCTCGACCGCAACGCCTCGGGTGGATACGCACTCGCCCTGACCGGCAGCGCAACGGTATCCGCAACAGTGATCTTGACGGATTCGACGGCACTGACCATCCGGGCCAAGGCCGGTTCAGGTGCCCCCGATATGACTCTGTCGATCGACGGGGTGCCGATCACGACGGTGGTCGTCAGTTCGACGAACTGGTCGGACTACACGATCACCGGCGTCATCTCGTCCGGTTCCCACCTGCTCGCCGTCTCATCGTCCAACGCCACATCCGCTGGCGCCCTGTACCTCGACAAGCTCACCGTATCGTCGGGGCCCGTCATCGAGGAATTCCTCGGCAAGTCCAAGTCGGCCCCCAACAGCGCTGTCTGGACGACGAAAACCGGCTCAGGCTGGGACCCCGGTATCGAGACCTACAAACCCAGTAACGCCTACCTCGACGGTAAGGGACACCTTGTCATCAAGGCGGATAAGACCCGGAGCGGCTACACCTCCGGGTGGGTGGAGTCGAAGAACAAGATGAGCTACGGCTACGGCACCATCACCGCGCGGATCAAAGTGCCTCAGGGACAAGGACTCTGGCCTGCTTTCTGGCTCAAGGGAGCCGACGAGGACACCACGGCGTGGCCGCGGTCCGGCGAGATCGACGTTCTGGAACTGCCCAGCACGACCACCACCCTCTACTCCACTCTGCACGGCCCCATTGCGGGCAGCACCAGAACACAGCAGGCCCAGATCATCTCGAATCTGCCCGATCTGTCCGCCGATTACCACGACTACTGGGTCCGACACCTCAAGGACGAGATCACCTTCGGCGTCGACGATCAGACGCTGGGGACCCTGACGCCGGACTCCCTGGATCCAGGGGAAACGTGGGTGTACAACCGGCCGATGCAGGTCATCCTGAATCTCGCCGTGGGCGGTCCGTGGGCGGGAGCGCCGGACGGTTCCACCAAGTTTCCGGCGTTGATGCTGGTGGACTCGGTGCGCTGGGATCCGGCCTGACGGCTCAACCCGGGTACTGATCCGGTGAGGCGTAGAAGCCGTTGGGCCAGGTTTCGGGTTCATAGGTGTCGGCCGGCGCGTAGGTCGGCGTGATGCGGACCCAATCGATGTCCAACGACGTCGTGTCGAAGTCGGGATTGCCCGCCCAGCCGACCTGATCGCGGTATCCGGACGCAGGGAACCAGATTCCGATCCAGAAGCGCGACGCGCGGTGCGGAACATTGTCCTGGCCGAACGGTTCGCCGGTGTAGCGCGCCACCTCGACGCCGTCGATGGACCAGGCGACGTACGGGGCGACGCCGTCGCCGCCGGCCCACCAGTCGTAGGCGTAGGTGTGAAACTCACCGTCGGCAACCAACTCGCCGATATCGGGCCGAAGGGATACGTTGCCGCCCTCGCCGCCGAACTCGCCGCCCCAGGTGTTGGCTCGCGCATGGTCGAAAGTGACCGGGTCGTTCGGCGACCCGTCGTCGCGGGCGGTGGGGAACTCCCAGTCGATCTCGGAATTCCTGATCCGGTTGGCCTCGGTCCAGTACTCCGGCTGGGTGGGGGAGTACTCGATGTAGTGGAAGCTCCAGAAGGCAGTCGCCGCGCCGAGCACCTGCGGCACCCGTGCGCGGACCTCGTAGCGTCCCGATGCGTAGTAGTCGCGGGTGACGATCACGGCACCGACCCGGGTGGTGCGTCCCCCGTGGCCGAGGACGTCTCCGGTGTAGTCATCGCCATGCGCGCTGAGGTGCACGACCCCGTCGGCGACCGCGACGTTGGCGGGGACCACGCCGCCGTTGTCCCCGCCCCAGGCCTTGTCGGCGATGAGCCACCGCTGCGGGTCGATCCCGTTGTCGAAGTCGTCGAAGAGTTCAGGCTGTGGACTGGGGTAGGGGTTGGGGGTATCCAGCCATTCGTCTCCGTTGGCACGAATGGTGATGTCATCGACGTAGAGGGCGTTGCCGTCGCCCTTCCAGTTCTCCGCGACCACCTTGACCGGAGTCCAGGAATCCGTTGTGGTGAAAGCGATTTCGACCGGCTGCCAGGTGGTGTCGGTGATGAGCTGCCACGCGGTCAGCGATCCGTCCGGGCTGGATACCGTGAGGGTGGCGTCGCCGGCGTCGACGCGGGCGCGGGCGGTCAGCACGTACTCGCGGCCAGGCGCCAGAAGCATCGGCAGATCTTGAGCGATACGACCGGTTTGGTCCGGGGTCGAGGCGATGCGGATCGTGCCGTCGGACTGCCGCACGGCCTGGTCGAGCACCCAGCTGCCGGCATCGGCGTCGAAATCCCCGTTGGCGACGAGGTTTTCACCGATGCCGGGCAGTGTCACCAGCGGCGGGGGCGAGGCGCCGGGGGTGGTCGGGTCCACCGCCGGCGGATCGAGACTGCCTTCGACGAACACGATGTCGGTGACGTGCACAACGCCCGCCGGCGAATTACGGCCGGCGGCGACGAAGACCGTGACCGCCGTCGAGTCGGCACCGGTGTAGACGGTGAGCCGCTGTTCGGTCGGCGAGGCCGATTGCGCGGATCCGGTCTTGTCGAGTTGAGGACCGTCGACGACGCCCCAGACCCCCCACACATCGCTGGGCTCCGTACCGGTCGTGCTCATGGTCACCGACAGGGTGTAGAGCGTCTGCGGTTTGAGACCGGTTATCCGTTGGGTGATACGCGCGTCGTCGGTCGCTGTCGCCGAGAGGGCGACACCGTCATCGGCGACCGAGACGGCTCCGGAGGCGGACCATGAGCTCAGTCCATCGGCGAACGTCGGGTTCTGCAACAGGTTTGCGCCGGCCGGATCGGGCTCGGGTTGCGGATCGGGATCTGGTGCCTGAGCGACCGCGATGGTGACCAACGTGGCGGAGCTGACGGCGATACCGTCGGAGACGGTGTAGGTGAAACCGTCGGTGCCGCTGAAGTTCTGCTCCGGGGTGTAGGTGAACCCGCCATCCCGGTCGAGAGTGACGGTGCCGTGGGTCGCGTTGGCCTCCAGCGAGGCGGTCAACGGATCTGCGTCGGGATCGGTGTCATTGGCCAGCAGGTTGCCCGTCACCGGGACACCCTCGCTGGTGGTGAATGCGTCGGCGACAGCGGTGGGCCGGCGATTGATTCCGGCCACCGATGCGGTGACCATGACCACCAGGCTGTCCGGACCGCTCAGTCCGATGAGTTGGGCAAGGGTGTGGAGCAGTGTCTGGACGACCCCGGCCGGACCGGAAAGCCGGTAGGCGCTTCCGGCGTCGATGGTGACGCTGAACTGATCGGTGCCGCCCGCCCGGGCGAACTCAGGGTCTGGTGCGTACGTGTACCCACCACCGGAGTCGATCACGACCGTGCCGTGCGCCGGTTGGTCGGTGAGCTCGTAGCTCAGCAGGGCATCGATCGGTCCGGCCTGGAGATCGCCGGTGACGACGCCATCGGCCGATTGGCCGGTCGTCTGGACCGGGCTCGCGGTGGGCTGTTTGCCGAAGAGCGTGTAGCGGATGACCTCACCGAACGGCGGGGGACCGGCTGCGGTCGAGGCGGAACCCGCCGTGGCTCGAACTGGCGCGATCACCTCGCTGACACCACCCGCTGTGGTCACCGCGGCGGCCGGTGCGGCTCCGATGTCCCGAATCCAGCCGTCGCCGGGGGCGGATCCCCGCGGCACTCCCGCCCTCCTGGGGGTCGGCGCCGAAGGCCCGGGGAGTCCAAGGTCCATGACCGGAGTTTTCGGCGCAGCGTTCGGGACGCCGACCACGACGTTTCCACGAATCCGATGCGGTCCGCGGTAGTGGTTGACATCGGCCGATGCCCCCGCGGAATGGCCGCGTACCGATGTTGCCGGCGCCCGACCGGGCAGCGAACTGCCGACACTTGACGGACCCGTGTCAGACGGGTCGGAAAGGTCTGCGGAAGCAACTCCGGAAGCCCACGAAAAACCCGCCCCGAGCGCAAACGCCAGCGCCCCGATTCGGCCGATATGACGGGCCGCAGACACCCAACCACCCCCGGGAACCCGTTCGGATCGCCGACGCGACCAGCGGTAAGTCGCCAGGCTAACACGAACAGTGACCGGGGTCACACTACGGCGCTGAATGGCGGGCTCGCTCGATGCCAGCCGGTGATGGACGGTGATCAGAACGCGCAAGCCTATAGTGATGTACGTTGTGATGTATGCGGCGCACCAATATCTACCTGGACGAGAAACAAACGGCCAGCCTCGACAGGTTGGCCGATCAGCAGGGCGTGTCCCGCGCTGAGCTCATTCGCCAACTATTGGATCGCGCCCTGAACGACGCCGATGACAGCCTTACTGCCGACTTACGGGGGATCGAGGATTCATTCGGGATTCTGCGCAACGTTCACGATGTAGACGAACCCGACCGTCGGCCGGGAACCCGCGAGGAGCACCTCGAGCGGATGTGGCGCGGTACGTCGTGATTCTGATCGACTCCGACATCCTCATTGCCCACCTCCGCGGGGTAGCGGCGGCGCGCGATTGGCTCCTCGACTCCCGGCGAGACGGTCCGTTGGCGATCAGCGTGGTGTCGATCAGCGAACTGGTGGGCGGAATGCGCAGCACACAGCGGCGCGAGGTGTGGCAATTGCTCGCATCTATTCGGGCCGAACCGGTCACCGAGATCATCGCGCGACGGGCCGGCGACTTCATGCGCCAGTACGGGCGGAGCCATTCCGGTATCGGCCTGGGTGACTACCTGGTCGCTGCGACCGCGGACGTCAAGGGCTACGAACCGGCCACGCTGAACGTGGAGCATTTCCCGATGTTCAAGAACTTGTTGCCGCCGTTCAACACCCGAACGAACTGAAGCGCACCCGAGCGATCCGCGATAGTCGATTCCGTCCCGTTCGCCGCCGCCCGCACCGTGGAGGGGAGGGGAGGCTAGAGCTGACCCAGCGGCCGGCACACGTTGGACAACGGGTTCCAGTACTCACCGGGCCCGCAATCCTCCGCCGGACGCGGCGTCTGGCAGGTGTTGGTGATCGGATCCCAGAATTGACCGTCGACGCAATTCAGCGGCTCTGCCGAGCCGACACCGGTGCCGAACAGCGACATGACAGTGATGGGGGCGGCCGCCAGCACGGCGATGGTCGAACGACGCAAGAGATTTCGCATGAACTGATTCTGCCAGGGGACCGTGGAGCAGTATTGCGATACCAAGGCGGGGGCGGCAATCGTCTTACAAATCGTCTGTCTTACAAATCGTCGTACGCTGTTGTCATGGGTGACACGATTACGTTCCGGCCAGACGAAGACACCGCGAAGGCTCTGGAGGTCTTGACCAAGGACGGTACGGCCGTGTCCGCAGCCGTACGATCCGCCCTCATCGAAGCCGCACGGCGGAAGGCCGGCGCGGCAATTCGCGCCGAGGCGGAAAGCCTTGCCGCAGACGAGTCCGACCGCGCTGAGGCCATGCAGGTGCTGCGCGATATGGAGACACTGCGTGCGTGGTGAGGTCTTTCGGTTGCGGGCCCCGCGGGGGAGCCACGGTCACGAGCAGTCGGGTTCCCGATATGCCGTGGTCGTGCAGTCGGATCAACTTCCACTGTCGACCTGGATGGTTGCGCCGACATCCACGTCGGCCCGTGCCGCCAGCTTCCGGCCCGAGGTGGAGATCGGCGGCGTGACAACACGGGTGCTTGCCGAGCAAACCGCCGCGGTCGACCCGAGCCGGCTCGGCGAGAGTGTCGGGTTCCTGAGCTTCGCCGAACTGCGCCGCGTTGACGCGGCTTTACGCATCGTCCTCGATCTCTAAAGGCCGCCGCACCGGCACGGGAACAATCGGCAAGCGATGTCTACAGTTCGTCTACGCCGGTTAAATGGCAGCGGAAACCACAACCGTCCGAGTTCGACGTGCCGATTCTGAGCGGCTGCAATCACTGGCCAAGGCTCGCCAGATCGCCGTCGTCGACGTCGTGCACGCAGCCATCGACGCCCTGGAGCGGCAGGAGTTCCTGCGGGGGCTCAACGGGGACTACCAGCGCCTGCGCAGCGATCCCGAACTTTGGGAGCAATACCTCGCCGAGCGTCACGAGTGGGACGCGCTGGCTTGATCTGGCGGGGTGAGGTCTACCGCGTCGATCTCGGCCGGCCGGTCGGACACGAGCCGGCCTTTCGCCGCCCGGCGGTGGTTGTATCGGTCGACATCCTCAACAACGGACCGGCCGGCCTGGTGGTCGTCGTCCCGATAACCACCGTCGGCTACGGCCTGCGAAGCCACGTCGAACTCGACCCGGCCAGCAGCGGGCTGGAGCACATTTCCTTCGCTCGCTGTGACCAACTGCGGATGGTCTCCGTCGAGCGACTGTCATCCCGCCATGGAATGGCCGGTCCAGAACAAATGCAAGCAATCGACCAGGCACTGCGCTTCGTCCTCGACCTGTAGCGCTCGGCCAGAGGGCGGGTATTTCCGCATTCCGCGGCCGGCTTGGTGTACCGCAACCATGCGGGCCAACCCGCGCCGGCGAAAGGCGGGACGACGGCGTCGGCGTCTCGGTGCCACTCTCGGCGCCTGATGGGCTGCAACTCGGTGGTCGCAGTCTGCATCCCAAATCGGTACCATCGTAGGCGTGAGCAAGCAGATCGCCGTCCGCCTTCCCGAGGACGTCGTCGAATTCATCGACAACGAAGTCGACCGGAGGCGTAGTGAGAGCCGCGCGTCATTTGTGCTCAAGGCGCTCCAACGCGAGCAGCGCCGGCTGATCGCGGCCCGCGATGCAAGAATCCTCGCCGAGGAGGGCAGCGCAGACGATGACTTCGATGCGCTTGCCGCTCGTGCCTCCACCTTCGAACTGGATATCGATTGAGACCGATCCACATTGCCCAGCTCGACAAGGCCCGCCCGGTTCTGGTCCTGACTCGGGAACTCGTGCGGCCTCACCTCACCAGAGTTACCGTCGCACCGATCACAGGAACCGTCCGGGGCCTGTCGACCGAAGTTCCGGTCGGCGTGCGCAACGGACTCGAAAAGGACTGCGTCGTCAGCATCGACAACATCGCGACGATCCCGGTCGCCGCATTGAGGCGCCAGATCGGGTTCTTTCTGCCGGATCAAGAAGAATCGCTGACAACGGCGATTCATCACGCCTTCGATCTCGAATGATCAACTTGACTATGGCCCCTCGCGCGCCGCGGGGGTAAAGCAGCTGTTCAACGGGGGTGGGATCAGACCTCGATCACACCAGCTTAAGTTGACATAATGTGGCTTATCGGCAAAAACCTGAACTGGGCGAACGGTGAACTGCAGGCCAGAGTGCCCGGCCAGCGGTCCGACGGGTGTCGGAGCCCCTGCTTCGATCGACTGGCCATGACTTCCTCGTCAAGTCAGACCTCCCGCGGGTGCGAGAACTGTGTGCATGGGTTCCCCACTCAGCGGAGCCGCTATGGCGTTCACGCAGTGGGCGTGAAATGACTCGGTTTCCGCCCCCAGCGCCCCCATGGCCGGCCACAGCTAAAACGTCACTGTGACGCTTTGAACGCCGCCGGCTGAGGGACTCTCGCCGTCATCACCATGCCCGCTATCGCGGTCCACGCCGTCAAAGACCCAACCCCCGCCGAAGTCCCCGATCGACGTCGTCCATGATGTTGGCCGGCAAGTCGCCGATCCGATCCGACAGGTCCGTCTTGTTGAGTGTGATGAGTGCGGTGATGTTGACGACCGAATCGCGCGGTAGCCCCGTTGCTGCGGCAGGCAGGAACACGTTGCCCGGCATCGCCGCCAAGGCCGTGTTCGAGGTGACCACCGCGGTGAGCACGGTCGCGATACGGCTCGCGTTGTAGGGGTCGGATTGGATCACCAGCACAGGGCGACGTTTGGCTGGTCGGCTACCGCCCGGCGCTCCCAGATCCGCCCAGTAAAGCTCAGCCCGGCTGATCACCACTCGTCGTCTGCTGCATCCAGGACCCGATGCCCGATGGCTACGGCGACGACCTCCGATTCGTCAGTGGCATCAAGGCGTTCAAGGGCACTGTCGATCCGGCTGGTCAGGGATTGGGCGTCCAACTCATCCAAGTAGCGCTGCGCGGCTCGGGCGAAAAACTCCGATCGGCTCATGCCGAGTTCCGAGGCGGTCCGGGACACCCGATCGAACGTCTCGTCCGAGACGGAGATGGCTGTCTTCACGGTCCGAGTATAACTTGGTATAACCGACGGGTGGCCCGCTTCCGCGCCACGAGAGCGACAACTCAGGTTTCGGCGTAATCATCTGTCCGCGTCGGTTTGAGCGCGCCGCAGCGGTCCCACTCGTATATATCGCCCGTCATCACAGATATACTGCGTGGGTGGGCAAGCACTTGGTGGATATTGATGAGCAGGCATTGGAGCTTGCGCGTGCTGAGCTTGGAACAACCACGATCAAGGCGACCGTGAACGCTGCGCTGCACAACGCCACATCGGGGCGGGCGAAGCGCACGGCTGCGGCGCTGGACACTCTGGCCTCGGCGAATCTGGACGATCGCGCCGAGGCGTGGCGCTGAGATTCCTGGTCGACACCAGTGTGATCAAGCGGCTGGCTCAGCCCGCCGTGCGGCAGGTGGTCGAGCCGCTCGCTGAGGCCGGCGAACTTGCCCGCGCCCGAATCACTGATCTGGAAGTCGGATATTCCGCGCGTAACGCAGCCGAGTGGGACACCCTCATGACGGCGCTCGAGATTTTCAAACCCGTTGATACGACGGATGCTCATCACCGCCGGGCCCTTCAGGTGCAGCGGCTGTTGGCTCAGCGAATCCAGTGCGGTCGCAAGATCCCCGATTTGCTCATCGCTGCGGCGGCCGAGGATCACGGTCTCACCGTGTTGCACTACGACACCGACTTCGACCAGATTTCCGCGGCAACCGGTCAGCCCAGTCAGTGGGTGGTGCCTGCCGGCACCGCCGACTAAGTCTGATGGTTCTGCGGCGGCGTTAGCGGCCGACGTCACCGATCTGCGGTTCTTCGCAGGACCTACACCACCGTCTGAGCCAACCTGGCGGCAAGCAGCCCGGCAAACCTGGCCGGGTCGTCCAGTGCCCCGCCTTCGGCCAGAAGCGCTGTCCCGTAGAGCAATTCGGCGGTCTCGCCGAGGGAACGCAACTGGGCGTCGTCACCCCCCGCCTGGTGCGCCTGGCGCAGGCCCGCGATGAGCGGATGGTTGGGGTTCACCTCGAGTGTCCGCTTGCCCACCGGAACGTCCTGTCCGGAGGCTCGGTACATTCGCGCCAGTGCCGGCGTGATTCCGAAGGTGTCGGTGATCAGGCAGGCAGGCGAATCGGTAAGACGGTGCGACAACCGCACTTCCTTGACGTGATCGCCCAGCGTTTCCTGGAGCCAGCTCAGGAGATCGGCGAATTCCCGTTCCTGTTCCTCGCGCTCGGCTCCATGCGCGGTCTTGTCATCCTCGGAGTCGAGGTCCACCTCACCGCGTGACACCGACTGCAGGGGCTTGCCGTCGAACTCGGTGACAGCCCCGACCCACACTTCGTCGACCGGATCGGTGAGCAGCAGCACCTCAAAACCCTTGGCCTTGAACGCCTCCAGGTGCGGTGACTTCAGGAGTTGCTCACGGCTCTCACCGGTGGCGTAGAAGATCTGCTCCTGACCTTCTTTCATCCGCCCGATGTAGTCGGCCAGCGTGGTGGGCTCCTGCTCGCTGTGCGTCGAGGCGAAGGATGAGATGCGCAGCAGCGTCTCCTGGTTGTCGAAATCCGACAGCAGGCCTTCCTTCAGCACCCTGCCGAACTGGGTCCAGAAGGTGCGGTAGTCCTCCGGGCGCTCCGCCGCCATGTCCTTGATGGCCGACAGGACCTTCTTGGTGAGCCGGCGACGGATCGCGTTGATCTGCCGATCCTGTTGCAACATCTCCCGGGACACGTTGAGCGACATGTCCTGCGCGTCAACGACACCCTTGACGAAGCGCAGGTACTCCGGCATCAGATCGTCACAGTCGGCCATGATGAACACGCGCTTGACGTAGAGCTGTATGCCGGCGCCGCCGTCCCTGTTGAACAGGTCGAACGGGGCGTGTGACGGGATGAACAGCAAGGCCTGGTATTCGAAGGTGCCCTCGGCCTTCAGCGGGATGATCTCCAGCGGGTCGTCCCAGGCGTGCGCGATGTGCTTGTAGAAGTCCTTGTACTCCTCGTCGGACACTTCGTCTCGCGGCCGGGCCCACAACGCCTTCATCGAGTTGACGGTCTCGGTCTCGATGGTCACGACATCGTCGCCGCCCTCCTCGGCGGCCGGGGTGCGCCTCTCGACATCCATCCGGATGGGCCAGGCAATGAAGTCGGAATACCGCTTGACCAGTTCGGTGATCTTATGCGCCGAGGTGTAGTCGTGCAGCTCGTCCTCGGTGTCCACCGGCTTGAGATGCAAGGTCACCGAGGTCCCCTGCGGAGCGCCGTCCAGCGATTCGATCGTGTAGGTGCCTTCGCCGCTGGAGACCCACCGGGTGGCCCCGCTCTCCCCAGCCTTGCGCGTGAGCAGCTCGACCCGGTCGGCGACCATGAAGGTCGAATAGAAGCCGATGCCGAACTGGCCGATCAGCTCCTCCGAGGCGGCCGCGTTCTTGGCCTCCCGCAACTTCTTCCGCAGTTCGGCGGTGCCCGATTTGGCGACGGTGCCGATCAGATCCACCACCTCGTCATGCGACATCCCGATGCCGTTGTCGCGCACGGTCAAGGTGCGGGCATCGGTGTCCAGCTCGATCTCGATGTGCAGATCGGAGGTGTCGGCGTCGAGATCCTTGTTCCGGAAGGCTTCCAGCCTGAGCTTGTCCAGGGCGTCGGATGCGTTGGAGATCAACTCCCGCAGAAACGAGTCCTTGTTGGAGTAGATCGAGTGGACCATCAGGTCCAGAAGCTGGCGGGTCTCCGCCTGGAACTCCAGCTGCTCAACCTGTCCGTTCATGCGATTCCGTTCGACGACGACATTACCGCTCGAATGTACCGCGAAGGATTTGCTGGGAACGTCCGGGCCGACGCCCGCCATCGGCGGCAATACCGACCGTGAGGCTCGGCAGCGCAACGCATCGACGGGCATGAGCGCGTGCCCGATGGGGCGTTAGAATTCCGCCGTGACACTGAGGGTCGCCGAGATATTGGCAATCGGGGTGATCGTCGTCCTCGTCGGCGCGGCACTGGTCTATCTGATCGGCTCCTTCCTCTTGATGGCCCGCCACGTGACGCCTCGGCCCGGCCAGCATCACCTCGCGGCGATGTGGCACGAGCTGTACTACGTGCTGATCACCCAGCCGCTGATCCCGATCTACTACGTCATCGGTCGGCGTCTCGGGCGTGGCGACGGCATCCCGGTGATCTTCATCCACGGTTACTTCCAGAACCGGGCCGACTTCGTCTGGATGGCCAGACAATTGCGAAAGTCCGCGAAGGGCCCGCTGTACGGATTCAACTATCCGTGGTTCGACTCCGTCGATCGCAACGTGCCCCGCTTGGAGCGGTTCGTCGAGCGGGTCTGCGCCGAAACCGGTTGCGAGCGGGTGAGCCTCGTGGCGCACTCGCTGGGCGGACTGGTGTCCCTGGAGTATGCGCACTCCCCCGCCGGTCAGGGCAAGGTGGCCCACTGCGTCACCATCGGCACCCCGCATGCCGGGGTGAAGTGGCGCGGCCCGATCCTGGGCCGGGTGGGCAAGGAATTGCGCGAGGGCCAGTTCCACGAGGAGCGCAAGGAGCGCGCCGTGATCTCGCCGACCCTGAGCGTCTACTCCACCCACGACAACATCGTGCACCCGCCGTCGACCAGCGAACTGGCCTCCCGCGGCGGCAACGACGTGGCCATCGAGGGCCTCGGACACCTGTCCCTGCTCTACTCCCGTGAGGTCACCGAGGTTCTCATCGAGTTCATCGACCGGGACGAGGCAGCCTGCGGCTGATCCGACGGGCTCGGTCCACGGTTTGACGGGTTTGGCAAACTGGCAGGCGTGATGTCGCGTATGGCGGGTTTGTTGACCGCACTTGTCATCCTCGGGGGCGCCGCGAGCGCGCCCGTCTCGGCCGACGCCCCGGACCCGCCGGGAACCCTGACCTTCGGCGGCCTGCAGCGCAACTATGTCCTGCACGTTCCCCCCGGACCGCCGGCCGGCCTGGTGATCAACCTGCACGGGTCCGGTATGAGCGGACAAGATCAAGCAGCGGTGACCGGCTACAACGCCGTCGGCGACCGCTACGGCTTCGTCGTCGCCTACCCGAACGGTATCGACGCCAGCTGGGCCGACGGCCGCGGCGCCTCGGTACCCGACCGGCAGGGCGTCGACGATGTCGGCTTCCTGGCGACGCTCATCGAACGCCTCGCGCGTGACTTCGCCATCCCGCCCGGGCGCGTCTTCGTCACCGGCATGTCCGCGGGAGCATTCATGGCCAATCGGCTGGTCTGCGAGCGCGCCGACCTGGTCTCCGCCCTGGCCCCGGTGGCCGGAACCCTCGGCGCCGGTCTGGGGTGCGCCCCGTCCAAACCGGTGTCGGTGATGGCCGTTCACGGCACCGCCGACCCGGTGGTGCCCTACAACGGCGGCCCAATGGTCGGCCGCGGCGGCGCCAGCGAAATCCTCTCGGCACCGGCCCTCGCGGAGCGCTGGCGCGAGGTGAACCGCTGTCCGGGACCGCTGCTCGATGATCCGCCGGCCGGCGAGATTCAGGAGATGACCGCGGCCGGATGCGCCGACGGTACCGAGGTGGTGCTGGTCCGTATCAACGGCGGCGGCCACACCTGGCCGGCCGGTCGCTTCTCGCTACCGGCCGATATCGTCGGGCCGACGACTTACGCCGTGGACGCCTCGCAGGCCAGCGGCGCGTTCTTCGCCGCACAGCCGGTCTGATCGCGGAATCCTCGCCGTCGAGTGAGGAACCACGCAGACCCGCACTCGAACATCGTCTGCGTGACTCCTCACTCACGGTCCGGCTGTGATGCCTCCGGTGGCCGGGGCGAACTGGATAGCCACGCTTTTCTTGACGGTGGGCGCATCGGCCATCGGCTGACCCGGGCGGCGTTCCAGAAAGCGGTAGACGAAACGACCCCCGGTGAACTCGATCCCCTGCGGTTCGATGCGGTCACCGAGAAGCACGGCATTCGTTGCGTGGTAGGCGCCGCCGTCGGCGAAAGCGACGACGGCGTAATAGAAGGCGCCACTGCCGCCCGGGTCATTACGGATCAGCAGCGCCTCGTCGGCTTGCCCGTCACCGTTGACGTCTCCGGCGACCGGGTCGCCAACGATACGGACGGTGTTCTTCGCGGCCGAACCGGGTGCCGACTCCTTCTCGGCCACTCCGTCGGACAGCGCGAACGTCTGACCGTCAATCGTCAGCGTGAGGTTCTTGACCGCTGATTCGCCCTTGGTTTCCTGGTCCTGCGCGGAACGGATCGCGGCGAACAACAGGCCCAGGGAAGCTATCGCCGCGATCAGCCCGATCAGCATCGGCTTCTTCATATCGGTGCCTTACTCGCCGGGCCGGAATGAGGTCGCTCTGAGCTGTCATGTCAGCTTGAGGTAGTACGAGACGGTCCGCGGCGCCACCTCATTGCCCCCGAACCAGCCACTGACCCTGGCCGCGGTCCACACGTTGGGGGTCAGCCCTTCCGGGTAGGGCTTGAACACCGTCTTGTCGCCGTAGGTCAAGGTGACTCCGGTGTAGTCGACGAGGAACTCGAAGGTCTCGTCGGCGGGAACGGAGATCACTTCGGCGGGATCCTTGGGCAGGATCCGCACCTTGTCGACGTTGTAGAACGGGGCGATCTCGAACTCCTGGGAAACCAGGTTGTACCGCCACCCCACCATCGCCGAGTCGCGGTCGGGTTCCAGTGGGGTGAAGGCGATCCCGGTGAACTTGTTCCAGTCGTGCTGGTCCTCGTCCTTCAGGTCGTAGACGGTGTTGGCGGTGAAGGTGCCGGTACCGGTGACCTGCTGGATGAAGAAGCCGAAGCTGTTCGGGATGGCGAAGTGGGTGCCCTTGTAGATGGTGATCAGCCGGCCGCGCGGGTCGCAGGGAAACAGACCGCCGAGAGCCCGAGCGAGCGGCCCCGGGGTGAGGTTCGCCGCGGGAACCTCCGCGGTGTCGGCTGCTGCCGCCATGACCGGCGTCCGGGCGGCGCGGCGCGGACGGGCGTCCCGTCGGTGGACCTGTGCCGCAGCCTCAGCCGCGGGTTCCGGCGCCACCGGAACGTGAAGATCGGCGGCGCTCGGTGCGGGTGTAGCGACCGATAACCGCGAGGTGGCCGCCACTCGGGGTACCGCCGCATTCCCGGAGCCGACCGCCGCCGCGGACCGGGCCGTGGCCGCGGCGGCACGGGGGCTCACCGCCCCGGCTGCCGACCTGCGGGGCGATGAGGCTGAATCCGCGGTTCGAGACGAGGGGTCCGCCGGCGCGGCCGAGGCCGGTGCGGCGGTCGCGAACCCGATCAGTGCTCCCGCTCCCGCGGTGGCAGCCAGAACACCGGCACGTCCCGCCAACACCGCCACGCCCATGTCTCGGAGCATAGCCAGTGGTCCGCCGGGCGCCGGGATTTGGTCTACGCACCGCGGCGGGGTAGTTTCGGGCGCGCCCGAATTCGGCCCCCAGAAAGCGGAAGATGCCCACTCGCCACAGGACTCGCCGCCTTTCGGCGCGCGCCCACCGAGGCCCGCGCTCGCACCGGGTGCTCCCCGCTATCGCCGGACAGTGCTTCGAAATCGAAATCGGCCAGGAAATCGGCGGTTGGACCATCCGCATCCCGGAGATCAGCGACAGCACCTGGGCGCCCACCCGCGCCGCGGTTGAGTTGGCCGCCCGCGAGTGCATCGCGAGCCACACCGGGATTCCCCTCGGCTACATCTCGGTATGGGTTCGCGACTGATCAGGCGCTGACCTTGCGCCGTCGCGGCGACCGCTTCGGCGTGGGCGGTTCGAGTAGGTCGGCCAGAAAGCCTCCGGTGTAGCTCTGCTCGACGGCGGCCACGTCCTCCGGCGTCCCTTGGGCCACCACGGTCCCGCCTCCGGCACCACCCTCGGGCCCCATGTCGATGATCCAGTCCGAGGTCTTGACGACATCGAGATTGTGCTCGATGACGATCACCGAGTTGCCCTTGTCGACGAGTCCGTTGATGACCTTGAGTAACTTGCGGATGTCCTCGAAATGCAGGCCGGTGGTCGGCTCGTCGAGGATGTACACCGTCCTGCCGGTGGAGCGCTTCTGCAGTTCGGCCGCCAGTTTCACCCGTTGCGCCTCGCCACCGGACAGGGTCGGCGCCGGCTGGCCCAGCCGCACGTAGCCCAGACCAACGTCCACCAGCGTCTTGAGATACCGGTGGATGCTGCTGATCGGCTCGAAGAACTCGCACGCGTCCTCGATGGACAGGTCGAGCACCTCGGAGATCGTCTTGCCCTTGTAGTGCACTTCAAGGGTCTCGCGGTTGTAGCGGGCCCCCTGGCAGACCTCGCAGGGGACGTAGACATCGGGCAGGAAGTTCATCTCGATCTTGATGGTGCCGTCTCCCGAACAGGCCTCGCAGCGGCCACCCTTGACGTTGAAGGAGAACCGGCCGGGCTGATAGCCGCGGACCTTGGCCTCGGTGGTGGCGGCGAACAACGACCGGATCTTGTCGAACACCCCGGTATAGGTGGCCGGGTTGGACCGCGGGGTACGCCCGATCGGCGACTGGTCGACCCGGACCAGTTTGTCGACGTGGTCCAGGCCGTTGATCCGGGTGTGCCGGCCGGGCACCAGCCGGGCGCCGTTGAGTTTGTTGGCCAGCACGGTCGCCAGGATGTCGTTGACCAGGGTGGACTTGCCCGACCCGGACACCCCGGTGACGGCGGTGAGCACACCGAGCGGGAAGGCCACGTCGATTCCCCGGAGGTTGTGTTCCCGGGCGCCCACCACGGTGAGTTGCCTTTTCCGGTCCACCGGGCGACGGATCGCCGGCACTTCGATGCTCTGCTTTCCGGACAGAAACGCCCCGGTGATGGAGTCGGGGTTGGCCAGCAGATCGGGGTAGGGCCCGCTGTGCACCACCCGACCGCCGTGTTCCCCGGCCGCCGGCCCGATGTCGACGATCCAGTCGGCGTGGGCGATGGTGTCCTCGTCGTGTTCGACGACTATCAGGGTGTTGCCCAGATCCCTCAGCCGCGTGAGGGTTTCGATGAGACGACGGTTGTCCCGCTGGTGCAGGCCGATGGACGGCTCGTCGAGTACGTAGAGCACCCCCACCAGCCCTGAGCCGATCTGGGTGGCCAGCCGGATGCGCTGCGCCTCCCCGCCGGACAGCGTTCCCGCCGCCCGGCTCAGGGTCAGGTAGTCCAAGCCGACGTCGAGCAGGA
>JAGQTQ010000048.1:107877-108898 GCA_020438905.1 Mycobacterium sp.
ACCTCCTTGAGCACCTGCCCGGCGATCGCCTGTTCGCGCGGTCCGAGGGTGAGTTCGTTGAGGAACGTCGAGCAGTCGGCGATGGACAGCTCGCACACCTCGGCGATTGACTTGGCCCCGCGCTCCCCCGCCGCCAGGGTGACCGCCAGGATCTCCGGCTTGAGCCGGGTGCCGTCGCACTCCGGACACGGCACGTCGCGCATGAATCCCTCGTAGCGCTCCTTCATCAACTCCGAGTCGGTCTGCTCCATGCGCCGCTGCAGAAACGCCATGACGCCTTCGAAGTCCGCGTAGTACGACCGGGTGCGGCCGTAGCGGTTGCGGTAGCGAACGTGCACCTGCTCGTCGCAGCCCTCGAGGATCGCCTTGCGCGCCTTGGCCGGCAGCTTGCGCCACGGGGTGTCGACATCGAACCCCAGCGCCTCTCCTAAGCCGGCCATCATCCGGGTGAAGTACTCGGAGTTGTGGCCCATCGCCCACGGGGCGACAGCACCCTCGGCCAGGGTCAGGTCCGGATCCGGGACGACCAGTTCCGGATCGACCTCCTTGCGGATGCCCAGGCCGCTGCACTCCGGGCAGGCGCCGTAGGGCGAGTTGAACGAGAAGGACCGTGGCTCGAGGTCGTCGACGGCCAGCGGGTGGCCGTTGGGACAGGCCAGCTTCTCGGAGAACCGCTGTTCGCGGTGCGGATCGTGTTCCTCGCGGTCGACGAAGTCGAGCACCACGATGCCCTCGGCGAGGTTCAGCGCGGTCTCCACCGAATCGGTGAGCCGCTGTTTGGCGGAGGCCTTGACCGTCAGCCGGTCGACGACCACCTCGATATCGTGCTTCTCCTGCTTCTTCAGCTTCGGCGGGTCGGTCAGCGGGTGCACCACGCCGTCCACCCGGACCCGGCCGTAGCCCTGGGTGTTCAGCTTGTCGAACAGGTCGACGAACTCGCCCTTGCGGGTGCGCACCACCGGGGCGAGCACCTGGAACCGGGTGCCCTCCGGCATGGCCAGCACCTGGTCGACGATCTGCT
>JAGQTQ010000049.1 GCA_020438905.1 Mycobacterium sp.
GGCGACTTCCTGCGCACCATCCACACCCTGCTCCTCGACGACGACTTCTGGGACACGATCTTCTTCGACCTGGGTATCCCGTACGAGCCGGTGCGCTGGCGCACCGACAACCCGGACTCGATCGTCGACAAGAACGCGCGCGTCATCGAACTGATCGCCGCGTACCGCAACCGCGGCCACCTGATGGCCGATATCGACCCTCTGCGGCTGGACAAGAGCCGGTTCCGCATGCACCCCGACCTGGACGTGCTGACCCACGGCCTGACGTTGTGGGACCTCGACCGGGAGTTCAAGGTCGACGGGTTCGCCGGCAAGCAGTACAAGAAGCTGCGCGACGTGCTCTCGGTGCTGCGCGACGCTTACTGCCGCCACGTCGGCGTGGAATACACCCACATCCTCGAGCCCGAACAGCAGAAATGGCTGGAGGAGCGCATCGAGGTTCGCCACGACAAGCCGACGGTGGCCCAGCAGAAGTACATCGTCTCCAAGCTCAACGCCGCCGAGGCGTTCGAGACCTTCCTCCAGACCAAATACGTCGGCCAGAAGCGTTTCTCCCTCGAGGGCGCGGAGTCGGTCATCCCGATGATGGACGCCGTGATCGACCAGAGCGCGGAACACGGTCTCGACGAGGTCGTCATCGGCATGCCGCACCGCGGCCGGCTCAACGTGCTGGCCAATATCGTCGGCAAGCCGTATTCGCAGATTTTCAGCGAGTTCGAGGGCAACCTCAACCCCTCGCAGGCGCACGGCTCCGGTGACGTGAAGTACCACCTGGGTGCCAGCGGCAACTACATCCAGATGTTTGGCGAGAACGACATCGAGGTGTCGCTGGTGGCCAACCCCTCGCACCTGGAGGCCGTCGACCCGGTGCTGGAGGGTCTGGTGCGCGCCAAGCAGGACCTCGTCGACGGGGTCGGCCCCGACGGGACACCGCGCGAATTCACCATCGTGCCGCTGATGCTGCACGGCGACGCCGCCTTCGCCGGCCAGGGCGTGGTGGCCGAGACGCTGAACCTGGCACTGCTCAAGGGCTACCGCACCGGCGGCACCATCCACATCGTGGTCAACAACCAGATCGGGTTCACCACCGCACCGGAGTACTCCCGATCGGCGGAGTATTGCACCGACGTCGCGAAGATGATCGGTGCGCCGATCTTCCACGTCAACGGCGACGATCCGGAGGCCTGCGTCTGGGTGGCCCGATTGGCGGTGGACTTCCGGGAGAAATTCCACAAGGACGTCGTCATCGACATGCTCTGCTACCGCCGCCGCGGCCACAACGAGGGCGACGACCCGTCGATGACCAACCCGGCGATGTATGACGTGATCGACACCAAGCGCGGCGTGCGCAAGAGCTACACCGAAGCGCTGATCGGCCGCGGCGACATCTCGATGAAGGAGGCCGAGGACGCCCTGCGCGACTACCAGGGGCAACTCGAGCAGGTCTTCAACGAGGTTCGCGAACTGGAGAAGCACGCGGCCGAGCCGAGTGAGTCGGTGGAGACCGCCCAGATGATCCCGCGCGGGATGACCACCGCGGTGGACAAGGCCCTGCTCGCCCGGATCGGCGACGCGTACCTGACGCTGCCGGAGGGCTTCACCGCCCATCCACGGGTAAAGCCGGTGCTGGCCAAGCGCCGGGAGATGGCCTACGAGGGCAAGGTGGACTGGGCATTCGCCGAGTTGCTGGCACTGGGCAGCTTCCTTTCCGAGGGCAAACTGATCCGGATGTCGGGTCAGGACACCAAGCGCGGCACCTTCACTCAGCGCCACGCCGTGTTGATCGACCCGACCAACGGCGCCGAATTCACCCCACTGGACCTGCTCACCCTCAACCCGGACGGAACCCCCAACGGCGGACGCTTCCTGATCTACGACTCGCCGCTGTCGGAGTACGCCGCCGTCGGTTTCGAGTACGGCTACTCGGTGGGCAACCCCGACGCTCTGGTGCTGTGGGAAGCACAGTTCGGCGATTTCGTCAACGGGGCGCAGTCGATCATCGATGAGTTCATCAGTTCCGGTGAGGCCAAGTGGGGTCAGCTCTCCGACGTCGTGCTGCTGCTGCCGCACGGCCACGAGGGTCAGGGACCGGACCACACCTCGGGTCGGATCGAGCGATTCCTGAACCTGTGGGCCGAAGGTTCGATGACGATAGCGGTGCCCTCCACCCCGGCCAACTACTTCCATCTGCTGCGCCGGCACGGCCTCGACGGGGTGCACCGGCCTTTGATCGTGTTCACACCGAAGTCGATGCTGCGCAATAAGGCCGCGGTCAGCGACATCCGCGACTTCACCGAACAGAAGTTCCGGTCGATCATGGAGGAGCCCACCTACACCGACGGTGAGGGCGACCGGTCCAAGGTCACCCGGATACTGCTGACCAGCGGCAAGCTCTACTACGAACTAGAGGCCCGCAAGGTCAAGGACGGCCGCGACGACGTCGCGATCATCCGGATCGAGCAACTCGCCCCGTTGCCGAAGCGGCGGCTGGCCGCCACCCTCGACCAGTATCCGAACGCGAGCGAGTTCCGCTGGGTGCAGGAGGAACCGGCCAACCAGGGGGCTTGGCCGACCTTCGGGCTGATGCTGCCGGAGTTGCTGCCGGACAAGCTGACCGGGATCAAGCGGATCTCCCGGCGGGCGATGTCGGCGCCGTCGTCCGGCTCGTCGAAGGTGCACGCCGTCGAGCAGCAGGAGATCATCGATGAGGCCTTCGAGTGAGGCCCGCGTCCGAACCCTGACCCGCGCCCTGACCGCGAGCGTGCGTGTCGGCACCGCGACACGCCGCCCGGGTGAGCCGTCCGCGCACGCTCGCCACAGCGCGACGGCGCGTAAAGCGGCAGTGGTCAGCGTCGCGTTGGGATTGTCGATGGTCTGCTCACCCGCGGCCGCGGCAGCGCCCGGCGAGGGCGAGTCCGCCTCGGTGTCGGCGCGCGACTCCTCCGGCGCCTCCCGGGTCGGGCACAGGGCTTCCGGCCCCCGACCGCAACGCACACCCCGAGGCCGTGCGGCCCAGCGGCCGTCGCCGGCGGCCACGATCGTGTCCCGGCCCGCGCCTGCGCCTGCGCCAGTGCCCATCGGGTCGGCCCAACGCACGGCGGCGATCTCAGTTCCGTCGGCTGCGAGCAGAGCCCGGCACCCGATCACCTCGTTGCTGTTCAACGAGGCGCCGACGCTGGCCCCGACCCAGGACGACCCCGGCCTCGACGGCGTGGTGCACGGTTCGCTCAACTCCGTCGACGACGATGGCGACACCCTGACCTACGCCGTCGTGAGGGCACCGGAACACGGCCAGGTGTCGGTCGACGCCGGCGGGAACTTCACCTACACCCCGGCCGATCCCGGCCACCTCGTCGCGACCGACACCTTCGACGTCACCGTCAGCGATGCCGGCAGCGGAGCCCATCTGCACGGGCTGCTGGGCCTGCTCAACCTGCTGACCTTCGGCCTGATCGGCACTGCCGGCCACACCACCACCCGCACGGTGTCGGTCATCACCTCGCCGGGTGCCGATCCGTCGGCCTACGTCGTCCCCCTCGCGCCGGACGTGCTGGTGAGATCGGTGCTGACCGTCGGCGAATCACCGTCGGGGTCGGACTATCCGATGGTGGGGGCACCCGACGGCCTGGGGGTGCTGGACAACAACGACGGCACCTTCACGCTGCTGATGAACCACGAACTCGGTTCGGGTTCTGGAGCCGTGCGCGCCCACGGAGCGACCGGGGCCTTCATCTCCGAGTACACCATCGACGCGGCGACGCTGGAGGTCGTGGCGGGACGCGACCTCATCGAGCGGGTGTTCGCCTGGGACGCCGCCACCCAGACCTCCGCTGTCTCGAGCAGCGTCGTGGCCTTCCACCGGTTCTGCTCAGGCGATCTGGCCGCCGAGTCGGCCTTCTTCCACGACGGCCTGGGCACGACGGCACGGATCTTCCTGACCGGGGAGGAGGGCGGCCAGGGGCGCGCGGTGGCGACCCTGGTCACCGGTGCGGACGCCGGGAACAGCTACATCCTCGGCAGGTTCGACCCAGGCGCCAACGGCTCGGGACTCGTCGGCACGGCCGGCTGGGAGAACCTGCTGGCCAGCCCCTTCGCCCAGGACAAGACCATCGTCATCGGCAACAACGACGGCGGCAGCGGCATCATGACGCGCTCCCTGGCCGTGTACGTCGGCACCAAGCAGAACACCGGCTCGGAGGCCGACAGGGCCGGCCTGACCAACGGCGTCCTGAAGTTCGTCAGCGTCACCGACAACCCGGTCGAGATCGTCGATTCTTCGACGCGGGCCACCGCCATTACCAGCGGCACACCGTTCACGCTGAGCGAGGTCACCTCCACCGCCTTCTCCCGGCCAGAGGACGGGGCGTGGAATCCGCTCGAACCCAACGAGTATTACTTCGTCACCACGGACCGACTCGACACGGCCTCCGACGGGTTGGGCTCCCAGGTGGGCAACAGCCGGCTGTGGCGGCTCACCTTCGCCGATATCACCGACCCCGATCTGGGCGGGACCATCGACCTGCTGGTCGACGGCGAGACCGTCGATGGCCAGAAGGTGAACATGTTCGACAACATCACCATCGATCAGGCCGGCCGGATCCTGATCCAGGAGGACACCGGCGGGGCGGACCACAACGCCAAGATCTGGCGCTACGACATCGCCACCGACACGTTGACGCTGGTGGCGGGGCACGATCCCGCACGGTTCGGCGATATCGGGATCAGCGCGACCGCCCCGTTCACCACCAATGAGGAGTCCTCCGGGATCGTCGACGCCTCCGCCGTGCTCGGCCCGGGCTGGTTCCTGCTCACCGTGATGGCGCACTACCCGCAAAACGCCGGACTGGTCGAGGGCGGGCAGCTACTGGCCCTCTACGATCCGGTCTGACCGACGGCACACCGTGCTTCGCCGCTGCGTTGGCCGGCGCGGCGTTAAAGCTCAGATCAACCTCCGAACAGCGGGAACAACTGCCGCCCGTTGAGGACGTTGTCGACCGCCCGCGGGCACAGGAACGAGATCGCCATGCCGGTGAACGCGGGAGCCGCGCCCAGCGGCTGTCCGATCGTGTCGGAGACCTTCCCGACGATATCGGCGGTGTTCTGGCCGCGCTCTGCCAGCAGCGGGCACACCGACTGCCCCAGGGCCATCGCATCGCCGGGGGTGATCCCGGTGATACCCAGACCGTCCAGGGTGGACAGGAAGTCATCGACATTGCCCGTCGGCTCAGCCTGGGCGGGCGCGGCAAACACACCGCCGAGGAGACCCACGGCGATCAGTAGCGAACCTGACATGAGACGCAACTTCATAACAACTGCATCGTAGGACGACTTCGCGCCGTTACGCATCCGATGGGCCGCTGTTACCCTCTCGGTTAGTCGACACCCGTCAAAGACGGCGGGGACTCGACACCCGTCAAAAGGAGCGCCCATGCAGGGATTCGCCGGCAAAGTCGCCGTGGTGACCGGGGCCGGTTCGGGGATCGGCCAGGCGCTGGCGATCGAACTTGGCCGCTCCGGGGCCTCGGTGGCGATCAGCGACGTCGACACCGAGGGTCTGAAGACCACCGAGGACCGACTGGCGGCGATCGGAGCGAAGGTCAAGGCCGATCGTCTCGACGTCACCGAACGGGAGGCGTTCCTGCTTTACGCCGACGAGGTCGCCGAGCACTTCGGCAAGGTGAACCAGATCTACAACAACGCCGGCATCGCCTACAGCGGCGACGTCGAGGTGTCGCATTTCAAGGACATCGAGCGGGTGATGGACGTGGACTACTGGGGCGTGGTCAACGGAACGAAAGCGTTCCTGCCGCACCTGATCGCCTCCGGCGACGGCCACGTCGTCAACATCTCCAGCGTGTTCGGGCTCTTCGCCGTGCCCGGCCAGGCGGCCTACAACTCGGCGAAATTCGCCGTCCGTGGCTTCACCGAGGCGCTGCGCATGGAGATGGCGTTGGCCAAGCACCCCGTCAAGGTGACCACCGTTCACCCGGGCGGTATCAAGACGGCGATCGCCCGCAACGCGACCGTGGCCGAGGGCCTCGACCACGCCTCATTGGCCGAGCGGTTCGACACCATGGCCCGCACCTCGCCCGAGCGGGCCGCCCGGATCATCCTCGAGGGGGTGGCCAAGAACCGGGCCCGCGTCCTGGTCGGCGCCGACGCGAAGGTCCTCGACGCGGTGGTCCGCGTTACAGGGTCGGGGTACCAGCGAATCCTGACCGCGCTGTCGAGCCGGTTCATCCCCCCGACGCGCTAGCGGCCCAGCGGATTCTCCGCCAGCCATTGCTCGGCCACCGCCTCCGCGTCGGCGCCGGACCGGACCGCACGCAACATGCCGGTCAGCGCGGCGGTGTCGAGCACGCCGGCGATCTCGTTGATGGCCCGCAACTGCATCTGGTCGAGTTCGTTGCGCCGGTAGAGGGCGACGACGTTCTCCGCCGGAATGAGTGTCGGCTTGCGGTCGACCAGCACGACGACGCCGTCCGGAACCGCGGTGCTGGCCGTCGTGGTCCAGACCGCAGTCACCTTGCCCGCGAGCAGCGCGTCGAACACCATTGACTCGGTTCCGAGTTCGCGAGCCGGGGCCAGTGCGCATTCCCCGACGGCATCGGGTGTCATGCTTCCGGTGGCGGCGCCGACACTGACGCGGGCACAGCGGTCCACCAGCGCCGTCAGGTCACGGCTGTCCCATTGGCGGGCCGTTGCCTCGGTGACCGCCAGTGCCGGCTTGTCCTCGGCCGCGGGCGCGTAGTCGCCGGCAGCGATACCTTCGGGAATCGCGCCGATCATGGCGCGGTAGACCCCCTCGGCGGACCGTGCCGCCGACTCGGGGTCGAACCGTTCCAGCAACCGGCCGGTGAACCCGGCGGCGACGCCGGCAGCCCCGGTGTCCAGCGCCTCCAGCGGATCATCGGCACTCTCCACCCGGGCGGCGGTTCCGTAGTAGCGCAGGCCCGCGGCGTAGACGTGCGCCAGCAGGGCGTTTTCCGGGTCGGCTGCGGCCGCCACGGTCATCGAGGGTCCCGGTCCGGGCCCGGCACACGCGGCCACCGTCGCCGCCACCGCACCCAGCAGTAGTGGCCGACGGATCATCGCCCCGCCTCAGACCTCGGCGGCGGCGGCCACCGCGGCCGCGACCGCGGGACCCACCCGCGGGTCCAGCGGGCTGGGCACGATGTGGTCGGCATCGAGGTCGTCGCCCACGACCGAGAAGATCGCCTCGGCTGCGGCCACCTTCATCCTCTCGGTGATGCGCCGGGCACCGGCGTCGAGAGCACCGCGGAAGACGCCGGGGAAGGCGAGCACGTTGTTGATCTGGTTCGGGAAGTCGCTGCGCCCGGTGGCGACGATGGCGGCGTGACGCCTGGCGATGTCGGGGTGGATCTCCGGGTCCGGATTGGAGCAGGCGAAAACGATGCTGTTGGGCGCCATGGTGGCGATGATCTCCTCGGGCACCTTGCCGGCGGAGACCCCGAGGAACACATCGGCGTCTCGGAGCGCCTCGGCGACCCCGCCGGTCCGGCCGTCCGGATTTGTCCGGGTCGCCAGCTCGGCCTTGACCTCGTTGAGGTCGTCGCGGCCGGTGTGCACGATGCCGCGCGAGTCCACCACGGTGATGTCGCTCAAACCGGCCTGCAAAAGGATGTTGGCGCACGCCACACCGGCGGCACCCGCGCCGGAGATGACCATCTTCAGCGAGCTCATCTTGCGCTCCAGCACCGCCGTCGCCCCCAGCAGCGCCGCGAGCACCACGATCGCCGTGCCGTGCTGGTCGTCGTGCATAACCGGGCAATCCAGCGCCTCGATGACCCGACGTTCGATCTCGAAACAGCGCGGGGCCGAGATGTCCTCCAGGTTGACCGCGCCGAAGGTCGGGCGCAGCTTCACCAGGAGGTCGACGATCTCGTCGGGATCCTTGGTGTCCACGACGATCGGGATCGAGTCCAGCCCGGCGAAGGTCTTGAACAGCGCCGACTTGCCCTCCATCACCGGCAGCGAGGCCGACGGACCGATATCGCCCAGTCCGAGCACCGCACTGCCGTCGCTGACCACGGCCACCAGACGGTGCGCCCAGGTGTAGCGGGCCGCCAGCGTCCGATCGGCGGCGATCGCGCGGCTGACCTTGGCCACCCCGGGGGTGTAGGCGATTGACAGGGCGCGCTGGGTGTCGAGCGGGGCCTTCAACTCCAAGGACAGCTTGCCGCCCTGATGAGCGGCGAAAATATCCTCGTCGTCGATGACCAGGTTTGGGGCAGGCACCGTTTCAGACACGGCGACAGGGTACTCGCCACCCCGCCGAGGCTCCGTCATCGGGCCTGATGGCGCAAGGTCAGGCGCGTACGATCTCCCAACGGATCCGCCCGACAAAGCGCCAGGAAGGTCGACCATGCCGCAGTTCCAGCCCCGGCCGCCGATCCTGCTCGAGGTCAACCTCATCCACAATCCCGAGGCCGAGGCCGAGGCGGCCTCGGGAGCGGCCCCGGCGTCAAACGTGGTGGTCGACTGCGCGGTCTACTGCGACGGTGCGCGACTGGCCGGCGACTATGGCCCCGCCGCGGCACTGCAGCGGGTGCGCGAACTGGAGCGAGACGGCGCGAAGCCGTTCGTCTGGATTGGCCTGCACGAACCGGACGAGCGGCAGATGGAGGCGATCGCCGGCGTTTTCGGACTGCACCAGTTGGCCGTGGAGGACGCGGTTCACGCCCATCAGCGCCCCAAAGCCGAGCGCTACGACGACACCATCTTCATGGTCCTCAAGACCGTCAATTACGTGCCGCACGAATCGGTGGAACTCGCCCGGGAGATCGTCGAGACCGGCGAGATCATGATGTTCGTCGGGTCCGACTTCGTCATCACGGTGCGCCACGGGGAGCACACCGGCCTGGCCAAGCTGCGCAATAAACTCGAGGCCGATCCGGACGCCCTGTCACTGGGGCCTTACGGGGTGATGCACGCCATCACCGATCACATCGTCGACACCTACCGATGGGTCACCGGCGCGATGGAAGTCGACGTCGACACCATCGAGGAGAACACCTTCTCCCCCGCCCACAAGACCGCCATCGAGCCGATCTACCTGATCAAACGCGAGGTAGTGGAACTGCGTCGGGCGGTCTCGCCGCTGACCGATGACATCGAGTGGCTCAACAGCGCAAACCAGGACTTGCTGTCCAAGGAGGTCCGGCGCCGGATGCGCGACGTGTTGGACCACCAGATCGTTGCGGCCGAGCAGATCGCCGAGTATGACGAGATGCTGTCCTCGCTGGTTCAGGCAGCGCTGGCGAAAGTCGGGATGCAGCAAAACCAGGACATGCGCAAGATCTCGGCCTGGGCCGCCATGGCCGCGGTGCCGACCGCGATCGCGGGGATCTACGGGATGAACTTCGAGAACATGCCCGAGCTCGGCTGGCAGTGGGGTTATCCGGCGGTGCTGCTGCTGATGGTGACGGTTTGCGGCTTCCTCTACCGAACCTTCCGCCGCAACCACTGGCTGTGACGGAACGGCTGTCATTCGCTCTCGGCTTGTCCCGCTCGGAGGAATTCGCGCTCACTGTGGCGCGGCCAGCAAAGTTGTGCGCTCAGCGGGACTCACCAGATCCGTCGCCGCATCCAGCTCAAGAGCACCCTGGCTTCGACGTACTAGCCGGGTGATGACGCCCGCCGCCCCGCATCGAGCACGTCCACCCCGTCATCGGCCCATGCCTGGCGCATCGCTTCGGCGCCCTTGAGGCGCACCCAGGCCGCCTCGGTCGCAGTGATGGGCACCGCGGAGAGGAACCGCACCGGATCGGCCGGCGGATCCAGTGCCAGATCGGCGATCTCGGACTCGCCGAGTAACACAGCCGTGAACGGGGCCCCGGTCCACAGCGGGCCGGACAGGTCGACCAGTGCATCGGGCACCAGCACCACCCCGTCGACCGCGGGGGTGGCCGCCAGGACGGCCACGCTGCGGGCCAGGCCCGTTATCGGCTTGCTCCCCCGCAGACTAAGCAAGATCTCCGCCCGCGGCCCGCGCACCGGGTCTACGACCCCCGAACCGGCATCGGTCATCGGGTAGCGCGAACAGCCCAGGGAGACATGGTGGTACACGCCCGCATCATCGGGTCCGAAACGCAGCACGTCGATGCGCTCCACCCCCAGGAAGGTGACGCTGGCGACCTCGGGTTCGGATTCGACTCCCGCAGCAGCGAAGTGGGTGCGCAGGTGGGCACCGACCAGATCCAGCGGAGAGCTCACGCGGTGAGGTTGGTCCCGGAGTCGGCGTCGAAGACGTGCAGCTTGCTCGTGTCCAGTGCCAGTTCGACTTCCTGTCCCGTTGTGACCCTCGAATCCGCGGACACCCGTGCCACGTAGCGGCTCCCACCGACAGCCGAATCGGCGGCGAGTTCAGCGAGCTGGGCCGCCTGGGCCCCGGCGCCACCGGTGGAGAAATACACGTACTTGTCGGCGCCGAGCGATTCGACCAGATCGGCCCGCACCTCGAAGATCAGCGAGCGGGCCCTCTCCTCGGCGTCGATGAGCGCGGCGTCCTCGAAGTTCTCCGGACGCACCCCGACGATGATGTTGGCGGGCCGGGCATGGCGGGCCAGCGCGTTGCGCGTCGCGTCGGTGATGCGCGCCTGACCGAACGGCAAGCGCAGTCCACCCTCGGCGGGAGTCGCGGGGAAGAAGTTCATTGCCGGCGATCCGATGAAACCGGCGACGAACAGGTTGGACGGGGAGTTGTACAACTCGTCGGGGGTGCCGATCTGCTGGGCTTCGCCGGCCCGCAGCACCACCACCCGGTCCCCCAGCGTCATGGCCTCGGTCTGGTCGTGGGTGACGTAGACGGTGGTAGTGCCCAGCCGGTTCTGCAGTCCGGCGATCTCAGCGCGCATCTGCACCCGCAGTTTGGCGTCGAGGTTGGACAGTGGTTCGTCCATCAGGAACGCCTTGGGCTTGCGGACGATCGCCCGGCCCATCGCGACCCGCTGGCGCTGGCCACCGGATAGCTGCGCCGGTTTGCGGTCGAGCAGGCCGGTCAGGTCGAGGATCTTGGCGGTCTCGGCAACCTTCGCCTCGATCTCCGGCTTGGACAGTTTCGCCAGGGTGAGCGGGAAGGCGATGTTCTGCCGCACCGTCATGTGCGGGTAGAGCGCATAGGACTGGAACACCATGGCGATGTCGCGGTCCCGTGGCGCCTTCTCGTTGACCCGCTGGCCACCGATGCGCAACTCGCCCGAGGTGATGTCCTCCAGGCCGGCGATCATGTTCAGCGTTGTGGACTTCCCGCACCCCGACGGTCCGACCAGGATGACGAACTCGCCGTCGGCGATGGTCAGGCTCAGGTCCTTCACCGGGGTGGCGCCATCGGGGTAGCGCTTGGTCACCCGATCCAGCACGATTTCGGCCATAGAACCCGCTACCCCTTCACCGCGCCGGAGGTCAACCCGGCGACGATCCGTCGTTGGAAGATGAGAACGAACACGATGATCGGGATGGTGATCACCATCGCTCCCGCCGCGATCGACCCGGTCGGCTCCTCGAACTGCGAACTTCCGGTGAAGTTCGCGATTGCCACCGGCGCGGTGATCGCGGCCTTGGTGGCGGTCAGCGACAGCGCCAGCAGCAGGTCATTCCAGGCGAAGATGAAGACCAGAATCGCCGCGGTGACGATGCCCGGCGTGGCCAGCGGAGCAATCACCCGCCGGAACGCCTGCCAGGGGGTCGCGCCGTCCATCTTCGCGGCCTTCTCCAGGTCCCAGGGAATCTCGCGGAAGAACGCCGAGAGGGTGTAGATCGCCAGCGGCAGCGCGAAGGTGATGTAAGGGATGATCAAACCCGGCCAGGTGTTGAACAGTCCGATCTTGCGTTCGATGTTGAACAGCGGTGTGACCAGGGAGATCTGGGGGAACATCGCGATCAGCAGCGCGATCCCGATGAGCAGCCGCTTGCCGCGGAATTGCAGGCGGGCCACGGCATAGGCGGCCATACCGCCGACGATCACCGCGATCACGGTGGTGATCAGACCGATGCCAATCGAGTTGATCAGCGCCGAGGAGAACACGTCGCCCTGAAAGATGTCGCGGTAGTTCTCCAGGGTGATCCGCGACGGAATCAGCTTGCCGTCCTTGACCATCGAGGTCGGCTTGAGCGAGAGGCTCAGGATCCACAGCACCGGCAGCAGCGCGTAGATCAGGACCAAGGTGTTGATCACCGTCCAGCCGGTGACCCGGCGAGCGTTCACCGCCATTTCAACGGACCTCGTCCTCAGCACCGGGAGCGGAAGCCCCGAACAGCCGGATGTAGATGAACGCGATGACGGCGACGCTGAGGAACACCAGCACGCTGATGGCCGAACCCAGTCCGAGGTTGAAGGCCTTGAACAGGTTGTCGTAGCCCAGGATCGACACCGACGCGGTGTCGTTGGAACCGCCGGTCAGCACGTAGATGTTGTCGAAGATGCGGAAGGCGTCGAGCGTCCGGAACAGCAGCGCCACCAGGATGGCCGGCTTGATCAGCGGCAGGATGACGCGGGTCAGTCGGGTCCAGGGCCCCGCGCCGTCCACTTCGGCGGCCTTGAGCAAGTCGTCGGGAACCAGCGCGAGTCCGGCCAGCAGCAGCAGCGCCATGAACGGGGTGGTCTTCCAGACCTCGGCCCCGATGATGACGGCCAGCGACGGGATCTGCTGGGTCAGCGGCGCGGTGCCGTCGGGCAGCAGGTTGGCCAGGTAGCCGGTGCCCGGCGTCCAGGCGTAATACCAGCTGTAGGAGGCGGCGACGGTGACGATCCCGTACGGGATCAGGATCGCGGTGCGCACCGCGCCCCGGCCGAAGATGGTGCGGTGCATGACCAGCGCCAGTGCCAGACCCAGGACGAATTCGATCGCCACCGAGATCACCGTGATGACCAGCGTCACGAAAAACGCTGTCCACCAGTACTTGTCGGACAGGATGGTGGCGTAATTGGAGAGCCCGACGAAGGCGGTGTCGGCCGGGCTGGCCAGGTTGTAGCGGTGCAGGCTCAGCCAGACGGCGTAGACGATCGGGTAGCCGGTGACGGCCAGCATCAACACGACCGCCGGGGCGATCAGCCAGTAGGCCAGCCGGCGCTGGGAGCGGCGGTCGCTGGTGAGCACGGTGCGGGTGGTCCCGGGCACGGTCACGGGATCAGCCCCTTGCCGTCGATCGCCTTCTGCACCTGCACGGCCAGTTCATCGGCCGTGCGCTCGGGGTCGATCCCGGTGACCGGGGCCAGCGTGGCCGAGATCCGGGTCGACATCGCCTGATAGTTCGGGGTCGCCGGACGCACCGCCGCGGTGGTCAGCTGGTCGCGGATGATCGCGTACTGCGGGTACTTGTTCTGGAACGCCGGGTCGTCGTAGAGCGAGGCTCGCACCGCCGGAAGCCCGCCCTCGATGGAGGTGTAGCGCTGGTTGGACTCACTGCGGATGCAGCGGACCGCCTCGAATGCCTCGGCCCGCTTGCGCGTCGTCGATGCCACCGCGAGGTTCAGCCCACCGAGGGTGACCCGGGCCGGCTGGCCTGGGATCACACCGGGGTACGGGGCGAATCCGAAGACCTCGCGGCTGGCGTCGAAGGCGATCTGGAACTGCTCGTCGGTCGGTGAGAAGGTGTCGGCCTCGTTGAGGCTGCCCTCCAGTTCCGGCGTCTGGTGCAGCGGCAGGAACGGCACGCCGCCCTTGACCGAGTTCTCCAGCATGGAGGCGAACACGAACGGCCAGTTGACCTCGAGAGCGGCCTTGCCCTGCTCGAGAGCCAGCCGAGCGGTGCCCTCATCGGTCTGGGTGACCGACGGATCCGCGCCCGGCGCGGTCGCGACGGACTTCATGATCTGCAGCGCCCTGACCGTGGCGGCCCGGTGTTCGGGGGTGTCGACGAGGGTGACGGTCTTGCCGTCCTCCGAGAGCACCCGCCCGCCGGCACTTTCCAGCAAGGTGTTGAACCACACCACCAGGCCCTCGTACTGCTTGGCCTGTACCGCGATCCAGCTCGGGCCGCCCTCTGCATACAGGCGGGTGGCGTCGGCGACCATCTGATCCCAGGTGGGCGGGGGTGGGTTGACCAGATCCGCTCGGTACCAGAGCAATTGGGTGTTGGTCGTCACCGGGGCCGCGTAGAGCTTGCCCTGCCAGCGGGCCGTCTCCAGCGGGCCCGGCAGGGTGTCGGCGGCGGCGTCGGCCTCGGCCTGGCCGGCGGGGTCGTCCGACAGCGGCAGTGCCCACCCGGCCTCGGCGAACTCCGCGGTCCACACCACGTCGAGGGCCATGATGTCCAGCGTGTGGTCGTTTCCGGTCAGCCGGCGGGCCAGTTGCAGTCGCTGGTCGTCGGCCCCCTTGGGCAGGCTGAACTGCTCGATGCGGAACCTGCCGCCGAGTTGCTCGTTGCACCGTTTGGCCACCGCGGTGAAAGTCGCGGTCTCACTGGCCGGGGTGTAGAGGCTCACCGTCCGGCTGTCCCCGGCGGATCCGCAGGACGAGACCACCGACGCCGCGGTCGCCGCAGCCACAACCACCGCGCCGACCCGACGTACCCGCGCCGCTGTCACCACGACGCGTACCTTAACCCGCCGCCGGACACCCCTGGCGAACAGACGCGAAGTCGCACAAATCCGGGCCCGAGCGCGCGACTTCGTGTCTGATCGCGCAGGTGCGACGCCCGGCCACCAGCGGCTATAACGTCAGGCGGGAGAGCATGTCCCGGGCACGCTCGGCGTTCTGCGGATCGCACAGCACGTCGTAGCGGCCCGCGACCAACTGCATCGTCGAACTGAAATCCCTTGTCCCCTTGGACATCGCGTAGGGAATCGACGACGTGATCAGACCGAAGATGACACCGGCCATCACACCGACGAGAAGCGACTGACCCGGGTTGGGGCTGAAGAACCCCAGCACCAGACCGATGAACACGCCCAGCCAGGCGCCGGTGAGCATGCCGCCGCCGAGCACCTTGGGCCAGTTCAGACGTCCGGTGACCCGCTCCACCTGCATCAGGTCGACGCCGACGATGGTCACCTGCTGCACCGGGAACTGGTTGTCGGACAGGTAGTCGACGGCCTTCTGGGCCTCGGCATAGGTGGTGTAGGAGCCGACCGGCCAGCCTTTCGGCGGCGTCGGCAGACCCAACGGGCCCCGCCGCGACGAACCCGCGCCGCCGCCGGGAACCCCACCAGGGTTCTGACCGGGCTGAAAGGGACTGGTCATGATTACTGCCTTCTCCTTGAGTCGATCGGTCGGACACCGGCACCCCGGTACCTCATACGCTAGGTTTATCAGCATGACAGCTGCCGGCGGCGACCCCGGGGAAAAGCCGGGGAACGACGGCCTGCAGCCTCCGGGCGGCGGCCATGAGGCACCGCCGATTGAGGACGCTCCGGCGTACGGCGGCTACGAGTTTCCCGCGACGCCGAGCTATCCGAGCTACGGGCAACCCGGGGGTTTTCCGCCACCCGTTCCGCCCGCGCCGGAGTTCGGGCCCCCGGCCGGCTATCCCCAGAGCGGCTACCCGCCACCCGAGTTCCCCCCGCCGGTCTACCCGCCGTACGGCGGCCCCTTCCCCCCATCCGGCTATCCCCCGCCGCCGGAGTTCGGCGCGCCCCAATCGGGCTGGTACGGCTATCCGCCCGGCTACCCCGGAGCTCCGCAGGGCGGGACCAACAAACTGGCGATCGGCTCGCTCGTCGCCTCCGCGCTCGGCTTGCTCTGCTGCATCGGTTCGCTGGTCGGAATCATCCTCGGCGCGGTGGCGATCAACCAGATCAAGCGGACCCGGCAGGAGGGCTACGGCCTGGCCGTTGCCGGCATCGCCGTGGGCGTGGCGGGCCTGCTCATCAGCATCGTGTGGATGATCTTCGCTTGGAATTGAGCCCGCCTGGAACTTGAGGCACCCAACCGCGGCTAACGCGGCGCCTCCGGCGGGACGAACGGCGGCGCCGTCCGGGCCATCCCCGCCGCGCGACCCTTGGCCACCACCACCAACGCCATCTTGCGGCTGGCCTCGTCGATCATCTCCTCGCCCAGCATCACCGCGCCGCGGGCGCCGCCGGCCGCCGAGGTGTGCCATTGGTAGGCCTCTAAGACCAGTTCGGCGCGGTCGTAGTCGTCCTGGGAGGGCGCGAAGATCTCATTGCCGGCGGCGATCTGGTCCGGGTGCAGCACCCACTTGCCGTCGTAGCCCAGCGCCGCCGAGCGCGCCGCGACCCGGCCGAACGCCTCGACGTCGCGCACCTTCAGATAGGGCCCGTCGATCGCAGCCACGCCGTGGGCCCGGGCGGCGACGAGGATGGTCATCAGCACATGGTGATAGGCGTCGCCCACGTCATATCCCGGTGGCTGCTCGCCCACGACCAGGGTGCGCATATTCAGGCTGGCCATCAGATCGGCCGGGCCGAGCACCAGGGCCTGCACCCGCGGCGCGGCGGCGATCGCGTCGATGTTCCTCAGTCCCGCCGCATCCTCGATCTGGGCGTCGATCCCGATCCGGCCCACCGGCAGGCCGTGACTGCGCTCCAACTGGGTCAGCAACAGGTCAAGGGCATGCACATGGCGGGCCTCGCTGACCTTAGGAAGAACCACCACGTCCAGGTGCGCACCGGCCGCGGCGACCACCTCGATCACATCGGTGTGGGTCCACGGCGTCGTCCAGTCGTTGACCCGCACCCCGCGCACCTGGCCCGACCAGCCGGGACCGGCCAGGGCCGCGCCGACCCGGGTCCGCGCCGCCGCCTTGGCCTCGGGTGCGACCGCGTCCTCGAGATCCAGGAACACCTGATCCGCGGGCAGCCCTTTGGCCTTCTCGATCATCCTCGGGTTGCTGCCGGGAACAGACAGGCAGGTTCTCCGGGGTCGATAGCCGATATCCACCCGCAGACTCCTACCCTTTGTAGTCATGGCGTCGGTGCACAGGGTATATGCGGCGCGGCTGGCGGGGATGGTCGTGCTCGGACCCGACGGCGAGTCCCTCGGCCGGGTTCGCGACGTCGTGATCAGCATCAGCGTCGTGCGCCAGCAGCCCCGGGTCCTCGGCCTGGTCGTCGAGTTGCCGACCCGGCGCCGGATCTTCGTCCCGATCCTGCGCGTCACCGCGATCGAACCCAACGCCGTCACACTCAACACCGGAAACGTCTCGTTGCGCAGATTCCACCAGCGCCCGGGCGAGGTCCTGGTTCTGGGCCAGGTGCTCGACACCCGGGTGCGGGTCAACGACCCCGAGCAGGAGCAGCTGGCCGGGATCGACGTGGTGGTGGTGGATCTGGGCATCGAACAGACCCGCACCCGCGACTGGGTGGTCACCCGGGTGGCGGTGCGAAGCCAGCGCCGGCTCGGGCGGCGCGGAGCCGTCGCGGTGGTGGAGTGGCAGAACGTCGCCGGGCTCACCCCGTCCGGGCTGGCGATGCCGGGCCAGGGTGTGGCACAACTGCTGCACCAGTTCGAGGGCCAGCGCCCCATCGAGGTGGCCGATGCACTGCGCGATCTGCCCTCCAAACGCCGCACCGAGGTGATCGCCGCCCTCGACGACGAACGCGTGGCCGACATCCTGCAGGAACTCTCCGCCGACGATCAGACCGAACTGCTGCGCCAACTGGACAGCGAGCGCGCCGCCGACGTGCTCGAGGCGATGGACCCCGACGACGCCGCCGACCTGCTCGGGGTGATGAACCCCACCGAGGCCGAGGCGCTGCTGCGGCGGATGGACCCGGAGGACTCCGAGTCGGTGCGACGGCTGCTGAGCCACTCCCCCGACACCGCCGGCGGCCTGATGACCTCCCATCCGGTGGTGCTCGCCCCGGACACCACCGTGGCCGAGGCGCTGGCCCGGGTCCGCGATCCCGACCTCACCCCGGCGCTGGCCTCGCTGGTGTTCGTCGTGCGTCCCCCCACCGCCACCCCGACCGGGCGCTACCTGGGCTGCGTGCATCTGCAGGCGCTGTTGCGCGAACCGCCGGCCAACCTGGTCAGCGGGATCGTCGACAGCGATCTGCCCAGCCTCAACCCGGATTCCGCGCTCGGCGGGGTGACCCGCTACTTCGCCGCCTACAACCTGGTCTGCGGCCCGGTCGTCGACGACGAGGGCCACCTGCTCGGCGCGGTCACCGTCGACGACGTCCTCGACCACCTGCTGCCGCATGACTGGCGGGAGACCTTCGAGGACGCCGGCACCAGCGTGATCGGGGGGCCGCAGCGGTGAGCGACCCCCGTCAGCGCCTCGACACCCCGCGCACCTCGCGGCGGCCGTCGTTCAACCTCGACCCGGAAGTGGTCGGCCGCGCCAGCGAATCGGTCGCTCGGTTCCTGGGTACCGGCCGCTACCTGGTGTGGCAGACCGTCATCGTCATCGTCTGGATCGCCCTGAACCTGTTCGCGGTCAGCCTGCGATGGGATCCCTACCCGTTCATCCTGCTCAATCTGGCGTTCTCCACCCAGGCCGCCTACGCGGCACCACTGATCCTGCTCGCCCAGAACCGTCAGGAGAACCGCGACAAGGTCTCGCTGGAGGAAGACCGCCGCCGGGCCGAGCAGACCAAGGCCGACACCGAGTTCCTGGCCCGCGAACTGGCCGCTCTTCGGTTGGCGGTCGGCGAGGTGGCCACCCGCGACTACCTTCGCCGCGAACTCGAGGAGGTGCGCGAGCTTCTGGAGAGTTTGCAGCCGGCGCCGCGCAAGAAGG
This sequence comes from Mycobacterium sp., assembly GCA_020438905.1. GTDB lineage: Bacteria > Actinomycetota > Actinomycetes > Mycobacteriales > Mycobacteriaceae > Mycobacterium. Next base: position 18,667 of record JAGQTQ010000049.1, read on the forward strand.
ATTCCTCCGCACGTCAGCCCAAGAAATTCAGCGGATGACGAAAATCGGGGCATGACAACTGGCGAATGCGCATCCGCGGCGTCACCGCCTTGGGTATGGTGACGAGGTTTACTAGGTCGGATATCTCTGCGAGGACGGAAAAGTGCGGATACGGCACGGGTTCAACCGGGTGGTGCGGGCACCGGCGTTCGGTGTCGTCGTGCTGACGCCGGTCGTCCTCGCCGGCGCCGTGGCGGCCGCCCCCGGCGGCGTCGGGACTGCGGTTCCGAACGACGACATGACCGCGATGGCCGTCGCCGAGCCGGCCCCGACCGAGGGCGCCTCAGTGGTGGCGATGACGAAGCGCCCCTCCGACTTCCGTTTCGCGGCCACCGCTCTCGGGCCTCCCCCGCCGGCCGCCGTGATCAGCTCCCCGGGCGGGATGCGAATTCCGGCGATGGCGCTGACGGCCTACCGCAAGGCCGAGCAGACCATGGCCGCCACCACACCGGGCTGCGGCGTGAGCTGGAACCTGCTGGCCGGCATCGGCCGTATCGAGTCCTCGCACGCCAACGGCGGGGCCACCGATGCCCGCGGTACCGCCGTTCGCCCGATCTACGGTCCGGTCCTCGACGGCAGCCTGCCCGGCAACGAGATCATCGTTCAGAGCAACGTCGGCGGACGCGCGGTGTACGCCCGTGCCATGGGTCCGATGCAGTTCCTGCCGGGAACCTGGTCGCGGTACGCCTCCGACGGCGACGGCGACGGCAAGGCCGACCCGCAGAACATCTTCGACGCCTCCCTCGGGGCGGCCCGCTACCTGTGCAGCGGTGGTTTGAATCTGCGCAACCAGGCCCAGGTCCTGACCGCGATCCTGCGCTACAACAACTCGATGGCCTATGCCGAGAACGTGATGGGCTGGGCGGCCGCGTACGCCACCGGCGTGGCACCGATCGACCTTCCGCCGATCAGCGGCCCGGTGCCCGTCCTCAGCGACGGCCACCTGGAGATGCCGGACAGCCTCACACCCGATCTGACCGGCCTGCATACCGGCGATGCGCTGACGCAGCTGATGGGTAACAGCACAGCCGCCGGCCAGCTGCTGCCCGGCCCGATGCCCGGGCCCGCCGAGGGCGTCGTGCCCGAGCACGGCTGCCAGGTCATCTGCATGGCCTCTCAGCTGGCGCCGTCGGAGACGGCCCCGACCCCCGAGTTGCCGCCGTGGATGCAGCCGATGACGCCGCTGCCGTGGATGACCCCGCAGGAGCCGCCGGCCTGGCTGGCCCCGCAGGGCCCACTGCCCGGCATGGCACCCGCGCCCGCTGCCGGTCCGATGACCGGCTCCGGTCCGCTGCCCGGCCCCGGCGCGCCCGCACCCGAACCCGCGGCAGCGGTCGCCCCGCCGGCCGCTGCACCGCTGCCCGGTATGCCGCCGGCTCCAGGTCCGCTGCCCGGTATGCCGCCGGCTGCGGCTCCGCTGCCCGGCATGCCACCGGCTGCGGCTGAGGCACCCGCGGTGCCGGGTCCGCAGACCCCGCCGTGGATGGCCCCGGGACCTGCTCCGGCTGCGCCCGCCGAGGCAGCGCCGGTGCATGGCGCGCTGCCCGGCCCTGCTGCCTGACAGCCCGGGAGACTGACCTTCGGGCGCTTCGAGTTCCCCGGCTGAGCCGCCCGACGGAGCGGCTCTAGACTCGGCTGCGATGAGCACCGAACTTGAAAAAGCCGTCCGCACCGCGCTGGCCAAGGTCATCGACCCCGAACTGCGTCGGCCGATCACCGAACTCAACATGGTCAAGAGCGTCACCGTCGGCCCTGACGGGGCCACCCACGTCGAGATCTACCTGACCACCGCGGCGTGCCCCAAGAAGTCCGAGATCACCGAACGCGTCACCGCCGCGGTCGCCGACGTGCCCGGCACCGGAGCGATCCGCGTGGACCTCGACGTGATGAGCGACGAACAGCGCACCGAGTTGCGCAAGCAGCTGCGCGGCGACCAGGGCATGTCGGCCGAACCGGTGATCCCGTTCGCTCAGCCGGGATCACTGACCCGGGTCTACGCGGTGGCCTCGGGCAAGGGCGGCGTCGGCAAGTCCAGCGTTACCGTCAACCTCGCGGCCGCCCTGGCCGCGCGCGGCCTGGCCGTCGGCCTGCTCGACGCCGACATCTACGGCCACTCGATACCGCGGATGATGGGCACTACCGACCGGCCCACCCAGGTCGAGTCGATGATCCTGCCCCCGGTCGCCCACGAGGTGAAGGTCATCTCGATCGCACAGTTCACCCAGGGCAACACCCCGGTCGTCTGGCGCGGGCCGATGCTGCACCGCGCGCTGCAGCAGTTCCTGGCCGACGTCTACTGGGGTGATCTGGACGTGCTGCTGCTCGACCTTCCGCCGGGGACCGGCGATGTGGCCATCTCGGTGGCCCAACTACTGCCGGGGGCCGAGATCATCGTGGTCACCACCCCGCAGGCCGCGGCCGCGGAGGTGGCCGAGCGCGCCGGTGCGATCGCCTTGCAGACCCGTCAGCGCATCGTCGGGGTGGTGGAGAACATGTCGGGGCTGCTGCTGCCCGACGGCACGACGATGCAGATCTTCGGCGCCGGCGGGGGCGAGCAGGTGGCCGAACGGCTGACCCGGGCCGTCGGGGCCGACGTTCCCCTGCTGGGCCAGGTCCCGCTGGACCCGGCGCTGGTGGCGGCCGGCGACTCGGGGGTTCCGCTGGTGCTGTCGGCGCCGGACTCCGCGGCGGGCGGCGCCCTGCGCGGTATCGCCGACAAGCTGGCGGCGCGGCGGCGCGGTCTGGCCGGGATGTCGCTGGGTCTGGACCCGGCGGGCCGCTAGCGGACTCAGGTCGCGTCGGAGTCGAACGGGGCCGGCGCGCCGGGGGTCTGCGGCGGGGCCGGGGTGCTCTGCGGTTTCTCCGGTCCCCGCTCGCTGCGGTCCTGCCCTGCGGCCGGGCCGTCGAAGTTACCGGTGAACAGTGAGTCGTCGCCCTCCAGGAGATGCTTGGTGATCGCCGCCCGCGGGGTCATCCCGCGCAGCTTCTGCAACTCACTGAGCGGCTGGCGCAGATCCTCGAACTCGGGCCCGAGTTCCTCGCGCAGTTCCTTGGTCGCACCGCTGAGGTAGTCGCGGGCCTGACGGATCGCCCCCGCCGCCCAGCTGATCGCGCCGGGCAGCCGTTCCGGCCCGAGCACCACCAGGCCGACGACGACCAACAGGAGCATCTCGCCCCACCCGATATTGGCGAACATCGCCTCAGAGGTCCTTCAGGTCAGTTGTCCGCACCCGGGTTCACCATCAACGTCACCTTGCGGCCATCCCGCACTACCTCGATCGGCTGATCCTGCCCGATCTCGAGTTGCCGCACCGCCACGACGAACTCGTCGGCGTCGGCCACCGTGCGGTCGCCGACCTTGACCACGACGTCGTTCTCCTTGATCCCCGCCTTGTCGGCCGGGCCGCCGGCTTTGACGTTGGCCACCTGGGCGCCGTTGGCCAGATCGTTGCTCACCGACCGAGCGGTGAGCCCCAACGTCGGATGGGAGATCTTGCCGTCCTTGATCAGGGTCTCGACGGTCTCCTTGACCTCGTTGACCGGGATGGCGAAGCCCAACCCGCTGGCGCTGTCGGACAACGACTTGCCCGCGGTGTTGATCCCGATCACCTCGGAGTTCATGTTGATCAGCGGGCCGCCGGAGTTGCCGTGGTTGATCGAGGCGTCGGTCTGCACGGCGTCGATCACGGTGTCGGTGTCCGACCCATCGCCGGACAGCGGAACCGGCCGGTTCAGCGCGCTGATGATGCCGTGGGTGACGGTGCTGCGCAGGCCCAGCGGAGCACCGGCGGCGATCACCTCCTCGCCGACCCGCAACTTGCTGGAGTCACCGAACTTGGCCACCGTGAGGTTGTCGACGTTGTCCACCTTGAGCACGGCCAGATCGGTCTTGGGGTCGCGCCCGACGAGGTTGGCCGGCACCTCGGTGCCGTCGTTGAACACCACGGTCATCTTGAACTTGCTCGGACTGGCGGCCGCCTCGGAGATGACGTGATTGTTGGTGACGATGTAGCCGCGTCCGTCCACGATCACCCCCGAGCCCTGCGCGCCCTCCTCGTCGCTCTTGGCTTCGATGGTCACCACCGAATCGGCCACCGACGCCGCCACCTTCGCGAACCGACCCTCCGGCACCTCGCCGCTGTCGGTGTTCGACAACGTCACCTTGGAGGTGGTGAAGGCCTCCACCACCTCGGCGGTGGTACGTCCGACCCAGCCACCGGCGATGCCGATCAGCAGCGCGAGGATGCCCAGAACGGCCAGCGCCGCGTAGGAGACCCTGCCGCCGAAGAGCACGTCGCGCACCCCCAGCTTGCCCGGGGGCGGTCCGATCACGACCGGCGCGGCGCGCTCCAGCGCGGGTACGCCCAATGCGACGCCGGCGGACGGGTCGCGCCACGGGTCGTCCGGTTCGTCCGGGCCGTCGGCCTCACCGTCGAGGGCGCCGGCGTCGGCGGGATGGCGCTGCAGCGACGCTCCGCCGGGAAACGGGCGGCCGAAGGCCTCCTCAAGCACCGGGTCGGACGACTTCTTGGCCGGGGTGAAGGTCTCAGAACCCCGGTAGGCGGCCGGGCGGAGTTCCTCGGCGACGAACGATCCCTCGACACCGCGCGGGCGTCCGAACGTCTTGGTCGACTCCGGATCCACGGGGGGCCGGGAGACGGGTCGGGGCGCCAGCCGGTGGCCGCCGCCGGACGTGTCCTTGTTGGGGCTCAAAAATCAACCTCTATCCGAACGCTGAGTATCCAAACGCTGAGCAGCGCAACAGCGGGAAACGCCGCTCGATGGTGACCTTCACCCTACCGGCGCTTGCGTCGTCCCCGGGATGTGCCGCGGCCTGGTTGACCGTCGAGCGGGAGCACCGGCTCGTCGGGGGCCGACTGCGGGATCTGCGACAGCATCCCCATCAGGGTGCTCGGCATGGTGATCGGATGCGATTCCCTCAGCACGGCGCGGGCCTGAAGCTGGGCCTCCACCTCGGCGGCGCACTGCGGACACAACGACAGGTGGCCACCGGCACGCAGATGGGCCTTCATCGGCAACTCGCCGTCGACGTAGGCGACGATGGCCTCGCTGGAGAGATGGTCGGTGGAACTGAACTGCCGCGGGGCGTTGAGAGCCGACTCGTCGACGGAGACGAAGTTGGACGGCAGCCAGGACAGTGCACGACGGAACACATCTCCCGGATCGACCATCGCCTGCATTCCTCTCCGGCACATCGTCGCCTTCGCCGCGACGGATCGGCGGCGCGAAGCGCTCATGTCGAATGTAGCGCGAAAATGCGGTGATGACATGCTTGTGACCGGCGCTCGAGGCGCGGCGCGTCAGGCGGGCTCGGCCTGGGCGCGACCGTTGGCGGCGAGGTAATCGCGCAGGGCCTGCCGGCCGCGGTGAATCCGGCTGCGCACGGTGCCCAGCTTGACCCCGAGGGTGGCGCCGATCTCCTCGTAGGACAAGCCCTCGATGTCGCACAGCACCACCGCGGCACGGAACTCCGGCGGCAGCGAATCCAGAGCCGCCTGAAGGTCGGGCCCCAGCCGTGAATCGTGGAAGATCTGCTCGGGGTTGGGCTCGTCGGCCGGAACGCGGTCGTAGTCGTCCGGCAGCGCCTCCATGCGGATGCGCGCACGCCGGCGGACCATATCCAGGAAGAGGTTGGTGGTGATGCGGTGCAGCCAGCCCTCGAACGTGCCGGGTTGGTAGTTCTTCACCGAACGGAACACCCTGATGAAGGTCTCCTGGGTGAGGTCCTCCGCGTCATGCCGGTTGCCGGACAACCGGTAGGCCAGCCGGTAGACCCGGTCGGCGTGCTGACGCACGAGTTCGTCCCAGGAGGGCATCGACGTGCGATCGCCGGTCGCGTCGAACACCGCGGTGCCCTGCAACTCCTCGGACGGCTCAACAAAGCCGTCGGTCTCGTTGTCACCGACGTGCGACATGGTGACCGGTGTCATCAGTGTGGTGGTCGTGGGATCCTCCCCATGCTCAAGCGCCCCGCACTCCAACGCTGCAGACTCATGTGCCGAGCCGACGGGCGCGTCATGGGTGATAACGCCGGCCCGTCGGGGGGTATTCCCCGTCAAGCAGGTCTGGATCGTCATGCGGGTTAGCATGCCCTACCCCCTTGTGTGTCCGCTATGGGCAAACTGACAGTTGACTGAGAAATGCGGCCGTAATGTCGATTCACCAGCGGAAACAGTGACCAAATGTCATTTATGAGCAATTTCCTTAGACATGCTTCCATCGGCGTGTCGGCCCGCCCGGCGACCGCCATGGCGCGCCTGCCCACGAGCCGCCTGAGTTGATCTACGCTGCTGAGAATGTCCACCAGCGAGGAATCGGCCCACAGCCGGGCCGACCGGGTTCTCAACCACGCCGAGGCCTCCATCTCCGAAGACGAGATCGTCTCGGCCGCGCGTGAGCGCGCCGTGGACGCCGGGGCGGGCGCGGTGACACCGGCGGTCGGCGCCCTGCTGAGCCTGCTGGCACGGCTCTCCGGTGGCCGCGCGGTGGTCGAGGTCGGAACCGGGGCCGGAGTGAGCGGGCTGTGGCTGCTGTCCGGTATGCGCGAGGACGGCGTGCTGACGACCATCGACATCGAACCCGAGCACCAGCGGCTGGCGAAACAGGCCTTCACCGAAGCCGGCGTAGGCCCCGGACGGACCCGCCTCATCGGCGGCCGTGCCCAGGAGGTCCTCACCCGACTCGCCGACGAGTCCTACGACCTGGTGTTCATCGACGCCACCCCCACCCAGCAGCCACACTTCGTCACCGAAGGGGTCCGACTGCTGCGCCCCGGCGGAGTGATCGTGGTGCATCGGGCCGCACTCGACGGCCGGGCCGGCGATCCGGGCGCCCATGACGCCGAAGTGACCGCCGTGCGCGAGGCCGCCCGTCTCATCGCCGAGGACGACCGGCTCAACCCGGTGTTGGTGCCCCTCGGCGACGGGGTCCTGATCGCGGCACGGGACTGAACAAGGCCGGCACCGGGAGCACGTCATGGAACTCATGACCGGTTTCGGGCTGGCCACCGCAGCGGGACTGAATGCCTACATCCCCCTGCTGCTGATGGGCCTGCTGGGCCGGTTCACCAGTCTGATCACCCTCCCGCCCGCCTGGTCCTGGCTGGAGAACGGCTGGGTGCTGGCCATCGTCGCGGTGCTGCTAGTCGTCGAGGTCATCGCGGACAAGGTCCCGGCGCTGGATTCGGTCAACGACGCCGTGCAGACCTTCGTGCGGCCCACCTCCGGCGGCATCGTGTTCGGCTCCGGAACCGCCGCCCAGACCGCTGCGGTCACCGATCCGGCCGACTTCGCGCGCACCGGCGCCTGGGTTCCGGTGGCCATCGGCGTGGTGACCGCACTCGTGGTGCACCTGACCAAGACAACGGTGCGACCGGCGGCCAATGTCGCGACCGCCGGGGTGGCCGCACCCGTGCTGAGCACCATCGAGGACGTCACCAGCGTCGGATTGACGTTGATCGCGATCCTGCTACCGGCGCTGGTGCTGATCGTTCTGATCGGGCTGATCTGGGCCGCGGTCCGGCTGCTGCGCCGCCGCGCCCATCGCCGCCCTCGCCCTCGCCCTCGCCCTCCCCGCCGAGCAGACGTAAACCACCCCGACACGCCGTAGTTTTGGGGTCCTTTGCGTCTGCTGGCGCAGGGAGGCGAGTGCTGGCGCAGGGAGGCGAGCCCGCGCGCGCCGCGCAGGGGGCGGAGCTAGACGAAGACGCCCTTGCCGACGGCGACCACGCCGCCGGAACTGATCGCGAACCGCGCGCGATCGCGCTCCAGGTCCACCCCGACCATCTCACCGGGCCCCACGACGACGTTCTTGTCCAGGATCGCCCGGCGCACCACCGCCCCGCTGCCTACCCGGACGCCGGGCATCAGCACGCTGCCGTCGACGTAGGCGCCGTCCTCGACGACCACATTGCTCGAGAGCACCGAGTTGCGCACCGAGGCCGCCGAGATGATGCTGCCCGCGCCGACCACCGATTCCTGGGCTGAACCGCCGTTGACGAATTTTGCCGGAGCCAGGTTTTCCGACTCCCCCCGGATCGGCCAGCGCTTGTTGTAGAGGTTGAACACCGGGTGGACCGAGACCAGATCCATATGCGCGTCGTAGAAGGCATCCAGTGTCCCGACGTCGCGCCAGTAGCCATGATCGCGTTCGGTGGCGCCGGGCACCTCGTTGTCGTTGAAGTCATAGACCGCGGCAAGTCCGTCCTCGACCAGTTTCGGGATGATGTTGCCGCCCATATCGTGATCGGAGGTGTCGTCCTCGGCGTCCGCGCGGATCGCGTCGATGAGCACCTTCGTGGTGAACACGTAATTGCCCATCGAGACGAACGTCTGATCGGGGTTGTCCGGGGTGCCCGGCGGGTCGGCCGGCTTCTCCACGAAACTGCGGATCCGCCCCGAGCCGTCGGCGTCGATGCAGCCGAAGGCGCGCGCCTCCGTACGCGGCACCCGGATACCGGCCACCGTGGCGCCGGCACCACTTTCGACGTGGAACTTCACCATCTGCTCCGGGTCCATCCGGTACACGTGGTCGGCGCCGAAAACCACGATGTAGTCGGGATCCTCGTCGTAGATCAGGTTGAGCGACTGGTGGATGGCATCGGCCGAACCGGTGTACCAGCGCGGGCCGAGTCGCTGCTGGGCGGGCACCGGGGTGATGTACTCCCCCGCCAGGCCGCTCAGCCGCCAGTTCTGCGAGATGTGGCGGTCCAGGGAGTGCGACTTGTACTGCGTCAGCACACAGATTCGCAGATAGCGGGCATTGACGAGATTCGACAACACGAAGTCGATGAGCCGGTAGGCGCCCCCGAAGGGGACCGCCGGCTTGGCCCGATCCGCCGTCAGCGGATACAGCCTCTTTCCTTCGCCCCCGGCCAGGACGATGCCAAGCACGTGCGGCAACTCCCTCATGGGTGTAAACCTAACCACCACCGCCGGTAACGGCTAGGGCAATCGGGGTTTCGCCTGGCGACGGCTGCACTACGGTCAGCCTATGCGGGTGGCGATGATGACGCGGGAGTACCCGCCCGAGGTCTACGGCGGCGCCGGGGTCCATGTGACCGAACTGGTTTCCCAGCTGCGGCGGTTGTGCGAGGTGGACGTGCACTGCATGGGCGCCCCACGCGACACGGCGTTCGCCCATCAGCCCGACCCGGCGCTGGCGGAAGCCAACCCGGCGCTGTCGACGTTGTCGGCCGACCTGCGGATGGCCGATGCCGCCGCCGGAGCCACGGTGGCGCATTCGCACACCTGGTACACCGGCATGGCCGGGCACCTCGCCGCCCTGCTGCACGGCATCCCGCACGTCCTGACGGCCCATTCCCTGGAGCCCAAGCGGCCGTGGAAAGCCGAGCAACTCGGCGGCGGCTACCGCGTCTCGCTGTGGGTCGAGCACACCGCGGTCCAAGCCGCCGACGCGGTGATCGCGGTCAGCGCCGGGATGCGCGAGGACGTGCTGTCTGTGTACCCCGCGCTGGATCCCGCCCGGGTGCACGTCGTTCGCAACGGTATCGACACCGAGGTCTGGCACCCGGCGGCTTCCGATCCCGACGAGTCCGTGCTCGACGAGCTCGGCGTGGACACCTCCCGGCCGATGGTGGCCTTCGTCGGCCGGATCACCCGCCAGAAAGGCGTGCCGCACCTGATCGCCGCGGCGCACCGGTTCGACCCGGAGATTCAACTTGTGCTCTGCGCGGGGGCGCCCGACACCCCCGAGATCGGCGAGGAGGTCAGGGCCGCCGTCGCCGAGCTGGCCGCCGAACGCCACGGGGTGTTCTGGGTGCGGGACTTCCTACCGGTGCATGAGATCCGGGAAATCCTCTCCGCGGCGACGGCCTTCGTCTGCCCCTCGGTCTACGAGCCGCTGGGGATCGTGAACCTGGAGGCGATGGCGTGCGGTACGGCCGTGGTGGCCTCCGATGTCGGGGGGATCCCCGAGGTGGTCGTCGACGGGGTCACCGGAAGGCTGGTCCACTACGACGAGACCGATCCGCGGTCGTTCGAGACGGAGCTGGCCGAAGCTGTCAACGCCCTGGTCGCGGACCCGGCGCGGGCGGCGGCCTACGGGGCGGCCGGCCGGCAGCGCTGTATTGCCGAATTCTCCTGGGCCCGGATCGCCGAGCAGACATTGGAGATCTACCGCGCGGTCACGCGGTAGGGGAAGGATCCGTCGGCTGCCCGGAAGTCAGCTGGTGACGCCCTTGAGTTCGTCGCCGAGCGCGGCGGCCTCGTCGGGGGTCAACTCGACGACGAGTCGGCCACCGCCTTCCAGCGGTACCCGCATCACGATGCCGCGCCCCTCTTTGGTCGCCTCCAGCGGACCGTCTCCGGTCCGTGGCTTCATCGCCGCCATCGAATGCTCCCTCCAGATTCGAGCAGGCCCGCCGACACCGACCGAGCGGCGGTGGAGACGATTCTAGTGTTACCTATTGTTCCTTACCGGCGTCGCCACCTGTTAGCGACCCGGAAACCCAGCAATCGCGCAGGTGGTCGTCGACCATCCCGGTGGCCTGCATCAACGCATAGGCCGTGGTCGGGCCGACGAATCGGAAGCCCCGGCGCTTGAGCTCGTGCGCCAGGGCAGCCGACTCCGGGGTCTGCGGCGGCACCTCGGCCGAAGTGGCCGGACGTCGCCGCGGCGGCGGAGCGTAGGACCACAACAGCTCCGACAGGTCCACATCCAGGGAGGCGGCTGCCCGGGCGTTGGCGATGGCGGCCTCGATCTTGGCCCGGTTGCGGACGATGCCGGCGTCGGCCATCAGGCGGGCGACGTCGCGCTCGGTGTAGCCGGCGACCGTCTCGATGTCGAAGCCGGCGAACGCCCGCCGGAAATTGTCCCGTTTTCGCAGTATGACCAGCCACGACAACCCGCTCTGAAAGGCCTCCAGCGTCATCCGCTCGAACATCGCGACCCGCCCCCGCAACGGACGGCCCCACTCGTGGTCGTGGTATCCGCACATCAGCAACCGGTCGGATTCCGATCCGCTCGTCGCCCACGGACACCTGATCCGGTCGTCGCGCGGATCGGTCACACGGGACCCGAGTCCGCCGCCGCGGATTCCGATTCCGGCGGCGCGGGCCATCGGCCGCTGGTCGGGTCCGGCAGGCCGGCGGTGGCCCGAACCGCCGCCAGCTCGCCCCGCAACTGATCGAGCTCGGCGCCCAGCCGGTCCAGAACCCAATCCACCTCGCTGGTTTTGTAGCCCCGCAGCACCTGGGTGAACTTCACGGCCTCGACGTCGGCACCGGTAACCCCGGAGGCTGGCAGCACGGTGGCGGTGGTCCCCCTGGGCAGCGGCGGAAGTTGCTCACCGCGACCGAAGAGCACACTGGCAATCCCGAACAGGACGACGGCCACCAGGATGAGCACCACGAGGTACGTCAGGATCAGCGTCACACCTGCGATCCTGCCTCACGCACCGCAGCGTGCCCCAGCACGCCCGGGGTCAGCGCAGGGTGTTCATCGGTGGCCGGTCGGCCAGCGAGACCGACGAGGTCCGGGCCACGTATCCGTCGGCCCCGTTCCCGCCGGGCAGGAACTGCGTCAGCCCGACACCGGAGTCGGGAATCCCGCACCGGGTCAGCAGGGTGGCGATGACCTGGCGGCTCATCGGGCCCAGTTCGCGCATCGGACGGTTGCGGTGGGTCCGCACACCCAGATTGACCTGGGCGATCGCGCCGAGCCCGAGTCGGTCGTAGGTGTCGACGAGGATGCCGATCTCCACCCCGTAGCCCGGGGCGAACGGCACCGAGGTGAGCAGTTCACGGGTTCCCGCATACTCCCCGCCCAGCGGCTGCAGAACGCAGCCGAGTTCGGGGCGCAGGGCGGCCAGCAGCGGCCGCGCGACCAGTTCGGTGACCCGGCCCCCGCCGGTGGCGTCCTCGCCGACCCGCAGCTTCAACGGCCGCCGGTAGAAACCGCGGACCAGGTGAACACCGTCGCCGGTCAGGATCGGGCCGACCAGCCTGGGCACGAACATCGGGTCCGGGTCGATCAGGTCGGAGTCGATGAAGACGACGATGTCACCGGTGGTGGCCGCCAGCGAGCGCCACAACACCTCGCCCTTGCCCGGCTGCGGCGGTACTTCCGGCAGCGCCTGCTCCCGGCTGACCACCCGCGCGCCGGCGGCCGACGCGCGGGCCTCGGTGTCGTCGCTGGAACCCGAGTCCAGCACGATCAGCTCATCGACGAGGCCACCGAGCATCGGGGTGATCGTCTCGACCACCGAGCCGACGGTCTCGGCCTCGTTGAGCGCCGGCAGGACCACCGAAATGGTGCGTCCGCGTTTGGCGGCCTCGAGTTCGTCGACGGTCCAGTCCGGGCGGTGCCAGCATCGGTCGGCGGGCCCCGACCCGTTGACCGCCCGGCCGGGAGCGACCTGCAGCCGTTCGCTCAGATCGGTCATGCCAGCCCCCTCACCGTGCGGGCCGGCGGCCGGTCACCGCGCACCGATGCCACCATCTCCAGCACCCGGCGGGTGGGCCCCACCTCGTGGACCCGGAACATTCGGGCGCCATCGGCGGCGGCCAGTGCCGTCGCCGCCAGCGTTCCCTCTAGGCGCTCTGTCAATTCCACACCCAGAGTCTCCCCGATGAAATCCTTGTTGCTCAGCGCCATGAGGACGGGCCATCCGGTGTTAACAAGATCTTTCACGTGACGCAACAAGACCAGCCCGTGGAAGGTGTTCTTGCCGAAATCGTGGGTCGGGTCGATCAGCACGCCGTCGCGGCGGACGCCCACCGAGACCGCGTGTTCGGCGGCGGCGGTCACCTCGGCGATGACCGAGTCGACGACCCCGGTCACCGTAGTGCCGTAGTTGACCCGGAACGGCCGGGTTCGGGGCACCGCCCCGCCGGTGTGCGAGCACACCAGGCCCGCGCCGAACTCGGCGGCGACCTCGGGCAGCGTCGGGTCGGCCCCGGCCCAGGTGTCGTTGATGATGTCGGCGCCCGCGGCGCAGGCCTGTTTGGCCACCGCGGCACGCCAGGTGTCGACGCTGATCAACTGGTCGGGGTAGCTGCTGCGGAGCCATTCGATGAACGGCACCACCCGGGCGATCTCCTCTTCGGCGTCGACCAGAGTTCCCGGCCCCGCCTTGACGCCGCCGACGTCGACCACGTCAGCGCCCTCGGCGATGACCCGGTGGGCGGCCTCCATCGCCGCCTCGTCGGAGAAGGTCGCGCCCCGGTCGTAGAACGAATCCGGCGTGCGATTGACGATCGCCATGATCAGCGCCCGGTCGGCAGCCACCGACCTGCCACAGAATGTCGCGGTCATAGCCACATCGTGCCTGTTGCGGATACAGGGTCCGGCGGGAACCGATCAGAGCATGGGCGATGCGGCGCGCTCAAGATGGGGGGCGCTCAAACGGTCTTGCGGTAGACCAGCCAACGCATGTCGATCGGCGAGTCCTCATGGCGCAATCCGAAAACATCGTGGCCCGTGGTCCATCCGACGTACCAGCTCGTCGGGGGCCAGGCGTGCTGCGGCAGATGCGCCTTCTCGTACTCGACGACGCAGTCGTCGGCCTCCAATTCCAGCGGGAGGCCCGCGACCGCGGACGCCACCTCATCGGGGGTCGAGAAACCCGAATACGCCTGTTGGGCGAACTGTCGAGCGGTGTCGTCCGGGGTGTAGAAGTCGCGCGTGATGAAGATGTTGAAAACGAGGCGGCCACCCGGGGCGAGTCGACGGGCAGCGAGTTCGAACAACTGCCGGAGCTCGCCAACGGTGCGGAACTCCGAGACAACCTCCGAGAGCAGTATCAGCGAGTAGTCGTTGCGAAGGTCTCCGTCGAACTCGAAGACATTGCGCTGGAAGACCCGGACGTCCAGCGATTCCTGCGCGGCGGCCTGCCGAATGATCTCGGCGAACTTCTCCGTGACCTCCACGACGTCCACCGGGTGTCCGCGGCGCGCCAGAGCCAGCGCATTACGCCCGGTGCCTGCTCCGATGTCGAGGATCCGACAACCGGCGGGATCCGATTCGCCGGCCAACGCCCACACGCGCGCATCGGGTTCTACCCCGAAAAGAGGCGGCTGGCGGGTCGCGATCCAGTGGTGGTAAGCCTCCTCGATGGTCATGCAATTGATGTTGACGTTGTAATTGAGCGGACCGGCGACCGTCGAGCGGTAGGAAATGGTGACCGTGGACCGTTGCGAACGATCGAAAGCCTCGTTGAGCAACCGCTCCAGTACGGATCGCAGATGGGCTCGTTCGTCATCGCTGAAGCGGCGGCCCACGTCGGCGAAAACCCGGGTGATCCGATCGGTGTAGTCGTCGAGTAAGGCCGGGACCGCGGGAAACGTGATCGAGCCCTCGGTGACGATCTTGGTCTGCAGCCGCGAGTTCAATCCTTCGCGAACCAGGTCTTTGGCGGTTTCCGCACTCGACATTCGGGTCCTCCGGTCTGTTTTGATGGGCAGCGTAGACCAGTATGGACGTCCGGTGGAACGGACCCGACCGGCGGGAGCGGCTCCGCAATCGGCGGGCCGATTGCGGGTGAGCCGGCAAGGTGGCACGCTGAGAAGATGCTGAATGAATTCCAGGTGGACAGCATCGACCACTGGCGACAACTGTGCACGGCACTGAACATCGAAGCCGACACCGCCCGGTTCGAGCATCAATTCGACCAAATCGAGGAATTGCTCAGCGACCTCCGGGTCGAAGGCTACGTCCACGTTCCCGACGTGCTGCCCCGAACTGTGGTCGAACCGCTGCGGGATTGCATCGAGTTGCTGCACCGGTCCGGGATCCCGCTTCCCTTCGCTTTCGTCTACGACGAATTCTGGCTCGTCTACCAGCGGGTTTCCCAGTTCATCTCGGCCGCCTTGGGACAGGACTACCGCGCGCTCCCGGACTTCTGGGCGTGGTACGTGCCGCCGACCGATCAGGGCGCCGGATGGGGCCCCCACCGCGACCGGGTCCAGCCCACTCTCGACCTCGACAACTCGCCGCACTCGCTGACGGTGTGGCTACCCTTCACCGACGCCATACCGCTCAACGGCTGCATGTACGTCCTGCCGGCTCACCACGACGAACGGTTCCGCGCCAGGGTGTGGGACGGCCCGGGCAACAATCACGTTCAAGATCCGCAGGCGATCCGGGCACTGCCGGCGACGGCGGGCAGTTTCCTGGCGTGGAACCAGGCCGTGCTGCATTGGGGCGGCCGGGCCAGCAGGCTGGCGACCGCACCGCGGATCAGCGCGGCCTTCGAGTTCCAGCGCGCCGACCAGCCGGCGTTCAACCGGCCACTCCTCAACCCGGCGCGGCTGCCCTCCTTCACCGAACGCCTCGGGCTGATCGCCAAGCAGGTGCTGCAATACCGGCACATGTACCCCCTGAGCTCCGACGTCGAGCAGATCGCCACGAATCTGCGGGACCGGTTCATGCCCGAGGTGATCGCCAACGCCGCAGAAACTCAGCCCCTCGGACGCTTCCCGGCCGCCACATCGGCCGGGTAGGCCTCGTAGAACGGCACATAACCCTCCTCGCGCCCGTTCAGCACGTACAGCGGATCGGGGACGCCAGGGCCGTAGGCCTGATTGCGCAGATCCACCTTGCGGCTCTTGAACGTCGAGGTGGTTTCCAGCGATCCCACGATCCGGATGAACAGCGGGACCGCATAACCGGGCAGGTGACCGTACAGGTGGCGGGCCAGGGCACGGCCGTCGAACTGCGCACCGGCGCGCAAGGCCACCGCCGCCATCCCGGCCCGGCCGCCGGTGTCGGGAACCTCCACACCGAACACCGTGCATTCCTCCACAACCGGCTCCGCGGCCAGTGCCGCCTCGACGTCGGTGGTGGCCACGTTCTCGCCTTTCCAGCGAAACGTGTCCCCGAGCCGATCGGCGAAGGCCGCGTGGCCCATCCCCTGCGGGTTCATCACATCACCGGTGTTGAACCAGACGTCGCCGTCCTTGAAGGCGTTGCGCACCAGCTTCTTCTCGCTGGCCGCCTTGTCGGTGTAGCCGTCGAAGGGCGAGAGTCGGGTCACCGGGCTCAGCAACAACCCCGGCTCGCCCGAGCGCACCCGGCGCACCCGGCCGTCCGCGCCGCGCACCGGCTCGCCGGTCTCCACGTTGTAGTCGACGTAGGCCAGCGGCATGGGGCTGATCCCGGTCGACCCGGGAATGTTGAAGACGTTGATGAATGCGACATTGCCCTCACTGGCGGCATAGAACTCCACCACCCTCTTGATGCCGAACCGGGTGGTGAACCGCTCCCAGATGTCGGGCCGCAATCCGTTGCCGACGATGACCCGGACCCGGTGTGCGCGATCGGTCGGTTTGGGGGGCTGATTGAGCAGATACCGGCACAACTCCCCGATGTAGACGAACGCCGTCGCGCCCGTCTCGATGACCTCGTCCCAGAACCTCGACGCCGAGAACGCCCTGCTCAACGCCAAAGTCGCGCCCGCGTCGACCACCGAGGACAAGGCGACGGTCAGCGCGTTGTTGTGGTAGAGCGGCAAGGCGCAGTAGAGCGTGTCACCGGCCCGCAACCGCACGCCCAGGCCGCTGAAACCGGCCAGGGCGCGAAGCCAGCGCTGGTGGGTCATCACGCTGGCTTTCGGGTGCCCGGTGGTGCCGGAGGTGAAGATGTAGAAGGCCGGATCCTTGGCCCGGACCTCACCCGCGGTGGCCGGATTACCGATGGGCTCACCCTCGGCGAGTTCGGCGAGTTCGGTGACGGTGAGCAGGTCGGTGCCGGACAGGTCCGCCCCGCTATCGACGACGGGCTCGACCAGGTCGCCCTCGACGACCACCACACGCGCCTGCAGCAGACCCAGGCTGTGGGCCAGCACCTCGGCCCGCTGGTTGTGGTTGACCATGCCCGCCACCGCCCCGCATTTGACCGCGGCCAGCATCGTCAACACCGCGTCCGGCGAGTTGCGCAGCATGATCCCCACCACGTCACCGGGCCGCACCCCCCGGGCGGCCAGCACCGCCGCGTAGCGGTTGGCGGTCTCGTTGGCCCGCCGATAGCTGATCTCCCGGCCTTCGAAACGAAGGAAGGTCCGGTCGCCGTGCCGCGCCGCGCGATCCTGGAACACCGTGGCGATCGAGGTCTTCGAACCCGGCGTGGACAACAACCCGGTGCGCACCGCCCGCAGGATCACCGGGGCGTCCATCACCACCGCAGGCAGCCCCGCGAGCAGATCGAGCAGACCCACATGTTTGCCGTCAACGGCCATCCGCGTCGTTCCCTTCCCCGCCGGCGCATCGGTCGAGCGCGTGGGCGATGTCCTCGCTGATCACCAGCCGGTCCAGCGCGGCCTGCGACACGTAGCCGGTCGGCACCAGCGAGTCCAGCCAGCGTCGCAGCCCGCTGTAGTGACCGTGCGGGTCCAACAGCACCACCGGCTTGTCATGCATCCCGAGGTACCCGGCGGTCCACGTTTCGAAAAGTTCCTCGAGCGTGCCTATCCCGCCGGGCAGCGTCAGGAAGGCGTCGCTGCGGTCCTCCATGACCTGCTTCCGCTGGCGCATGGTGTCGGTGACGATCAGTTCGTCGGCCTCGATATCGGCCAACTCCCGGTGCACGAGGGCCTTGGGGATCACTCCCACCGTGTGACCGCCGCGGGCCCGGGCGCCCGCGGCCACCGCCCCCATCGCCGAGACGTTGCCGCCGCCGGAGACCAGGGTCCAGCCGCGCTCGGCAATCGCCTCGCCCACCCGGCGGGCCAGCGTCAGCAGCTCGGGATGCCGCGGGCTGGAGGCGCAGTACACGCACACCGCCCATCCCGAGACCGGCTCCGCTGGCTGCTGCACACCCGAAACCTAGACCACGGCGTCCGAGAGCCCAATAGAGTCGGGGACATGCCGTGGCCCCTCGTTGCCCGTCGCGCCGTGGACCGCGTTGTCGACATCCTGCGGTCCGGACCCGCCAACGGGGTCGCCCTGGTCGGCAACGAAGGTGTCGGCAAGACAACCCTGGCAGCCCAGGCCGCCGAACGGCTGGACCGGGGCGAGCCGCTGTGGGCGTTCGGCACCATGACCCAGTCCATGGTCCCGTTCGGGGCCTTCGGCCCACTGCTCGACGTCCGTGACGTCGGCAAACCGGCCGAGATGATCACCGCGGCGGCGGATTCGATTCTCAGCCGCGCCGGATCGGCGCCGCTGATCGTCGACAACGCGCGTCTGCTCGACCCGCTGTCGGCGAGCCTGGTCTACCGGCTGGCTCGGGAAGGCGGCTGCCCGCTGATCGTCACGGTCCGATCGGTCCTGAGGGTTCCGCGGGTGGTCTCCGCTCTGTGGGACGACGGGCTGCTGGAGCGTTACAACCTCATGCCGATGGACGCCGGGGAGACCGCCGAGGTGGTCACCGCCGCCGGTGGGGACGACGCGGCCACGTTCTACCGGCGCAGCTCCGGCAACCCCCTACACCTGAGGCTGCTGATGAGCACCGGCGGTTCCGACGAGACGCTGCCGGCGGCGATCGACCGCTACCTGGGTGGGCTTTCCCCACAGGTTCACCGGGCGCTGAGCTACCTGTGCCTCTTCGAGCCGCTCCATCGTGCCGATCTGGTCGCGCTGACCGACGAAGCCTCGGTCGAGGCCGCCGCGGACGCCGGGGCGGTGCAGCTGCAATCGGGATCGGTCTACAGCGGTCATCCGTTGTTCCTTGAGCGTCTGGCGACGAGGCTGGACAGATTCGAGGTGCAACGGCTGCGCTCGGAGGTGGCCGCGCAGCTGGCAGCCACCCCGAGCCTGACACCCGCCGATCGGATGGGCCGAACCCTGCTCGCACTACAGGGGGACGGCCCCCTGGACACCGACGCGGTGGTGACCGCGGCCAATGAGGCGTTGCGGCTGGGCGATCTCGGCCTGGCCGAGCGGCTGGCCGGCGGAATATTGGACCGGGGTGATGACTTCGGCGCCCGCCTGGCGCTGAGCTATGCGCTGGCCTGGCAGGGCCGTGGCCGGGAGGCCGAGTCGGTGCTCGCCGCCGTCGAGATCCCCGGGCTGACCGAGGAGCAGTTGATGGCCTGGGCCCTGCCCCGGGCCGCCAACCAGTTCTGGACCCTCTCCGAACCCGAGCGCGCCACCATTTTCCTGCAGAACGTGCGCACCCGACTCGGCGCGACCTCCTCCCACCTCACCCTCGACGCCTTGTCGGCCACCTTCGCGATGAACGCCGGCAACGTCCGCCGCTGCGTCGACATCGCCGAGGAGGTGCTGAACCATCCGGAAGCACCGGGGATGGCGGTGGCCCTTGCCTCCAGCGCCACGGCGTTGTGCTCGGCACGGATGGGACGTTTCGAAGACGTGCGCCCGGCGGTGGAGCGGGCTCTGGGGTCTGACTACCCGGGTCTGCTGCGATTCACCATCGGGCTGGCCGAGACCACCACACTGTTGATGGAGTGCAGGATCGACGCGGCCCAGGATGCGGCGCGCAGATTCACCGATTTCGCCGAACTGGCCCAGCCCGGCCGGGCGATCGGCGAGGTCCTGCTGGCCCAGGTTCTGCTGGCCCGCGGCGACGCCGCGGCCGCCGCCGAACTACTGCGCCCCGCCGCGGCGACCCTGGAACGCACCGGTTACTCGTGGGGGCCGCTGGCCCTGACCTACCTGACGACGGCGCTGGCCTACCAGGGCGACATCGCCGAGTCGGCCAAGGCGCTGGCCCGGGCACAGTCCCGGCACGGCACCAAGTCGGCGATCTTCGCACCCGAACTCGGGATCGCCCGGGCCTGGCGACTGGCGACCATCGGCGATCGGACCGCCGCGATCACCGCCGCGCGCGATGCCGCCCGAACGGCGAAACGCAGCGGCCAGTTGGCGGTGGCGATCCGGGCCTGGCACGAGGCGGTGCGCCTCGGGGACCGCCGCGCCGCGGCCGCGTTGGAACCGCTCGTCGAGGCGGTGCCCTGCGAATACGGCGATCTGGCCCTGGCCCACGCGGCAGCACTGGCGGCCGGGGACTCCGCGGGGCTGCGGTCCGCGGCCGAGAGGCTCGCAACGGCCGGGTTCGAAGGGGCCGCCGCCGACGCCGTCGGACAGGCCGAAGAGGCCGCCGGCTAGGAACTCGGCCGTATTGCGTTCCGCGATGCCCGCCGGGCGGAATCGGCTTTGGCTGCGGGGCTCTTTG
Organism: Mycobacterium sp.; assembly: GCA_020438905.1. Taxonomy (GTDB): domain Bacteria; phylum Actinomycetota; class Actinomycetes; order Mycobacteriales; family Mycobacteriaceae; genus Mycobacterium. The sequence continues at coordinate 38,818 of JAGQTQ010000049.1, forward strand.
CATCAGCAGAGGCTGCCGAGACCGGCTTCGGCTGGAGTACCGGCCGACGACCGGACCACGACGAATCTTTGACCGGTTCAACCGCTTCCGGTTCGGAGGTCGCCGACTCAACCGTTTCCCGCTCAGTGGTCGCCGACTCAACCGCGGCCGGCTCGACGGATGCCGAGCCACCAGGCGCCCGGGCGACAGCCGGCCCAGCGGGCAATGCCTCGACACCAAGGCTGACCTCGGAAACATCAGCGCGAGCCGAGACGGGTTCGACTGCTGCCGTTGCCGGTCCATCAATCGTTCCATCGGCCTGCGGCGGACCGTCGCGGAAATTTCGCAGAAAGTCGCGAGGCGGCAGCAGCGCATTACTGACAAGCACCGGGCCGAAAAAGGCGACGCCGGAGAAAACAAACAGCGAAGCAGCAATGGCTCCAAACCCCCCGCCGGCGGCGAGGATGCCGTCCGTGAGGGGATTGCCGCTCAAGGTCGCAGACGCAATCAGGAGGCCTGCCGGGATCGTGATCGGCAAGGCGATCCACGACAAGGGGGTCAACACGATCCCCGCCAGAGTCGCCGCACCGGTCAACAGGTCATACCCGGGGCCGATGGTCTCAGCCACGTCGGCCAGGAAGCCGTACCAGGTGTTCGCCGGGTTCGCCGGGTTCGCCGCGGTCAAGGCGACCTCGAGGTGAACCGGTCGCAACTCGGTGTGGCCGGATGGGATCACCTCATGGAAGGGCGATGGCCCCACAACTCCGAAGGCCACAACGGTGGCTGCGGCGCACAGCGCTCTCGCCGGTAAACGTTCGCCGACATGCATTTCAATCCCCCCTCGTCGCAACGGAATCATACCCCCCGATAGGTCGCATCCAGCAACTTCTTTGGGTTGGGTTGGCGCTGTCACGTTCGCGGACGGCCTGCGATGAGGGGCCAACTCGGATGAAGACGTTATCCCCGCTCGTTAGCGTCAACGGCGTAACACTTGCCGATGACCGACCGGCGGCCGGGTTCATCGACTCAACCGCTAACTTGCACAACAGCAAATCACCTCGGCGGCACCGGAGAACGCCCAGCGGCTTGGGACGCCGAGGATGACGAGGGCCGCAGGGTCCTTGAACGGAGCTTCCGGTTTCCGGGCGGGCGACGCGGCATCGCCCGCCGACAGGTGCGACCTCGGCTACCGCCCGCGGGACTCGCCCTAGCCCCCGTCCAGGTAGCGGCGCAGCGTGGCGGTCACCGCGGTGATCTGCGCCACCGAGACCCACTCGTCGCGGCGGTGCGCCAGATTCGGATCGCCGGGTCCGTAGTTGACCGCGGGAATCCCCAGAGCGGCGAACCGGGCGACATCGGTCCAGCCGTACTTGGCGCGAACCATGCCGGCGGCCGCATCGACCAGTGCGGCCGCCGCGGGGTGCTGCAGCCCGGGCAGCGCCCCAGGGGCCACATCGGTCTGCTGCAGCTCGACCGGCAATCCGTCGAACACCTCGACAACGTGCGCCCACGCGTCCTGCGGGCTGCGGTCCGGGGCGAACCGGAAGTTCACCGTCACCGACGCCGCATCCGGGATCACGTTGCCGGCGACCCCGCCGTCGATGCGCACCGCCGACAGTCCCTCGCGGTAGGTGCAGCCGTCGATGTCGACCACCCGCCCCTGGTATCCGGCCAACCGGTCGAGCACCGCACCCAGCTTGTGAATCGCGTTGTCACCCAACCACGATCGCGCCGAATGGGCACGAACCCCGGAGGTCGTGGCGACGGCGCGCAGCGTGCCCTGGCACCCGGCCTCGATATAGCCGCCGGAAGGTTCCCCGAGGATCGCGACGTCGCCGCGCAGCCATTCGGGAAGCTCGCGTTCGATACGGCCGAGGCCGTTGGCGCTCGCCTCGATCTCCTCGCAGTCGTAGAAGACCAGAGTGACGTCGTGGACGGGGTCGGCGACGGTGGCGGCCAGGTGCAGGAAGACGGCGTCGCCGGACTTCATGTCCGATGCCCCGCAGCCGTAGATGTGGTCGGCGTCGCGGCGGCAGGGAACGTTGTCGGCGATGGGAACGGTGTCGAGATGGCCGGCCAGGATCACCCGGGTCGGACGGCCCAGGTCGGTACGGGCCAGAACCGCGTCGCCGTTGCGCAGGACCTCGTAGGTCGTCTGCTCCCGCAGCGCCTGCTCGACCTCGTCGGCGATACGCCGCTCGTCGCGCGAAACGCTCGGAATATCGACGAGGGCGGCGGTCAGTTCGATCGGGTCGGCGCTCAGGTCCAGCACAACTGAGCACGCTACCGGGTCGCCTCCCCCGCGCGAGCAGACGCAAATGCCCCCGCACGCCCGGCGTGTCGGGGCACTTTGCGT
>JAGQTQ010000050.1 GCA_020438905.1 Mycobacterium sp.
CGCCGGGCACCGGCTACCTGGCCAATCTGCTGCCCGACGGGACCGCGCCGCTGACCGAACAGATCCCGTCGCTGGCCGTCATCATCGGGGCCGAGGTCTGGAAGACCACCCCGTTCATGGCGCTGCTGCTGCTGGCCGGCCTGGCGCTGGTCCCCGACGATCTGCTCAAGGCCGCCCAGGTCGACGGCGCCGGGGCCTGGACCCGGCTGACCCGGGTGATCCTTCCGCTGATCAAGCCGGCCATCCTGGTGGCACTGCTGTTCCGGACGCTGGACGCCTTCCGGATCTTCGACAACATCTACGTGCTGACCGGCGGGTCCAACGACACCGCGTCGGTGTCCATCCTGGGCTACGACAACCTGTTCAAGGCGTTCAACCTCGGGCTGGGTTCGGCCATCAGCGTGCTGGTGTTCCTGTCGGTGGCGGTGATCGCGTTCATCTACATCAGGCTGTTCGGGGCTTCGGCTCCCGGCGCCGAGGACGAGGTCCGTTGAGATGGCGGTGAACGCTCGCAAGGTCACCGGCTGGACGGTGATCAACACACTGGTGCTGATCTACGCGCTGCTGCCGGTGCTGTGGATCCTGAGCCTCTCGCTCAAACCGACCTCGACGGTCAAGGACGGCAAGCTGATTCCGTCGCAGATCACCCTGGAGAACTACCGCGACATCTTCCAGGGCGACGTGTTCTCCTCGGCGCTGATCAACTCGATCGGTATCGGTCTGATCACCACGGTGATCGCGGTGGTGATCGGCGGTATGGCCGCCTACGCGGTGGCCCGGCTGCAGTTCCGCGGTAAGCGGCTGCTGATCGGGGTGGCGCTGCTGATCGCGATGTTTCCCCAGATCTCCCTGGTCACACCGCTGTTCAATATTGAACGCAAGATCGGGCTGTTCAACACCTGGCCGGGGCTGATCCTGCCTTACATCACCTTCGCGCTGCCGCTGGCGATCTACACCCTCTCGGCGTTCTTCCGCGAGATCCCGTGGGATCTGGAGAAGGCGGCCAAGATGGACGGCGCCACCCCGGGGCAGGCGTTTCGGCGGGTGATCGCCCCGTTGGCCATGCCGGGCATCGTCACCGCGGCGATCCTGGTGTTCATCTTCGCCTGGAACGACCTGCTGCTGGCGCTGTCGCTGACCGCCACCAAGGCCGCGATCACCGCGCCGGTGGCGATCGCGAACTTCACCGGCAGTTCCCAGTTCGAGGAGCCGACCGGGTCGATCGCGGCGGGCGCGATGGTGATCACCATCCCGATCATCGTGTTTGTTCTCATCTTCCAACGACGGATCGTGGCCGGGCTGACCTCCGGCGCGGTGAAGGGGTAGCGGGTTTTATGGCCGAGATCGTGTTGGACCGGGTGACCAAGCGCTACCCCGACGGCGCCACACCGGTGAAGGACCTCTCGCTGACCATCGCCGACGGCGAGTTCGTCATCCTGGTCGGGCCGTCCGGATGCGGAAAGTCCACCACGCTGAACATGATCGCCGGCCTGGAGGACATCACCTCCGGGGAACTGCGCATCGGCGGCCAGCGGGTCAACGAGAAGGCGCCCCGCGATCGCGACATCGCCATGGTCTTCCAGTCCTACGCGCTCTACCCGCATATGACGGTGCGTCAGAACATCGCCTTTCCGCTCACCCTGGCGAAACTGCCCAAGCCCGAGATCGAGGCGAAGGTCGCCGAGACCGCCAGGATCCTCGACCTCACCGAACTGCTCGACCGCAAGCCGGCGCAACTGTCGGGTGGCCAGCGCCAGCGTGTCGCCATGGGCCGGGCCATCGTGCGCCAGCCCAAGGCGTTCCTGATGGACGAGCCTTTGAGCAACCTCGACGCCAAACTGCGGGTGCAGATGCGCGCCGAGATCGCCGGGCTGCAGAACCGGTTGGGCGCCACCACCGTCTACGTCACCCACGACCAGACCGAGGCGATGACCCTGGGGGACCGGGTGGTGGTGCTGCGCGCCGGGGAGGCCCAGCAGATCGGCACCCCCGATGAGCTGTACAACCATCCGGCCAACCTGTTCGTCGCCGGTTTCATCGGATCGCCCGCGATGAACTTCTTCCCGGCCGCGCCGACCGCGACGGGTCTGCGCCTGCCGTTCGGTGAGGTGACCGGTCCCGTTCCGCCGGCCCCCGAGGTGATCGTGGGCGTTCGTCCGGAGAACTTCGAGGATGCCGCGCTGATCGATCCGCTCGAGCGTTCCCGGTCGTTGGTCTTCCGCATTACCGCCGACCTGGTGGAATCCCTAGGCGCCGACAAGTACGTGTACTTCTCCACCGGTGGTGCCGCGGCCCAGTCGGCCCAGCTCGCCGAGCTTGCCGCCGATTCGGCCGTCGGTGGGAACCGTTATGTGGCAAGGGTTTCCGCGGATTCCCGGGTTGCGACGGGGCAACCGCTGGAACTGGCGCTGGACGCCACCAGGCTGCACGTCTTCGACGCCGGCACCGGGGCGAACCTCTCCGCGTGAGCTATCCGCTGGATCGGGTCGGAGAGCATCTGTACGCCCACTTCTCGGGTGCGGGAATCGAATCCGAGCCTGACCGCGCCGGTGTGACCTTCCTGGGGGTGGAGCGCATCGAGGTGTTGCGGTTCGGGCCCGATGATGCCGGGGTGTATCACCATGTCTCGCTGGGCTGTTCGCGTTATCCGATGACCGACGCCGCGGCTGGGGTTGCCGATCCGGTACGCGGGCCGCGGGCGGAGATCGTGCTCAGCCTGCGGGGGAGTTCCGCGGTCACGGGCCTGGCCCGCAGCGTGGCCGTGCTGGCGGCCACCCCCGCGGTGGACGGTGTGGTGCTGGCGCCCGACGCGCTGATCGACCTGTCCGGCCCGCTGTGGACCGGGGCGCCGTTCACCGCCGTGCTGCTCGGCGAGTCCGGGATCGCCGATCTGGCACTGGACCCGCCGGCGGATCCGGTGCGGTTCCTCTCCGCGGTGCCCATCACTCCGACCGAGGCCGCCTGGGTGCGGCTCAAGGGCGCCGAGGCGATGCGTCGGGCCTGGTCCGATGACGGCGTGGACGTGCTGGATGCGGGGCGGCGGGCGTCGTCGCCGGGTTGAGGTCGCCGAGCGTTACAGGTCCTCCGCGATGACTGCTGGGGATGCCTCCGCGATGACTGCTGGAGATGCCTGTGCTTCTTGGGCGGGAGCATTGATCTGTTGGGCAGGGGCATTGATGTAGAAGGAATCCATGCCGAAGCAGGAGAAGCTGGAATTAGTCGATGTGAAGACAACTTTGTCCACCTGGTCGAAGTCTGATCCCGGGGACACGGAGCTTGCGGGGAAGCCCCAATCTTCCGGGGGCAGCAGGACTTGAGATCCGGTAGCGACGCCGTTGAGGAAGCCCTGCACGAATACCTGCTCGGTTCCTGTCGCTGGCCCGCCGGGAAGGGTGGTGTTTGAGGTCAGTACGAAGTACTGGAAGTCAAAGACGCCGCCGCCATCCTTGTAGATCTCGATGGAGGTGACCTCACCAGCCGCCCAGTGTGCGTGGATGACATCGTTCGGGTATCCGCCGTAGTAGGCCCCGATCTCACCGCCGGCTCCTCCTACGAAGTCGAATACGTACCCGTTCTCGAGATATGAGTCAACGTCTCTAAAGAGCCGAGACTCGTCAGTCACCGCGGTTGCGCCGTCAGAGAAGCGAACCGTGCCGCCCGTGAACGTGACTGTCGCGTCCTGGCAATTCGTCGGACACCCCTCCGGTGCGGTCTCGGGTGTCTGTGAGCTCACCGGGGCAACGGCGACTGTCACCGGAACCTCGATGACGCCGCCATGGCCGTCTGCAACCGTGATGGTGAAAGTGTCGGTGGTGCTGTCGTCCGCAGCTGCCCTGGCATCGTCGGTCGGAGTGTAGGTGAATACCCCGCTGGCCGGGTCGAGCGCGATAGCGGCGCTGGCGGTGCTTGTCGGCCCGTTGTAGGTCAGGGTGTCCCCGTCTGCGTCGCTCCCGTTTGCGGAACCGGTGACAAGTCCCGTTGTGGCGTTCGGCGCACCGACTGTGGGAGCGAGGACAGGCAGGGTGTTGACAGGGTCGATCGTGATGGTAACCGGAACCGTGAGGTTGCCGCCGTAGCCGTCGGTGACGGCCACGGTGAAGGTGTCGGTCGTGACTTCCGGGCCTGCGCCGTCGGCGGCGGCGTTATGCCGAGCCGCGGCGGTGGGGGTGTAGTCGAAGGTGCCGTCGGGGTTGAGTACGACGGTGCCGCGGACGGGGCTGGACAGGCCGGTGTAGCTAAGTGTGTCGCCGTCGGCGTCGCTGCCGAGTACGGCGCCGGTGACCGTGCCGGTCGCGGCGTCGGGTGCGCTGACCGTCGTGGCCGCGGTGGGCTCGGCGTTGGCCGCTGTAATCGGGACGGTGATTTCCACGGTGGTGGTCCCGCCGTGCCCGTCGGAGACCTCGACGGTGAAGGAGTCGGTGGTCGGGATGTCCCCCAGACCGTTGCCGCTTTCGCTGATGGTCCCAGCCACTGTCCCGGCCACGACACCTCTGATGATGTCGTCGAGTGCGGTGACGTTTTGTTGCTGTGCGACGGTCGCATCTTCAGCCGTGCTGAATCTTTCGGGGTCCAGCCAGTTGACATCTGCAACGGTGAGGATGGTTCCTGTTACGTCAGGATCAAGCGATCCGGCACGGCCGATCCAACTCATAGCTGCGACTTTGCCGTTGGCGTCGCTGATCAGTGGAATGCCTTGGCTGTTATCGATCGCGGAGACCGCGGCGAAGTTCACGACCGTGCCCTCAGTGATGTAGGTGCTGTTGACATTCGACCCCAGGTTGCCGGTACTCCCCGCAGCGCCCCCGATTGTCGTCGAACCGCCGCCCAATGCAGTCACCAGCGCTGCGACCGAGTTGTTCCTCGCCGTGCAACAACCTGGGTTTTCAGCGATGAAGTAAGCGAATCCACCTCCGGTGACGAAACTTGTGTACTGCGACTGTTCAGCCGCTGTCAGGGGTGCTGTGGAGCCAAAGTAACGAAGATCCCAGACCTGCTGGTAGGTGCTGGTGTCCGCAGGAATCTCCGGGGTGGTGTCTGTCACCGTCACGACCGTCACGGTATGACCTACAGCCTCTAGCCGGCCCTGGAGGTTTGCTGTTCTCTGCGGATCGTTTGGCTCGGCCCTGCCGTCGATAATCAAGACGTTGTTTGGGCTTATCGCTGTGCCGTTGTCGTTGTTGCCGTTGTTGCCGTTGTTGTCGCCGGATTCGGCGGCGAGGGCGTGGCGCGCCGCGGGGTCGGGGGTGTAGACGAATGCCCCGGTGGCCGCGTCGAGGGTTAGGGTTCCGTTGGCCGGACCCGAGATGAGCGTGTAGACGAGCGCATCGGCGTCGGCGTCGGCGCCGATGACGTCTCCGTCGACAACGCCGGTGGCGGCATCGGCATCACCGATCATGGTGCTGGCGGTGGGGTCGGTGTTGGTCGGGGTGACGCTGACAGCGACCTCGACCAGGGCGCGACCGCCATGGCCGTCGTTGACCGCCAGAGTGAAGGTGTCGCTCTGGTCGGCGGCGGTGGCCCCATCGGCGGCGGCGTTGTGCCGGGCGTCGGGGTCGGGGGTGTAGGTGAAGGCTCCGGTGGCCGCGTCGAGGGTGACGGTGCCCTTGCCGGGTGCGTCGGCGACGGTGAAGCTCACCGTGTCGCCGTCGGCGTCGCTCGCCTCCACGGCGCCGGCGATGGTGCCGTCGGTGTTGTCGGGTGCGGTCTGGCCGGTGCGGGCGACCGGGGCGGTGTTGGCGCCGGCAACGTCGACGGCGACCTCGATGAGGGTGGTGCCGCCATGGCCGTCGTTGATGGTGATGGTGAAGGTGTCGGTCTGCTCGGCGGCGGTGGCCTCGTCGGCGGCGGCGGTGTGGCGGGCGTCGGGGTCGGGGGTGTAGGTGAAGGCTCCGGTGGCTGCGTCGAGGGTGACGCTGCCCTTGCCGGGGGCGTCGGTGAGGGTGAAGCTCACGGTGTCGCCGTCGGCGTCGGCGACCTCCACGGCGCCGGCGATGGTGCCGTCGGTGTTGTCGGCCGCGTTCAGGTCCGTGGCCGCTACTGGGGCGGTGTTGGCGCCGGTGACGGCGACGGCGACGTCGATGAGGGTGGTGCCGCCGTGGCCGTCGTTGACGGCGATGGTGAAGGTGTCGGCTTGGTCGGCGGCGGCGGCCTCGTCCGCGGCGGCGTTGTGCCGGGCGTCGGGGTCGGGGGTGTAGGTGAAGGCTCCGGTGGCTGCGTCGAGGGTGACGCTGCCCTTGCCGGGGGCGTCGGCGACGGTGAAGCTCACCGTGTCGCCGTCGGCGTCGCTCGCCCTCACGGCGCCGGCGATGGCGCCGTCGGTGTTCGCGGGTGCGGTCAGGCCGGTGGTGGCGACCGGGGCGGTGTTG
>JAGQTQ010000174.1 GCA_020438905.1 Mycobacterium sp.
CGCCTACTTCATCGGTGGATCGAGGCTAAGAGCGGGACCGTTCGATGAGATTGGACAACACGACGATGCTTTCGCTGCGTTCCACCTCCGCGGACGACCGGATCCGCTCCAGGGCCGACTCCAAATGGCGCATGTCACGAGCCAGTACGTGCAGGATGGCGTCGGAGGTTCCGGTGACGGTGGCCGCTCCGACGACCTCCGGAATGTCGATCCAGGCGGCGCGCAACTCGGCAGGGGCGATCCTGCCGTGGCAGAAGACCTGGACATAGGCCTCGGTGTTCCAGCCCAGCGCATTGCGGTCCACCACCGTGGTGAACCCACGGATGACCCCGCTGTCGAGCATCCGGTCCACCCGGCGCTTCACCGCGGGCGCCGAGAGGCTGACGCGCTCTCCGATCTCGGCGAACGTCGCGCGGGCGTTCTCGGCCAACTCGGCGAGAATGCGCTCATCGGTGTCATCGAGCCGGTCCATCCAGGATCATCCCTTCGCGCAATGAATCGCCGCAATCACGGATTGCATGCAATATATACGACCTTAATGCGCAATGAACAGCGATTGATTGCGTCCGGCCGACGCAATACGATCGCCCCATGACAGTTTCCCCCGACGTCGCCGCGAGTAGCGCGACAATCCGCAGCGCTCGCCTCCGCCGATACGCCATGACCCGTCCGACGTTCTTCGGCGTCGAGTACGCGATCAATCCCTGGATGGACGTCAACGCGGAGGTCGACGTCGACCTCGCGATCGCACAGTGGGAAACCCTGCGCGATACCTACCGCAAACTGGGCCACACCGTCGATGTGGTCGAGCCCGTCGCCGGTCTGCCGGACATGGTGTACGCCGCCAACGGCGGACTGATCGTGGGTGGCACCGCCATCGTCGCCCGCTTCAAACACGCCGAACGCGAGGGTGAAGCCGTGGCCTACGCCGAGTGGATGGCCCAGCAGGGCTACGTCCCGGTCGCCACCCGCCACATCAACGAAGGTCAGGGCGACTTCTTGGTGGCCGGTGCGACCATCCTGGCCGGCACCGGCTTCCGGACTGATCGGCAAGCCCACACCGAAGTGGCCGCGATCACCGGAATGCCCGTTGTGACACTGGAACTCGTGGATCCGCGTTTCTATCATCTCGACACCGCGATGACGGTCCTCGACGACACCACGATCGCCTACTATCCGCCCGCATTCACCGACGCGGCCCAGGCGCGGTTGCGGGAATTGTTCCCCGGCGCGATCGAGGTCTCCAGCGCTGACGCCTACGTCCTGGGGCTCAACGCGGTCTCCGACGGTAAACACGTCGTCCACCCGCAGGCGGCCACCGGCTTCGCCGAACAGCTCTATCAAGCCGGATTCCAACCCATCGGTGTCGATCTGTCCGAACTGCTCAAGGGCGGCGGCTCCGTCAAATGCTGCACTCTGGAGATACATTCATGACCGTGACCGACATCCGCGCTCCCCAGGAAACGGCGACGGCCGCCGCGATCGCGGCGGAGGAGGCGCACACCGCACGCAACTACGCGCCCCTGCCGGTGGTGGCGGCCAGCGCGCGCGGCGCATGGATCACCGACGTCGAAGGCAATCGCTACCTGGATTGTCTGGCCGCGTACTCCGCGGTCAACTTCGGCCACCATAACGACCAGATCGTTGCCGCGGCGCATCGGCAACTCGACAGACTGACCCTCGTCAGCCGTGCATTCCACTCCGATCGCCTGGGCCCGTTCTGTGCCGATCTGGCCGAATTGTGCGACAAGGACATGGTCCTGCCGATGAACAGTGGCGCCGAGGCCGTCGAGAGCGGTATCAAGGTGGCCCGCAAGTGGGGTACCGATGTCAAGGGTGTGCCCGAGGGCATGGCCAATATCGTGGTGGCCGACAACAACTTTCACGGCCGTACCATCAGCATCGTCAGCTTTTCCACCGATGGCACGGCCCGCAACGGATTCGGCCCGTTCACCCCGGGATTCCGTTCCACCCCCTTCGGCGATGCGGACGCGGTCGAGGCCGCCATCGATGAGCACACGGTTGCGGTGCTGGTCGAGCCCATCCAGGGCGAGGCCGGAATCATCGTCCCGCCGGCCGACTATCTGCCGAGACTCCGTGAGATTTGCAGCCGAAGGAATGTGCTGCTGATCGCCGACGAAATCCAGTCCGGCCTGGCGCGAACCGGCCGCACCTTCGCCTGCGACCACTGGGGTGTGGTGCCCGATATCTATCTGCTCGGCAAGGCCCTGGGCGGGGGGGTCATTCCGCTGTCGGCGGTTGTGGCCAACCGGGACATTCTCGGGGTCCTCAATCCGGGCGAGCATGGGTCGACCTTCGGGGGAAATGCGCTGGCCATGGCCATCGGGACCGAGGTTGTGGAGATCCTGCGCCGGGGAGAGTTCCAGGACCGATCGGCGCATCTCGGTGAACGCCTGCACGCTCGGCTGCGTTCGCTGATCGGCCAGGGGGTAGTCGATGTGCGCGGCATGGGTCTTTGGGCCGGTGTCGATATCGACGAGAGACTGGGCACCGGTAAGGAATTGAGCCGGGCCCTGGCTCGCCGTGGCGTCCTGGTGAAGGACACCCATGGATCGACGCTGCGGTTCGCCCCGCCGTTGGTGATCACCGCCGATGAGATCGATTGGGCCGTAGGGCAGTTGGAGTATGTGCTGGGTGAGGAGCAGAACTGAGCAAGCACTCTTTCGACTGACCCGTTCGTCGATCTGAGCGGCCGGCTCGTCAATCCGACAGCAAGTCGCCCGTTCTGCTCTCCAGGGGAATCTCGCCGGCGATCTTGCCGACCACCCGTCCCGGCTAGGCGTAGGGCTGGCTGTGGCGGGCGAAGAGCCGGCCGTCGGTCTCGGCGAGCAATGGCGTTTCATCGCCGTCAGCGGTGTGGCGTGGCAGGACAACCGCGGGTGCCCGCCCGACCCATCGACGAAGCCGCGTGCCTGCAACATCGGCAACAGCGCCGTGGCTTGATCGGCGGCGCGTTCGGGGTCGACAGCGTCGGCCGGCTGCTGAAAGATGAGGACCTTTGTGGTGACCCCGCTACTCGGCTGGCGGCGGCGTGGCGGGTGATCGTGCCCGGTATCGCTGCCCGCGTCCGACTGGAGCAGTTTGAGCAGTTCGTCGAATGCCGTCGGGCCGGCGTCACGAAGCGTCCCGGCACAAAACAAAGTTTTGGTTTGTTTCGGCCGTAATGACCAAAGCCCCTTGTGTGGGCATCGTAAGTTCCGTCCGTCTGCGGTTTGGCCGTAAGTCGGGAGGATCAGTCGATGTCGAAGTCAGTTGTCCGCAAGTCGTCGTCGTGCCGGAGGTCTGGGAAGAATTTCGCGAGGGGGAGCGCTGCGGCGTTCGCCGTCGGTGTGTTCCTGGCCGGACCGGTAGCAGTAGGTGTGGCACATGCGGACTCCGGTGATCCGGATGGTTCGTCGGTGTCGGCGTCGGCCGGTCATTCCGCGGCGTCCGCGCAGAAGTCGCGCGGTAGTGCGCGGGGTGAACGTCTTCCCAGGACCGATCGAGGCGCTACAGGTGCCGTCCGCAACTCGGTGACGCCCGCCCCGCGTCCGTCGGCGGCAGCCGATACCGGAGAGTTCGCCCCAATCGCCCGCGTGGCCGATGCCTTCGGAACTCCTGCGGCCCGTGAGTCCAGCGTGCCATCGGCAGTCCGCGCGGGCCAGCCATTCAGCTTCGCGCCTGCCCCTCGCCGCGACCGGTCCGTTGGCCTTCCCCAGACGAATGTATCCAGCACCAGGATCGTTGCCCGGGCGTCCGCGGTCAGGGTCGTTACCGGAGAGGGTCCACTGCCGGTGCAGTCGTCAGCGGAGGCGACCGACTCCGAAGTGCCGAACAGTTTCCAGGCTAGGATTTCCAGCCCCGCTGAAGCACCTGCGGTGGTCGCCGAGTACGCAGCGGCTACAGCCACCGCAGCGCCGGCCGGCAACTCCCTCAACGCTGTTGCCGTCCGAGTACTCGATTCAGTCGCCGATCTGCTGACGACCCTGCCTGCTCCGCTCTCGGAATTCCTGAGCGGGGCGCTGCTGCTAGTGCGGCGGGCACTGTTCAACCAGGTTCCGGTAGCAACCCAAGCGCAGTTCTTCTCACTCGACGGGGGCTCAGTCAGCGGGCTGATCGACGCCGTCGACCCCGAGGGCGATGCCCTCACGTATGCCGTCACCACAGCACCCGTAAGTGGCTCAGTGCAGCTCGACGCCGACGGGAGCTTCACCTACACCTCCGGCGATCCAAGTGGGGGCGAGGACACCTTTTCCGTGACGGTCTCTGACCGGGGGTTCAATCTTCTTGACCCGTTCAGTGACAGATCGACGGAAGTCCAGGTGGTCATTGGTCCGGAGTCGCCATTTGTCGGCGCTTCACAAGGATTCGAGATCGTCAACTTGACCAACGACGTTCTCTGGCTAGCGGACTCCAGGTGGATATCGAAATACGGTAACAGCACGTACCAGGGCGCGACTGATGAAGCGATAACGACCTGTAAAAACCAGAATTTCTGCCTCACCAAGGTCGAGGGGAAGAAGGACCTCAGAGGTACGGCTCTCGCGCCCGGCGAGTCATTGAGTTTTGAGATTTCGACTCCCCTCCCATTTTTCAATCCCTCCTTCGACGGGCAATGGGTGATGATGGAGTTCAGGGGCGCTGACGAGGAGCATTGGCTGGTCCAAGTGACGCCGACCTACTCCAACTCCACCAACAAGATCGAAGGCAGGTGGGACCCGTTTGGCTCCCAACAATTTCTCCGGGATGACGGCCAGCCATGGGTGCTTGACCAGAACAAGTCGACCAGGATCTTCCTGATCAACTCATCGGCCGCTGCGGGTGGTGGCGGGGTCTACGGCATCGAATCGGACGCCAGCTGGTCGGTCACTCCGCCCGTGTCATGCCCGACCTGCAAGACGGTCTGGACCACATCGGACCGTGAATTCGTCGCTCCGACACCCTTTGAAGTGTTCAACAACTTCATCGCGACAAGCGAGAGATTCGGCCAACGGAAGTACACCAACATCGTCTACAGCGGCATTTCGGAAGTGCGTGCGACCAGCACTACTCTGAACGATGTCGACCAGCCACTCCGGATCATCAATCTCAGTGGGTCTGCCGGCAACAGCGCTACGTACAAGTGGACGGTCACCTCGGACCCCGGCCCACAGCCACAGTCGCCGTGGTGGCAGAAGTATGCGGCCCAGGGAGCCGGGGAGCTGGCGAAGTTTCTGCTTAGCAAATGGATAGGCGACGGCATCGCGGATGCCGCAAAGACAGCAATCGGCTCGGCCCTGTCACCAGCAGAGGTCAAAACCGGGACGACCACACAAGGGTCCACCACGCTGAACCCCCGGCCTTACTCATTGTCGGTGCTCTTGACGGCGGCGCCGAAATACAACGTGTCCGGCGACGTGGTGTTCACGTTCGCGGGATGCCGAGACAACAAGTGCTCCGATACCGGCTACTCATTCACGGCGATGGATTTCCAGATCGTTGACAGGCGCGGCGTCTATAACGCGGAGTTCCGGACGGTCCCTTACCAGCAGACGGTCAACCAGGGCTTCGAACTCATTGATGCAATGACGAAGAATCCCCTCCCGACGTACAGGTCGGGATCGACCGACAATCTCCTGCAGCTTTCTGCCTTCAAGGGCGGTGGCAGCGACGGCTCCGTCCCGGAGGACTTCAGCGCTACGGGATGCTCTGCCGGGGTCACGTCGAACTGCACCACGTTCACCGTCGACAACCCCGCGGTCGCCGAGATCGTCATCAAATCTGGGCGCGCGGTCCTCAACGCGAAATCGCTCGGCGAGACCGTTGTCACCGCGACCTACAACTGGGAAGTCCCCAAGGGGGGCGTCGACACCGCCGGTAATCCGGCTCTTCGAAGTTAAGCGGGC
>JAGQTQ010000051.1 GCA_020438905.1 Mycobacterium sp.
TCGGTCATCACCGGCTGGTGCAGGATCACCACCTTGTGCCGCGAACCCAGCAGATCGGCGACCTCGCCGAGCACACCGGTTCCGATGATCACCGGATAGGGCGGATCCACGGCGACCTCGATGGTCGCCCGCCCGGTCATTTGCGGACTCCGGCCCGACGGGCGGCCAGGGTCGCCGGGGTGACCGGCGCATCCGGATCCGGCTGAACGGACGGGGTTTCCCGTGGCGAAGGCGGCGCCGGGCGGGGACCCCCGGCCGTCGGACGCCGCCAGGGCGGACGGCGGCGGCGCGGTGGTGGCGGGTTCTCCAGTCGCCCGGCGATATGGCGGACGACGGCACCGGGATTACGCCGATTGGTGTTGATCCGGATGGTCGCGGTCCTGCGGTAGAGCGGCACCCGCTGGTTCATCAGTTCCCGATATCTCTCAGCCCGGTCCGGCCCGGCCAGCAGCGGACGCACGGTGCTGCCGCCGGTCCGGCGAATCCCCTCGGCGGCACTGATCTCCAGGTAGACCACCGTGTGGCCGGCCAGCGCGTCGCGAACTCCCGGTGTGGTGACCGCACCGCCGCCCAGCGAGAGGATGCCGTCGTGGCTCTCCAGCGCTTCACGAACCACCTGCTCCTCGATCCGGCGGAAACCCGGTTCGCCCTCGGCGGCGAAGATCTCGGCGATGCTGCGCCCCTCTCGCTCCTCGATCATCACGTCGGTGTCGAGCATCTGCAGCCCCATGGCCCGGGCAAGGCGCCTCCCGATCGTCGACTTCCCCGATCCGGGTAACCCGATCAGCACGGCCTTCGGCGCCATCTCCACTACCCCGACAGCCGTACCGAATCGGGTCCGAAGGTCTCCCGGTCGGCGATCTCACGCAGGTAACCCTCGATATTGCGACGGGTTTCGCCCAGCGAGTCACCGCCGAACTTCTCCAGCGCAGCACGGGCGAGCACCAGGGCGACCATGGCCTCGACCACCACCCCGGCGGCCGGCACCGCGCAGACGTCGGAACGCTGGTGAATCGCTACCGCCTGCTCGCCGGTGGCCAGGTCGACCGTCGACAGCGCGCGGGGCACGGTGGAGATCGGCTTCATCGCGGCCCGGACCCGCAGCGGCTGCCCGTTGGTCATCCCGCCCTCCAGACCGCCGGCCCGGTTGGTCGACCGCACCACACCGCCGCGGTCGCCGTCGGCCCCCGGAAACATCTCGTCGTGCGCGCCACTGCCCCGGCGTCGGGCCGTCTCGAAACCGTCGCCGATCTCGACGCCCTTGATGGCCTGAACGCCCATCGCGGCAGCGGCCAACTGGCTGTCGAGGCGGTTCTCACCGCTGACGAACGAGCCCAGCCCCACCGGCAGACCGTGCGCTACCACCTCGACCACCCCGCCGAGGGTGTCGCCGTCCTTCTTCGCCGCCTCGATCTCGGCGATCATGGCCGCCTCCGCCTCGGCGTCGAAAGCCCGCACCGGACTGTCGTCGATGCGGGACAGGTCGGCCGCGGTCGGCGGGGGGCCGACATAGGGGCTCGACGCCCCGATCGAGACCACGTGGGAGAGCACCTCGACACCGAGCGCCTGTCGCAGGAACGCCCGGGCGATACTCGCCGCCGCCACCCGCGCCGCCGTCTCCCGGGCACTGGCGCGCTCCAGGACCGGACGAGCGTCGTCGAACCCGTACTTGAGCATGCCGGCGTAATCGGCGTGACCGGGGCGCGGGCGGGTCAGCGGAGCGTTGCGGGCGACTTCCAGGTCAGCGGCCGGAACCGGATCCGGCGCCATCACCGTCTCCCATTTCGGCCATTCGGTGTTGCCGATCTCGATGGCGATGGGGCCGCCCAGGGTCTGACCGTGCCGGACCCCGGCCAGCACCGTGACCTCGTCCTGCTCGAACTTCATCCGCGCACCGCGGCCGTATCCGAGCCGACGGCGGGCGAGTTGGGCCGCAATGTCGGCGGAGGTCACCTCGACGCCGGCGACCATGCCCTCGACCATGGCGACAAGGGCTCGACCGTGGGATTCTCCGGCTGTGGTCCAACGCAACACGCCCCATATCTTCCCATGTCGCCGGCGCGTGACCGAATCCGCCGCGGCACCTCAGAACATGACCAGCCCCACCGCGCCCAGACTGGCCGCGCACATCGACGGCCCGTGCGGCACTGCGGCCGGGGGCCCGGCGGCGTCGCGAGGGCGCAGCAGCGCCGCCACCCCCAGGATCGCCGTCAGCATCGGGGCGCCCATCGCCGCGAGCATCCAGACGGGCAAGCCGAAAGCCCCGGTCAACGCACCCAGACCCAGGGCCAGCTTGACGTCGCCACCCCCGAGTCCCGCCGGGTTGACGAGGTGGACCGACAGATACAACCCGCCCAGGGCCGCCGCCCCGAGGATCGCCGGCAGCCCCCGTCCGCACGCCACACACGCCCCCAGGATGGCCACCGCGCCGGTGAGGGTCAGCACGTCGGGTAGCCGGCGCACCCGGATGTCGATGACCGACAGCGCCGCCGCCCAGCAGAGCACGACCAGACAGGCCGCCAATCGGAGCATGCCGGCACGTTAGTGCAGTGCGGCCGCCATCTGCTGTCGCGGAGCCGGGCGGCCTGTGAATTGTTCGACCTGACTGAACGCCTGGTGCAGCAACATCTGCAGGCCGCTGATGACCTCGCCGCCGCACTCGTCGACCGCCCGCGCCAACGGGGTCGGCCACGGGTCGTAGATCGCGTCAAGCAGCACCGGTATCCGGGCGAATTCCGCCGTGTACGCGGCGGCCGCGTCCGCCGGAACCGTGCTGACCAGCACGTCGGCCCCCTCGACCACCTCCGGCAGCCCGGCGCCGGTCAGGTCGGCGAACGTCGTCGGGACCCCGATCCCGGATCCGAGTTCGACCAGCCTGGCGGCCTTTGCGGGGTCGCGGGCGGCAACGGTGATCGCTTCGACGCCCAGTCCGACCAACCCGAGCAACGCCGCGGGCGCGGTTCCGCCGGACCCGAGCACGATCGCCCGGTGTAGGCCGTCGCGGTGTCCCAGCGCCCCTGCCACCCCGTCGACGTCGGTGTTGTCGGCACGCCACCCCGAGGCGGTATGCACCAGCGTGTTGGCCG
Source organism: Mycobacterium sp. (assembly GCA_020438905.1). GTDB lineage: Bacteria > Actinomycetota > Actinomycetes > Mycobacteriales > Mycobacteriaceae > Mycobacterium. The sequence continues at coordinate 3,087 of JAGQTQ010000051.1, forward strand.
AGCCGACCAGTACGGCACGCTCGGTTCGTTCGTCCGCGAACTCCAGCGCCGCGAACTTGCCGGGCATGGTTACCGAGACCCCGACCCACTCGGGGCCGAAACCGCCGACCAGGGCGGGCAGTTCGTCGGCCGTGCACTCGATGCGGTCATAGGTCCAGTCGTGCAGACCCAGCGCCCGGTAGGCGGCCAGATGCAGCTGTGGCGAACGGGAGTGCGCGACGGGCGAGCCGAGGACCGCGGCCCTACGCGGACTCACCGTTCATCGCCCCGAGTCGTCATCGCCCCGAGTCGAGCACACCGCTGCTGAGCGCCTTGTCCCGGTTGGCCAGATGCTCCTGATAGTCGCCGGTGAACAAGGTGGTGCCATCGGAATCGACGGTCACGAAGTACAGCCAGTTCCCCGGCTCCGGGCGCTCGGCCGCAGCCAGGGCCTCCTCACCGGGTGAGCAGATCGGGGTGGCCGGCAGACCCGCCTTGGCATAGGTGTTCCACGGCGTCTCGGTGGCGCGGTCCTTGTCGGTGGTGGCCACCTCCTGGCGTTCCAGCGGGTAGTTCACCGTCGAGTCGAACTCCAGGCGATCGTATTCGCTGGCCAGCCGGTTGTAGATGACCCTTGCCACCTTCGCGAAGTCCGCCGGTGTGGCCTCCTTCTGCACCAGCGAACCGACGATGAGGACCTCGTAGGGCGACATGTTCAGCGCCGTGGCCGACTCCAGCAGGCCGCCCTGAACGTAGCGCTGGCCGCTTCCCTCGACCAGGGTGGCCAGGATCTCCTTGGCCGACGCGAACGGGTCGATGTTCCAGGTGCCCGGAGCGATGAGACCCTCCAGCCGCCGATGGCTGTTGCCCATCGCGGACGCGCCCTTCATCGCCCACTCCGGCACGTTCAGCGACTGCAGGGTGCCCTCCTCGGCGGCGGCCTTGAGGTCCTGGCGCGACACGCAGCTACGGGTTCCGTTGAGGTCCACACAGCTGGCGTCGGAGATCAGCGAGAAGATGCCCGGGTTCACGTCCCCGCTGCCGACCACCTCGATGTCGTCGAGTTGTTTGCCCTCGGGGATGACCAGCTTGCCCACCCGGGAGGCCGGATCGGTCAGCATCGCGACCGCCGTCGCCGCCGGGATCTCGGTTCGCAGCTTGTAGAAGCCGGGCTGGATGGCGGCCAGTTCGGCATTGCCGGAGCCCGCCGAGACGAACATCCCGACATCGGCGATGACACCCTGCTCCACCAGGTTCTGGGCGATGGCCGACCCGGAGTCGCCGGGGTGGACCTCGATGACGATGTCGTCCTTGCCCTCGCCGCGGAAGTCGCTCGGCAGCTTGGGGCCGCCGAACAATCTCGGCCCCAACAGCACCACGGCGATCACGCCGACCGCCACCAGCGCCAGCAGACCCAGCATCCGGCCCCGCCCGCGCTTGGCCGCCGCCTGCGGCCGTGCCGGCCGCCGAGCACCGACGGCCTCGGGTTCGGCGCGTCCCGACACAGCGTGCCGCTCGGGGGGTTGGGTCGCTTCAGGAGGATGGGGCACTGTCACTCTTTCAGCGTCGTGGCCGCGTTGCGGCGTTGGTCGAGCCAGCCTTGCAGAATTGCCACGGCTGCAACTTGGTCGATCATTGCCCGTTGCTCCCGGGCTCGTACACCGGCTTCCCGCAGCGACCGGGATGCACTGACGGTAGTCAATCGCTCATCGGCAAGCCGAACCGGCACCGGGGTTACCCTGTCGGCGAGTGCGCCGGCCAGCCCGATCGCATCGGCCGCCGAGGTCCCAGCCCGGTCGGCCAGGGTACGAGGCAGCCCGACGACGACCTCGACAACCTCGAGCTCATCGACCAGAGCACCGAGTCTGCGCAGGTAGCGGTCCCCGCGGTCCCTGCGCACGGTCTCCACCGGGGTGGCCAGGATGCCGTCGGGGTCGCTGGCCGCCACGCCGATCCGGACGGTGCCCACGTCAATGCCCAGCCGACGCCCTCGGCCGGGGTCGTCGGCACCGGGCCGATCCGGCATGCGGTCCTGCGCCGACACTCTCGGACCTCAGTTCCCCGCGAGCGCTGCGCGAACGGCGCCCAGCGCCGCCTCGATACCGGATGAATCTTTGCCAGAACCCTGGGCCAGGTCCGCCTTGCCACCGCCGCGACCGCCGATCGCGGCCCCGACCACACCGACGAGATCGCTGGCCCGCACCCCCGCGTCCTGCGCCGCCTGGTTGGCGGCCACCACGAACGGAACGGTTCCTTCCGGCCCCTCCGCGGCCAGAACAACCACACCGGGCTCTGCGCCGAACCTCGACCGAATGTCGCCCACCAGGGAGCGCAGATCCGCCGCGGTCATCCCCGCCGCCATCCGCTGGGCCACCAGCCGGACCTTACCGATCTGCTCGGCGGTGGCGGCAGCGTTTCCGGCGGCGGCACGTGCGCTCGCCAGCCGCATCCGCTCAAGTTCCTTCTCAGCCGACTTGAGCCGCTCGACCAGGGTGGCGACCCGCGCCGGCACTTCCTCGGAGGGCACCTTCAGCGATGAGGCCAGACCGGCCATCAGCGCCCTCTCCTTGCTCAGGTGCCGGAAGGAATCCAGCCCGACGTAGGCCTCGACCCGCCGCACCCCGGAGCCCACCGAGGACTCGCCGAGGAGTGTGACCGGCCCGATCTGGGCCGAATTGCGCACATGGGTGCCACCGCAGAGCTCCAGCGAGAACGGTCCGCCGATTTCCACCACCCGAACCTGCTCGGGATACTGCTCGCCGAACAGCGCCATCGCGCCCATCGCCTTGGCCTTGTCGAGCCCGGTGAGAAAGGTGTTGACCGGGTAGTCGGCCTGGACCGCCTGGTTGGCGATCTCCTCGATCCGGCCCCGCTGGTCGTCGGTGAGCGCGCCCTGCCAGTTGAAGTCGAATCGCAGGTAGCCGGGCCGGTTGAGCGATCCCGCCTGAACCGCGTTGGGACCCAGGACTTCGCGCAGCGCGGCATGCACCATGTGAGTTCCGGAGTGCCCCTGGGTGGCGCCATGACGCCACTGCGGATCGACGGCGGCGACGATGGTGTCGCCTTCCACGAACTCGCCGGACTCGACATTGACGCGGTGCACCCACAGGGTCTTGGCGATCTTCTGAACGTCGGTGACCGCGGCCCGGGCCGACTCGCTCGCGCCGGTCCCGTTCAGCCAGCCGATGTCGGCGATCTGCCCGCCGGACTCGGCGTAGAGCGGGGTTCGGTCCAGCACGATCTCCACCCGCTCCGGGGGCACCGTCTCGGAGTGCACCCTCGGATGGTGGGCCACCACCGGGACCCGTTTGCCGTCGACGAAAATGCCGAGAATGCGGGCCTGCGAACTCAGTTCCTCGAAACCGGTGAACTCGGTGGGACCGGCGTCGACGAGTTCGCGGAACGCCGATAGGTCGGCGTGGGCGTGCTTGCGGGCGGCGGCATCGGCCTTGGCGCGCCGGCGCTGCTCGGCCATGAGTTCCCGGAAACCCAGTTCGTCGACGCTCAGTCCGGCTTCGGCGGCCATCTCGAGGGTGAGTTCGATCGGGAAGCCGTAGGTGTCGTGCAGGGTGAACGCCTCGGCGCCGCCGAGCTCGGCGCTGCCGGACGCACGGGTCGTCGCGGCGGCCTCCTCGAACAGCTTCGACCCGGAGGCCAGGGTGCGGTTGAAGGCCGTCTCCTCGGCCACCGCGATGCGGCTGATCCGGTCGAAGTCGGTGACCATCTCCGGGTACGACGGGCCCATCGCGTCGCGCACGGTCGTCATCAGCTCCCCGACGATCGGCCGTTCGATGCCGAGCAGCTTGGCCGAACGGATAATCCGGCGCAGCAACCGGCGCAGTACGTATCCACGACCCTCGTTGGAGGGGGTGACGCCGTCGGCGATGATGACCGCGGCGGTGCGGCTGTGGTCGGCGATCACCCGGTAGCGCACGTCGTCGTCGTTGTTGCCCGCGCCGTAGCCGCGCGGCGCGTACTGGGCGGCCTTGTCGATGACCGGGCGCAGCAGGTCGGTCTCGTAGACGTTGTCGACGCCTTGGAGCAGACAGGCGATCCGCTCGACTCCCATGCCGGTGTCGATGTTCTTGCGCGGCAGCGGGCCGAGGATCTCGAAATCCTCCTTGGAGGTGCCCTCGCCCCGCTCGTTCTGCATGAACACGAGGT
>JAGQTQ010000052.1 GCA_020438905.1 Mycobacterium sp.
GGGCGGACCGGGTGGCAGCTTACCGTCTGCCGGCCGGGCCGCTTCCGGCACTCAGCGGGTCGCGTCGTCGCTGCCGCAGAGCGCGATCAGGTAGCAGTGACCGCGCCAAGGCGCACCCTTGGGGTAAGCCTTGCGAACCCAGGAGGCCATCCGGACCGGTCCGGTTGTGGCCGTCGAAGAACCTCGGCGCATCGTCGTCACCGCCTTTCAGAAATTCTTGCGATCAATCAGACCCCATTGACCATGGTAAACCGCGCGTTGGAATAACTCACCGTCTGCCGTTCGCGTGGCGGGCGACTGCGGATGGCCGTCGAACTGGTATCCGCCGCGGTCGCCGGGAGTGTCAGTTGAGCGGTAGCTCTGCGATAACGGTCCCGGTAGGGCGGGTCGACCCGGTGCCGGGTTCGACTGTGAACGCCAGTTTCGTCGAGTCGCCGAGATTGTCGAGCACCGCGGTGGTCGATGGTGCGACGGACTGGGCGTCCATCGTCCCGGCCGAGGTCGAGCCGGTCGAGTTCACCAGCCACATCTGGTAGACGGTGCCCGGTGAAGGCGGTGGCACGTCGTTCATCACCAGCACTCCGGCGTTGCGGTCACGGGAGAACACCACCGTTGCGGTACCGCCGGCCGGGATCGCGCCGGAGACGGTGTGCACATCGGGGGCTGAGAACACCTCCTGTGCGGTGGACTGCTGCTGAGCAGGCGGTCGCAGCGTCAGGCCGACTCCCACCGCGGCCAACCCCACGGCCATAACGGCGGCCGCCGAAAGCAGCGCCGTCCGCCAGCGACGGCCGGACCGGGCGCCTGACAGGCTGCGCACGTTCTGGCTGCGCACGTTCTGGCTGGAATCCGCGGCAACGGCCGTCAGCAGCCGGCGCCGGAGATCGGCCGGGGGCTCGGCGGCGCTGGCCGCGGAGACCACCGCCATGGTTTCCCGAGTAGCCCGGACTTCGTCATAGAACGCGTCCGCGACTGGAAGGCCGGCGTCGGCCACTCGGGTTTCTATCCGCTCGCGTTCGGCGTCGGAGATCGCATGCAGCGCATATGGAACGGCTAGTTCGAGGAGGTCCGCGGCCCGCGGGTCGTCATGGGGTCGAGTCATGAGCGCACCTTCACCGCACACCCAGGCATTTGCGCAGTCCGCGCAGCGCGTCGCGCATCCGCGACTTCACCGTTGCGAGGTTGGCCGAAAGGCGTTCGGAAACCTGAACGTACGTCAATCCCTGGTAGTAGGCGAGTTCGACGGCCTCGCGCTGCATCTCGGTGAGCCCATCCAGGCACGCGGCGACCCGCTGTCGCTCCTCGCCCGCAATCACCGCATGCGTCACATCGTCGGTGTCCCGGTCAACCGACGCCGCCCCGTATCGCGAATTGCGCTGGGATGCGGCTTCTTCGGAGCGGACCCGGTCCACGGCCCTGCGGTGGGCGAGGGTGAGCAACCAGGCCAGCGCGCTGCCCGACGCCGGGTCGTAGCTCTCCGCGGTTCGCCAGACCTGCAGATAGACGTCCTGGGTGGTCTCCTCGCTGTACCCGCGGTCGCGCAGCACTCGCAGGACCATGCCGTATACCCGCGACCGGGTGGCGTCGTACAAGGCGGCGAACGCCTCGGAGTCCCGGTGGGCGACCCTGCGCAACAGAGCGTCGAGGTCGGTGGTGGTCACCGGCGCATAATCCTCGTTGTCGGAGCCATCAGTGAGCAGCGTAGCCGGGCGGTCAAGTAAACGGGTCACGGTGTCGCCCACGAATGGGTCTTTGCCGCCCAAACCTGAGCGCCTTCGAACGGGGTTCGTTCGGCCTGCCTGGCCGGCAGGAGCGGTACGGCGGGCACACCTCGCCAGCGCAGTACTGCGACCTGGAAGCGCAGGGCCAAGCGGGCCATCTGCGGAGCCAGCGGGTTGGTGAGTTGCAACATCAGGATCCGGCCGACGGTTGCTGAACGTCGGCGGCCCCGCCAGGTGGCCACCAGGGCGGCGTTGTGCTCGCGGTGCAGGGACACGTTCAGGTCCAGGGTGTCTCCGGGCCGCGGAACCCGCAGCAGAAAGTAGCCCTCGCCCTCGCCGAACGGGGCGGCCCGTAGTGTTTCGCCGACCGCCGTCGGCTCGTCTTCGGCCGGTGGCAACAGGAACGCTTTGCGGTCCCCGCTGGGACCGGTCACCTCGGCGACCACGCATTGCAGCGTCCCGGTGGCGTCGTGGCACCAGAACAGGCTTAGCGGGTTGAAGGCCCGGCCCAAAACGCGGGGTAGGAGCAGGGCGGTGACCCGGCCGCCCGGGATGAACACACCCTTACGGGCCAGGAAGGCGTCCACCCGCTGGCGCAGCGTGTCATTCGGGCCGCCGTCGAAGTGGTCGGCAGCCTCGAATCGGGCGAACGGCCGGATCCACCGAGGCAGCTGCGGCAGTTCGTCGAGATCGACATACCAGGCGTAGCTGCGGTGTTCGGCGTAGTGGCGCACCGGCTGGCGGTGCAGGTGGGCGATTCTGGTGGGGTACAGCGCGGGGGTCGTTGCGGTTTCCACATCGGCGATTCGGAGCGGTCCGCGGTCCGGATCGGTGTGTGACGTGAATCTCAGCCTGTGAGGGTGAGGTAGATCAGGGCCACGTTCAGAACCGTGATCAGTGCGGCCACCGACCAGCCGAGGGCTGTGGTCAGCGAACTGTTGGCGTCCGCGCCCATCAGGGTGCGGTTGCCGGTCAGCCGTATCAGTGGAATGAGGGCGAACGGAATTCCGAAGGACAACACCACCTGGGAGAGCACCAGTGCCCGGGTGGGATCCACTCCGCTGGCCAGAACCAGCAGGGCGGGTAGCAGGGTGACCCCTCGGCGCACCAGTATCGGATATCGCTTGCGCAACAACCCCTGCATGATCATCGCGCCGGCGTAGGCGCCGACCGAGGTGGAGGCCAGACCGGAGGCCAGCAGGCCGATCGCGAAGAACAACGCGACGACCGGGCCAAGGGTGTCGGCGACTGCCGCGTGTGCCCCCTCGATGGTGTCGGTGCCGTTCCTGCCCCGGAGGTTGGTGGCCGCCAACAGCAGCATCGCCAAGTTCACGGTGCCGGCGATGAGCATGGCGGCGCCGACGTCCCAACGCGTCGCCCGCAGCAATGTGGCACGCTGCGGTCCGGCATCGGGATGGCCGTGACGGTCTCGGGCCAGTCCCGAGTGCAGATAGACGGCATGGGGCATCACCGTCGCCCCCAGCATGGCGGTGGCCAGTAGCACGCTCTGGACTCCGTCGAACCGGGGCACGAGGCCGCCGACCACCGCGCCGGCCGGTGGCGCCGCGACCACCAAGCTGGCCAGGAACCCGATGGTGATGACCAGCAGCAGACCGGTGATGACCCGTTCGAATATCGGCTGGCCGCGCCGGTCGCCGATCATCAGCAATCCCAGCGACACCACCCCGGTGATGACTCCGCCGAGTATGAGGGGGAGGCCGAAGAGAAGTTGCAGGGCGATGGCGCCGCCGATGATCTCGGCAACGTCGGTGGCGATGGCGACCATCTCGGCCTGGAGCCAGTAGGCGATCCGGGAGGGGGTCCCGGTGCGGTCCCGCACCGCTTCGGGAAGCGTGCGTCCGGTTACCAGGCCGAGTTTCGCGCTTAGATACTGCACCAGCGCGGCCATCAGGTTGGCCACCACGATCACCCATACGAGCAGGAACCCGAACTGCGACCCGGCGCTGACGTTGGCGGCGATATTGCCCGGGTCCACATAGGCGATGGCGGCGACAAAGGCCGGGCCGAGCAGCGACCATCCCGGTTTCCCCCGGAACGTCGTCGGTTCGGGCCTCAAAAACCGAACCAGATGCCGCCGCCGCCGAGGCCGAATACCGGTGTGCCGAAACCGAAACCGCCCAGATGATAGGGGTCGATCGGAATCGGTGTCGTGGTGATCGCCGTGTGTCCGGGGCCGCGGTTGCACATTCGTGTGCCCGGGCCGATGTCGACGCATTCGGGGGCGGCGTGCGCGGGGGCCGCCAGTACGACCCCGGCCACGACCGCGCTCAACAGGAGCGTTCCTCTCATGGCCGGCCCATGTCAGCGCGCACCGCCGGCGTCCGCCGGCCCCGGGCCGCGTCCCATCCCGCCGATCATCAGCGCCGCTCCATAGAACGGGTCGTCCCACGGGTAGGGGAAATCGGGGCTGGTCGGCGCGGCGTTGTATTGGTAGTTGTCCTGGGTGGCGCATTCGGTCGCGGTGTCGGCCATGATCACCCCGCCCGTCTCGGTGATGTGCGGGCAGTCGGTGATCAGCTGGCTGTCGGCGGCAGCCGCGCCCGGAACCGCCCCGCACGTGAGCGCGACCGTGATTGCCGAGGTCAGGACCATGCGCCGGCACTGCGTCGGCATGATGTCCCCCTAGTCGCCGTGGAGCCCCTCATCCCTAGGTGGAAGAGTACAACCCCTTCCCGGTGACCAGTGGCAGGTCCAATGTGGTGCAGATGCCCGGCCTGGCGGCCACGACGGCGGGAATCGCGTTGACCACACGCATCGCGGTGGCGAGCACCCCGGCGTGATTGTGGTCGCCGTTCGGGCTGGACAGGCACAGATCCAGTGCGTAGCACGGTTCGCCGGTGATCTCGATGCGGTAGTTTCCGCCGGCCTGGGCCGGCTGCGGCCAGTCCGGGCACAGATCGTCGCGCAGTCGGGTGATGTGTTCGAGCACCACCGCCGGCGCTCCGTTGGCCAGTCCGATGACCTCGAACCGCAGCGCGGCGGCCGTCCCCTCGGCGATGTGCCCGCAGGAGATGTCGAAGGCCTCGGGTGCGGGCTCGCGCACGTACATTTCCTCCAGCCCGTCGAGTTCCAGGCCGAGACCGGCGGCGAGTTGGCGCACCACCGAACCCCAGCCGATGCTCAGCACGCCGGGCTGTAGCAGCATCGGGATCTCGTCCATCGGCTTGCCGAAACCCATCACGTCGAACATCACGGTGGCGCTGTCATAGGTCGCGTAGTTGACGATCTCCATGCACCGCACCTGCTCGATGCTCTGGCAGGTCCCGGTCAGGGCGAGGGGGAGCAGGTCATTGGCGAAACCGGGGTCGATACCGTTGACGAAGACGCTCGACTTGCCTTCCCGCGCAGCCTCTTCGATCGGGGCGATCATCTCGTCGGGGATGACCTGCCACGGCCACTGCAGAAACACCGGGCCACTTCCGACCACGTTGACCCCAGCCGCCAGGATCCGGCGGTAATCATCCAGCGCCTCGAGGAGTCGGTTGTCGGCCATCGCGGTGTAGACCGCGCAGTCCGGCCGGGTCGCCAGCACCGCATCGAGGTCGCTGGTCGCCGTGATGCCGGTGGCGGTGTCCAGCCCGGCGATCTCGGCGGCGTCCTTGCCCGCCTTGGCTTCCGATGAAACCCAAACCGCGGTGAGTTCGTAGTCCGGGTGGTTGATCAGCGAGCGGAGGGCATGGACACCGACGTTCCCGGTGCCGATCTGTGCGACGCGGATGGGCATGAGAACTCCTTAGCGGGTGGGTTTCACAGATCCGGGATGGGGAGATCCAGGTTGGGTACGGTCAGTCCGCCGTCGACCTCGAGCATCTTGCCGGTGAGGAAACTGCCCGCGGGGGAGGCCAGGTAGACCGCCGCCGCGGCGATGTCGAGGGGGTCGCCGAGCCGGCGCAGCGGGGTGGCCCGCTCCATCGGCTCGCGCAGGGCGTCGTTGGAGGCGACGATCTCCAGCGCGGAGGTCAGTATCGCCCCAGGGGCGATCGCGTTGACCCGGATTCGTGGGCAGAGATCCAGTGCGGTGAGCCGGGTGTAGTGCGCCAGAGCGGCTTTCGCGGTGCTGTAGGCGGCGAACCCCCGTCCGGCCAGCCGCCCCATGGTCGAGGAGATGTTGATGAAGGCCCCGCCGCCGGAATGCTCGAGCATCAGCGGCACGGCCGCCACGGTCAGGGCGTGTGCGGTGAGCACGTTGAAGGTGAAGGCGTCCCGCATGTCCTTGACGCTGGTGGCCAGAAGGGGGCTGGGCATACTTCCGCCGACGTTGTTGACGACGACGTCCAACCGGCCGAACGCTTCCACCGCCTTGCCGGCGAGTTCGGCGGTGGCCTCAGGCTTGGCGAGGTCGGCGACGACGACATGAGCGCGCCGGCCCGTCTCCTCGATCTGGGCGGCCACCACGTCCAAATCGGATCGGGTGCGCGAACAGATCAGCACGTCAGCGCCCACCTCAGCGAACGCGACGGCGATGGCGGCCCCGAGTCCGCGGCCGGCCCCGGTGACGACGGCGACCTGCCCGTCCAAGCGGAATCTGTCCAGGATCACGTGTCCTCTTCCTTCGCCGTCCCACCGTAACAAGGAAGTTGTAACACGTTCTACTTTCTGGTTGTCGCCTTCCGGGCGGGTGCCTTCTCGGCTGGGGCTTTCTTCGCCGGGGCGGTCCCGCCTGGCTCGGAATCTGCGGCTGCGGAATCGGCGGGTGATTTCGCCGCGGACTGCTCGCGGCGGCGCCGCACGCTGGCCTCCAGCTTGGCCAGCAGATCGGAGACGTCCTCGGATTCGTCGAGCCGGCCCGGCGCTTGTGCCGGGGTGAACGCCTCTCCGCCGGCGAGCTTCGCCGCCACCAATTCGCGGAGCTGTTCCTGATAGGTGTCGGTGAACCGCTCGGGGTGGAAGTCGGCGGCCATCGACTCGACGACCTGGCCGGCCATCTTCAGTTCCGGCGCACGGACCTCCACCGCTTGGTCGAGGCCGGGAAAGTCTGGTTCGCGGATCTCGTCGGGCCATAGCAGTGTGTGAACCACCATCACGGTCTGTCCGGAGAAATCCTTGACCCGCAGTGCGGCCAGCCGGGTCTTGTTGCGCAGCGCGAAATGGACGATGGCCACCCGGTCGGTCTCGCTGAGTGCTTTGGCAAGCAGCACATAGGATTTCACCGACTTGCCATCCGGTTCCAGGTAGTAGCTGCGGTCGTACATCAGTGGATCGATCTCGCCGGCGGGGACGAACTCGAGCACCTCGATCTCGTGGCTGCGCTCCTCGGGCAGGGTGGCGATGTCATCCTCGTTGATGACCACGGTCTGGCCGTCGTCCGCCTCGTAGGCCTTGGCGATATCGCGATACTCGACGAGCTCGCCGCACTCTTCGCAGACCCTCTGGTACTTGATTCGGCCGTGGTCCTTTGCGTGCACCTGATGGAACTTCAGATCGTGATCCGCGGTGGCGCTGTACACCTTCACCGGTACGTTGACCAGCCCGAACGAGACCGCACCCTTCCAGATGGAACGCATGAGGTCTCCTATACCCAGGCGGGCCGGGTCAAACCGCCGGCACGGATTCGGGATCGACGCCCAGTGGGACGAGTGGGTCCGCTCCCGGGGCGTCGTCGGTGTAGACCTCGCCCTGCCCTTGTTGGCATTCGCCGGTCGTGGGCTCCTGTCCGCCGGTGCAGTACGGTTCAAGATCCTCCGGGTCGGCGACGGCTGTCGGCGCGGCCAGCAATGCCGCCGTCAGCACGGCCACCACCGAACGCCTGATCACTGTTTCACCGTAGCAGCGCTCAACGTCCTGGACCGGAATACGTTGGGGTGGTGAACGATGTGTGGCCACCGGGCGCAACCACCGGACCCCTGGTCAAACTGACCAACCCGGACAAGGTGCTCTACCCGGCGACCGGCACAACCAAGGCCGAGGTGTTCGGGTACTACACCGCGATCGCCGAGATCATGCTGCCTCACATCGCCGGACGCCCGGTCACCCGCAAGCGCTGGCCGGACGGAATCGAGGGCAAGTCGTTCTTCGAGAAGAACCTGCCCCGGTCCGCTCCGGCGTGGTTGCGCCGAGGTGTGCTGATGCACCGCTCCGGAGAGACCACCTACCCCATCGTCGACAGTTCGGTCGGCCTGGCCTGGATCGCGCAGCAGGCCGCGCTGGAAGTGCATGTGCCGCAATGGGTGTTCGGTCTGGACGGCAAGCCCGGTCCGGCCAACAGGCTGGTGTTCGACCTCGATCCGGGCGAGGGGACGAGCATGGCACAGATGTGCGAGGTGGCGCATGCGGTCCGGGAGCTGATGCGCGACATGGGTTTGGCGCTCTACCCGCTCACCAGCGGCAGCAAGGGTCTGCACCTCTACGCGCGGCTTGCCGATCCGCTGAGCAGCAACGGCGCGGTGACCGTAGCCCGGCAGGTGGCAGAGCAACTCGAGCGGTCCATGCCGGATCGGGTCACCGCGACGATGGCCAAGAGTGCGAGGACGGGAAAGGTATTCCTGGACTGGAGTCAGAACAACGCGGCCAAGACCACCATCGCGCCCTATTCGTTACGCGGGCGGCAGTCGCCGACCGTCGCCGCGCCCCGGACCTGGGATGAGCTGGGTGAACCCGGACTGCGTCAGCTGCGCTACGACGAGGTGCTCGCCCGAGTGGCCGAACGCGGTGATCTGCTGGCCGGGCTGGACCCGTCCGGCGCTGCGCCGAAGGGCGCCGTGGCCGGCGCTGCGCCGAAGGGCGCCGTGCCGACGGGGCGCGACCGGCTGAGCGCCTACCGGGAGAAGCGCGATGGCGCCCGGACCCCGGAACCCGTGCCGGAGGCCGTGGTGCCGGCCGGTGAGGGCAACCGGTTCGTCATCCATGAGCACCACGCCCGACGGCTGCATTACGACTTCCGGCTGGAACGGGACGGGGTTCTGGTGTCGTGGGCAGTGCCCAAGAATCTCCCCGACTCGGTATCGAAGAACCACCTGGCGGTGCGCACCGAGGATCATCCCCTGGAGTACGCCACCTTCGAGGGCGTGATACCGAAGGGCGAGTACGGCGCCGGGACGGTGACGGTCTGGGACTCAGGAACCTACGAGGCCGAGAAGTTCGACATCCCACCGGGGGGCGGGGCCTCGGAGGCAGAGGGCGGGGAGGTGATCGTCGATCTGCACGGCAGACGTATCAGTGGGCGCTACGCGTTGATCCAGACCGACGGCGATCACTGGCTCGCACATCGTATGAAGGAACAGCCGTCCGTGCGGATCCAGGATTTCGCACCGATGCTAGCGACGCCGGGATCGGTGGACACCTTCAGCGCCGACCGATGGGCGTTCGAGGGCAAGCATGACGGCTACCGGCTTCTGGTCGAAATCGATCACGGACTTCTGCGTTTGCAGTCGCGCAACGGCCGGGACGTGACCTCCGAGTTCCCGCAGTTGCGGTCTCTGGCTCAGGCACTGGCCGATCACCGCGCGATTCTCGACGGCGAAGCCGTCGCACTGGATTCACATGGCGTGCCCAACTTCGGCGCGATGCAGAACCGTGCGCGCGCAGCCCGAATCGAGTTCTGGGCGTTCGACATTCTGCACCTCGACGGGCGATCCTTGCTGCGGGTTAAGTATCGCGATCGGCGGCGGGTGCTCGAAGCGCTGGCCAAAGGTATCGAACTGGTCGTTCCGCCGTTGATCGACGGAGATGGCCCCGGGGCCCTGGCGTACTCGCGCGAGCACAAGTGGGAGGGCGTGGTGGCCAAGAGATGGGACTCCACCTATCAGCCGGGGCGGCGTTCATCGGCCTGGATCAAGGACAAGAACTGGAGGACCCAGGAGGCGGTCATCGGAGGCTGGCGAAGGGGGGAAGGGGGGCGTGCCGCCGGAATCGGTTCGCTGCTGCTGGGAATTCCCGCTGACGGAGGGTTGCGCTTCATCGGCAGGGTCGGAACGGGCTTTACCGAGAACGACCTCGCCACACTCAAATCCGTTCTCTCGCCGCTGCACACCGAAGAATCGCCGTTTCGACCCGAGCTCCCAGGCAGGGAGCTCCGCGGGGTCACCTTCGTTCGGCCAGAACTCGTGGGCGAAGTCCGATACAGCGAGATGACGGCGGACGGTCGGCTTCGCCATCCGAGTTGGCGGGGTCTGCGCCCGGACAAGAGCCCCGGCCAGGTGGTGTTCGAGCTACCGGTCGGGTAGTCCGTCCGGCGGAAGTAGCCTTTCCGGGTGGTGGTAGGTGTTGGTGCCGCCGCGGAGGGGTTTGTTGGGTGGGGGTATCCATTCGGTGGTG
>JAGQTQ010000053.1 GCA_020438905.1 Mycobacterium sp.
AAGCCGGGATCGTTCTTCAGGCCTATCTTCCCGACGCGCTGTCGGCGATGATCCGCCTGCAGGAGTGGGCGTCGGCGCGTGTCGCGGCCGGCGGTGCCCCGATCAAGGTGCGTGTGGTCAAGGGCGCGAACCTGCCGATGGAGTTGGTCGACGCGGATCTGCACGGCTGGCCGTTGGCGACCTGGCACTCCAAGCGGGAGACCGACACCTCCTACAAGGCGGTGCTCGACTACGCGATGCACCCGGACCGGATCGCCAACGTCCGGATCGGGGTGGCCGGGCACAACCTTTTCGACGTGGCGCTCGCCTGGCTGCTGGCTCAGGAGCGTTTCGTCACCGCCGGCGTCGATTTCGAGATGCTGCTGGGAATGGCCGCGGGCCAGGCCGAGGTGGTCCGCAGGGATGTGGGTTCTTTGCTGCTCTACACCCCGGTCGTGCATCCGGCTGAATTCGACGTTGCCATCGCGTATCTGATCCGTCGCCTCGAGGAGGGCGCCTCGCAGGAGAACTTCATGTCCGCGGTTTTCGAGCTGGAAAAGGACCGGGCCCTCTTCGATCGGGAGAAACAACGTTTCCTGGACTCGCTGGCAGCCCTGACCGACGAGGTGCCGGGACCCAATCGGGTTCAGGACCGCCGGCTGGCACAGAGCCCGGCCCCGTCCGACGGTTTCGCCAACTGCCCCGACACCGACCCCGACCTGCCGGGAAACCGCGAGTGGGGTGCCAAGATCGCCGCGCGAATGCGCGACTCGCATCTCGGCGAGGCGACGGCAGGGGCCGGTTGGGTCGACTCGCAGGCCGAACTGGACCACATCATGGCCACGGCCCTCGACGCCGCCGCCGCGTGGCAGGGCCTCGGTGCCGCGGCCCGGGCCGCGATCCTGCACCGCGCCGGCGATGTCCTGGAGGCCAAGCGGGCCGAGTTGCTGGAGGTGATGGGCGCCGAGTGTGGAAAGACCCTCGACCAGGGCGATCCGGAGGTCTCCGAGGCGATCGACTTCGCTCACTACTACGCCGAGCTCGGTCGCGAGCTCGAGAACGTTCGCGGCGCCGCGTTCGTGCCGCCGAGCCTGACCGTCGTCACGCCGCCGTGGAACTTCCCCGTCGCGATCCCCGCCGGATCCACCCTGGCCGCGCTGGCGGCCGGCTCGGCGGTGGTCATCAAACCCGCCGCCGAGGCCAGGCGCTCCGGCGCGGTCATGGTCGAGGCGCTGTGGGAGGCCGGGGTTCCGCGCGAGCTGCTTGCGTACGTGCAGTTGAGCGAGCGCGACCTGGGTGCGGCCTTGATCGCGCACCCGAAGGTCGACCGGCTCATCCTGACCGGTGCCTACGAGACCGCGGAACTGTTCCGCTCGTTCCGGCCCGATCTGCCCCTGCTGGCCGAGACCTCCGGCAAGAACGCCATCATCGTCACCCCGTCGGCGGACCTGGACCTGGCCGCCAAGGACGTCGTGCACTCGGCGTTCGGCCACGCCGGCCAGAAATGTTCGGCCGCCTCGCTGGTGGTGCTGGTGGGCAGCGTCGCGGAGTCCCCACGATTCCGGGGTCAGCTGATGGACGCCGTGCGCTCCCTGCGGGTGGGCTACCCGTGGGATCTGAGCACCCAGATGGGGCCGGTGATCTCCCCGCCCGAGGGCAAGCTGCTCCGAGGGCTGACCACGCTCGGCGAGGGGGAGTCCTGGCTCCTGACCCCACAAAGGCTGGACGACTCGGGCAAGCTCTGGAGTCCCGGGGTGCGGCAGGGCGTGCGGCGCGGCTCGGAGTACCACCGCACCGAGTACTTCGGCCCGATTCTCGGCATCATGACCGCTACGTCGTTGCAAGAGGCGGTGGCGATCGTCAACGAGGTCGACTACGGGCTCACCTCCGGTCTGCATTCCTTGAACCCCGAAGAGATCGGCCACTGGCTGGAGAACATTCAAGCCGGCAACCTCTATGTCAACCGGGGGATCACCGGGGCGATCGTGCAGCGCCAGCCTTTCGGCGGCTGGAAGAAATCCGCGGTGGGCGCGGGCGCCAAGGCCGGCGGGCCGAACTACCTGGTCGGGATGGGCTCCTGGCGTGATGCCCCGCTGCCGCCGGTTACCGGAGCCGTCACCGGTCTCCCAGCCCGGATTCTCGAGGCGATGGGCGCCGACGAGCACCGCGACTGGCTGGCCGGCGCGCTGGGCGACGACGCCCGGCTGTGGGCCGAGGAGTTCGGCGTGGCCAAAGACGTCTCGGGATTGTTCGCCGAACGAAACGTGTTCCGCTACCGGCCGGTGCCGGTCGTCATCCGCTACGACGCGCAGACCTCCGGGCGCGGGATGGCCGAACTCGCCCGGGTCGCCGCGGCGGGGCTCCTCGCAGGTGCTGCCCTGACCGTTTCCACCGCCGTCGACATCCCCGGTCCGCTGGCGAACGTGCTGCGCGGCGCCGACGTCGCCCTGACTGTCGAGGATGACGAAGCGTGGACCGCCCGTGTCGCCCGTCTGGCCGGGTCCGGCCCGGCGCGCATCCGCCTGATCGGGGCGAGCGTCACCGCGACAACCCGGGCCGCCGGCGGCTCCCCGGACATCGCGGTCTACGCCTCGGATGTGGTGACGGCCGGCCGGGTGGAGCTACTCACCTTCTTGCATGAGCAGGCGGTGTCCATCACGGCGCACCGATATGGAACCCCGAATCATCTGAGTGACGCCCTGATCTAGGCCGGCCGGCGATCCGCGTCGCGCTAACCCCACTCGTGGTTCATCGCCCGCGATTCGTTGATCTCCTCGATCGTCCGGATCGGGCGCAGGTTTGATCCGCTCGCGGCGATGAGGGCCATCGCGATCAGGCCTGTCGTGGCGCCGAGACCGAAGATGACGGTGTAGCCCTGCTCGGGGGCGAAACCGGTTCCGTTGCGGCCCAGCAGAACTGCGACGATCGCAGCCGCGGTTGAGGCGCCGACGGTGCGTGCGATGGCGTTGATGCTGGTGGCCACCCCGGTTTCCCCGACGTCGACCTCCCGGACCACCAGAGCGGGCAGCGCACCGTAGGCGAGGCTGATGTAGGCGTTGATCAGCACTCCGGCGCAAATCACCTGCCAGGCGGCCGAATGCGCAAGGGTGAGCATGCTGAACCCGGTGACCCCGATGCCGGCGCCTGCCATCAGAACACGGCGGGCGCCGAAACGGTCGATGTAGCGGCCGCTGGCCAGGGCCACGAGAAAGCCGGTCAGCGCCCCAGGCAGCAGAAACACCACACTGGCCTGCAGAACTGTGGCCCCGAACCCGTACCCGCCGGCGGTGGGCGCCTGAACGAACGCGGTCAGCCCGAGGAAGCCGAAGTACAGTCCCATGCCCACCGCGACGGTGGCGATGTTGGTCATCACGATGGGTCGGCGCGCGAGCATGGCCGTCGAGACCAGGGGCTGGCGGCATCGTCGCTCCCACCACCACCACAGACCCAGGACGGTCATGCCGGCCAGCCCGCCGCCGAGGACCGGTACCGATGTCACGCCCCAGGCGCCGCTCTGGGTGACCGCCAGCAGCACCAGCGACAGGCCGACGGCGATACCGGCCGCCCCCGCCCAGTCCACCGAGCCGGCCGAGACCGGTGGGCGCTGGGGCACGATCGGTATGACCAACAGGATCACCAGCACCGAGAACGCCGTTGTGAACCAGAACACGCGGTGGTAGTCGGCGTCGCCACGCATCAGCAGTCCGGTGATCACCAGTCCCGCGCCGCCACCGAAGCCGAGCACCCCGGACAGCACCGCCATGGCCCTCATCAGCCGCCCGGATGGCAGTTCCTCCCGGAGGATCGACACGGCGATCGGGTAGAGCGAGAACGAGGCTCCCTGCAGCACCCGCGCGGCGATCAGCAGCGGTAGCGATGTCGTGGTCGCGGCGAGCACGGAACCCGCCAGGACCACGGTGAGCACCACCAGCAGCACCGGCTTTTTCCGATTCAGGTCCGCCAGTCGGCCGATCAGGGGAGTGGTGGAGGCCGCTGCCAGGAGGTTGGCGGTCACCACCCAGCTGACCTCGACGGTGGAGGCGCCCAACTGCCTCGCCATCACGCCCAGGATCGGCACGACGGCGGTCTGCAACACCGCCACCGTCAGCACCACCATGCTCATGGTCGCGACCAGCAGCGCGGGCCGCTCATCGGAACCCGACACTGCGCACCCCTTCTCCACCGCAACCACGTCGATTATCAACGCGGGCTCGGATTCGGCATGGTCGGCCCCGCAACCCCGCGCCTAGACTGAGGTGGCTGACGGATCCTGGGGGCAGGCATGGGTGAGACCTCTTTTCTTCGCGACGACGAGGTTCGGGTGTGGGCCGCCGGTGCCACCGTGGCGGGCCGGCTCAGCGTTCCCGAGGAACCTCGTGGCGTGGTGGTGTTCGCGCACGGCAGCGGGAGCAGCAGGCACAGTCCGCGCAATCGCTATGTCGCGCAGGTCCTGCAGTCGGCGGGTCTGGCCACACTGCTGTTCGACCTGCTGACTCCCGAGGAAGAAAGCGACCGCGCCAATGTCTTCGACATCGGACTGCTGGCCGCCCGACTGGTCGACGTCACGGCGTGGCTGCGCACCGCCGAGGATGCCGCGGGACTGCCGGTGGGCTATTTCGGGGCCAGCACCGGAGCGGGCGCGGCGTTGCGCGCCGCCGCCGACCCCGATGCCGACGTCTTCGCGGTGGTGTCCCGCGGGGGACGGCCGGATCTGGCCGGCGACTTCCTCACAAGCGTGAGCGCCCCGACGTTGCTGATCGTCGGTAGCCGCGACGATGTCGTCCTGGACCTCAACCGGCAGGCCGCCGCGGCGATCCCGGGAGAGTGCCGCATCGCCGTCGTCGAAGGTGCCACCCACCTCTTCGAGGAACCCGGCACCCTCGAACAGGTCGCAGCGCTGGCCCGGGACTGGTTCGGCGACCATCTGACACCGATTCCGTTGCCGCGGTGAGCAACCGGGGTTCGGTTCTGATCGGTGCCGACGAGCTCATTCGGCTCGGTTCCATGCCGGCGATCCTCGATGTGCGGTGGCGCCTCGATGAGCCCGACGGACGATCGGCCTACCGGTCGGGTCACATCCCCGGCGCGGTATACGTCTCGCTGGAGGATGACTTGAGCGACCACAGCCGCACCGGCCGAGGGCGGCACCCGCTGCCCACCGGTGCGGCGATCCAGGCGGCCGCCCGGGCGTGGGGTATCCGCCAGGATCAGCCGATCGTCGTCTACGACGACTGGAACCGTGCGGGATCCTCGCGGGCATGGTGGGTGCTCACCGCGGCCGGACTGCCCGACGTGCGGATTCTCGACGGAGGGCTGGCGGCCTGGTCGGCGGCCGGGGGAGCGTTGCAGCCCGGGGAACTCATACCGGAGCCCGGCGACGTCACCGTCGAACACCGCGATCTCTACGGCGGGGCACGTCCGGTGCTCACGTCCCAGCAGGTCTTCGAGGGCGTGGCCGCGAGGCTGCTCGACGCCCGCGCGCCGGAGCGCTTCCGCGGCGAGGTCGAACCGGTGGACCCGGTGGCCGGGCACATCCCGGGTGCCCGGAACCTGCCCAGCACGTCGCTGCTCGACGCCGACGGCGCGTTCCTGCCCGACTCCCGACTCGCGGAGTTACTCGGCGACTGCGCTACCGATCGGCAGACGGCGGTCTATTGCGGCTCGGGTGTCACCGCCTCGGTGGTGCTGGCCGCGCTGGGCGTCATCGGCCGCGACGCGGCGCTGTTCCCCGGCTCGTGGTCGCAGTGGAGCGCCGAGGAACGCCCGGTGGCGACCGGACCGGACTAACGGCGCCCGGCCGGCATGATCGCGACCGGGGTCAAACCTCGGTTTCAGTCCTCCCGCTGCATCGAGGCGCGGATCTCCTCGAGCTTCTCGGCGGCGGCCTTGCGCCGGGTCTCGTACTGTTCGGCGGCCGCCCGCCCCTCGGGAGTTTCCTCGGCGAGTTCGGCCGCCCCCAAGGCCGCGCCGTACCGGGACTCGATCTTCTCGCGCACGCCCTCCAGCGTCGGCACGCCGGCGTCGGTGTAGCCGGTCTCGATACGGCCGGCGCCGAGAGAGGCGGTGTTGGGAGAGGCGGTGTCCGTGTGGCCGGTGCTGGCCGGCGGCGGCGCAATCGGCTCAGGCTCGGGGGCCGGGTCGGGTTCCGGGTTCGTCGGCTCCTCGGTCATGGGCCTCACCGTACCCCCGCGGGTCTGGTGGGCGATGGGAGCGAGGTCCCGGCTTCCGCGGTGATAGTCCCCCCGCCGGGCTGAGTCCGGGCCCCCGGCAGCGGCACCTCCGGAACACCGGGAGTCCCGATCCGGCCGGCCAGCCACGGCAGCGACGACGCGAACGCCCGCGCCGCGAAGGGCCAGTCGTGTCTGCCCTCCTGGGGCACGACGGCACAGTCGATCCCATGGGCGGCGGCGGTCCCGCACAGCGTCCGGGCCGCGGCGGTGGGATTGCCCGACGGATCGTCGGGCGCCGGCTGGTCGCGCAGCTCCGCGCCCGAAACCGCCTCGGTCACCGCATCCGGCGGCTCGGATACCGCGAACCAGCCCGCCACGTCGGAATAGAAGCCATGCCGGGTCATCACGATGGCCGGATCCCAGTCGTCGAAGGCGGCCGCGTCGCCGCCGTAGAGCCGGTCGATGGTCTGCTGCCTGGTTCCGGCGTTGGGGCGTAGGTCGCCGTCGATGTCGATGAAGGCGCTGAACAGGTCCGGGTACTTGACCGTCAGGTTCAGCGCGCAGGTGCCGCCCGAGGACCAGCCGACCACACCCCAGTCGGAGGCCCGGTCGCTGACCCCGAAGTTGGCGACCATGTAGCCAACGATGTCCTTGGTCAGGTGGTCGGCGGCGTTGCCGCGCACACCGTTGACGCATTCGGTGTCGTTGTTGAACGACCCGCCGGAGTCGGCGAAGACGAACACCGGTGCGTTGCCGCCGTGCCGGGCGGCGAACTCGTCGATCGTGTCCACGGCGTTGGCGGTGCGGATCCAGTCTGCGGGGGTGTTGAACTGGCCGCCGATCATCAGCACGGTCGGTAGCTTCGGCGGCGGGTTGGCGGCGAAGTAGGCCGGCGGCAGGTACACCAACTCGCCGCGGTGCTTGAACTTCGAGGCCTCCGACGGGGTGGTGACCGGCAGCACCGCACCTCTGGCCGGGACGCTGCCCGTGGCAAGCATCTTCGCGACGGTCGCGTGGTCGGTCTGGCCTGGCAGGGGTCCGCCGGTCAGCTGCCCCCAGGCGGTCTGCACGGTGGGGAAGTACCCCACCCACAGGTTGAGCATGAGGCCCGCGCACAGCGCCGACATCGGCACCGCCAGGATCGAGACGCCGCGGCGCCACCAGCGCGCCGACCGCCAGCCCAGTGCCGCCACCCCGACGGCCAGACCGGTCAGCGACACCCATATCCACAAGTGTGGCGGCGCCGGTTCGCCGGACAGGCCGTTGGATTCGACGCCCCACCAGGCGGCACCGGCCAGCACCGCGCCCAGCAGGACGGCCATCGGCAACCAGCGCAGTCGCCAGCGGCGGGTGTGCCCGCCGATGGCGAGTACCAGCAGCACGCCGGCCAGGACCTGCGCGGTGAGCGGAACCCAGCCGTGCATCAGGGACAGATGCTCCCCGAACGGTCCGATCGGCCCGGCCAGGACGGCGCCGCCGGACCGCGACGGCGATGACGTCACGCTTCCCATCCTTGTCTGCCATCTCTCTCCGGCCGTTCCGCACCGGCTTTCCGGAGGCTTGCTGCAGAGCCGCTCCGGGTATCCCCGCCCACCACGGGCGTTCGGTGCAGGCTAACGCGGCTTTGCCAGTGGGAACGGCAAGGTCTCGCGAATGCTGCGGCCGGTGATCAGCATGACCACGCGGTCGACACCGACCCCCAGCCCCCCGGTCGGCGGCATGGCGTATTCCATCGCCTGCAGGAAGTCCTCGTCGAGTTCCATCGCCTCCGGGTCGCCGCCGGCCGCCAGCATCGACTGCTGTTGCAGTCTGCGGCGCTGCTCCACCGGGTCGGTGAGCTCGCTGTAGGCGGTGCCGAGCTCGACACCCCAGGCGACCAGGTCCCAGCGCTCGGCGACCCCCGGCCGGCTCCGGTGCGGCCGGGTCAGGGGGGATACCGAGGTGGGGAAGTCGATGTAGAACGTGGGTGCCTCGGTGTGCTCCTCCACCAGTCGCTCGTAGAGTTCGAGGACCACCGCACCCGCGTCCCAGTGGGTCAGGTACGGAACCTCGGCGCCGTCGCACAGCCGGCGCAGCGTGTCCAGGTCGGTCTCCGGGTCGACGGCTTCGCCCAGCGCCTCGGAGACCGCGTCATGGACGGTCTTGACCGCCCACTGCCCGGAGATGTCAACCGGCTCCAACTCGCCGTCCGTCCCGGGCCGCATCACCACCGCCGAGCCGTTGGCCGCGATGGCGGCGTTCTGGATGAGTTCGCGGCATCCGTCGATCCACACCCGGTAGTCGGCATGCGCCTGGTAGGCCTCCAGCAGGGTGAACTCCGGATTGTGGCTGAAGTCGACACCCTCGTTGCGGAAAGCCCGGCCCAGTTCGAACACCCGCTCCACCCCGCCGACGCAGAGTCGCTTGAGGTACAACTCCGGGGCGATGCGCAGGTACAGGTCGAGGTCGTAGGCGTTGATGTGGGTCCGGAACGGCCTGGCGTTGGCCCCGCCGTGGATACGTTGCAGCATGGGTGTCTCGACCTCGAGGAACCCCTTGCCGAACAGCGTCTCGCGGATCGAGCGCAGGATCTCGCTGCGCGCGCGCACCAGGTCGCGCGCCACCGGGTTGATGACGAGGTCGACGTAACGCGCACGAACCCGGGCCTCCGGGTCGGTCAGGCCCTTCCACTTGTCGGGCAGCGGCCGCAGGCATTTGCCCAGCAGGCGCCAACGGGTCACCAGCACCGAACGGGTGCCGTTGCGGCTGCGCCCCATGGTCCCGGTCGCCTCGATCAGGTCGCCGAGGTCCACGTCGGCGAAATCGGCCCCGTCCCGTTCCGCCCTATCCAGTTCGGCCCTGTCGAGCAGCAGTTGGACGTCCCCGGACCAGTCCCGCAGCAGCGCGAAGGTCACCCCGCCGTAGTCCCGGGTCCGCAATACCCGGCCCGACACCGTCACCGGCGTGCCGTCCGGGTCGGCCAGAGCGGCCGCCACCGTGTGCGTCGGTGCGGTACCCACCGGGTACGGCTCGACGCCCCGTTCGCGCAGCGACGCCAGCTTTGCCATCCGGACCCGGACCTGCTCGGGAAGCCGTTCGGCCTCGGTCTCGTTCTCGGTCGTCGGCGCCTCCACGCCGTTGAGCGCGGGTGTGCTGCCATCGGCGTTGAGACGCCCGGTCGCGACGATCTCGTGCGGAACCGCGGAGTAGTGCCCGGTGTGCTGTTTGGCGCGCCGTGAGAACGGCAGGACCAGGAATCCTTCGGCGATCACCGAGGCGACCCCGACCCGCGGGACCAGTCGGGCGTCCTCGTAGCAGGCATACCGCGGAACCCACTGCGGCTGGTACTTCGTGTTGGACCGGTACAGGGTCTCCAGCTGCCACCACCGGGAGAAGAACACCAGCAGCGCCCGCCACAACCGCGCCACCGGCCCGGCGCCCAGCCGGGCGCCCTCCTCGAACGCCGCCCGGAACATGGCGAAGTTCAGCGACACCCGCGTCACCCCGATGGTGTCGGCCTGCAGCAGCAGTTCGCTGACCATCAACTCGACGGTCCCGTTGGGGGATTGGCGCGAACGGCGCATGAGGTCCAGCGACAGGCCGTTGCCGCCCCACGGGACGAACGAGAGCATCCCGACCACGGTCTGCGCCCCACCGGACTCGGACTCGGCCTGCACGGCCTCCACCAGCAGGCAGTCGCCGTCGGCGCTGTCGCCGAGCCGGCCCAGCGCCATCGAGAAGCCACGTTCGGTCTCGGTGTCGCGCCAGCTGTCGGCTCGTTTGATGACTTCGGCCATCTCCTCGGAGGACAGCTCGCGGTGCCGGCGCATCCGTACCGTCAGCCCGGCCCGGCGGGCCCTGGTCACCGCCTGCCGGACTCCCTTCATGTCGGCCCCGGACAACCGGAACCGGTCCGGGTAGAGGATGGCCTCGTCGCCGAGTTGCAGCGCACTGAGACCGGCCTCCCGGTAGGCCTGCGCGCCGGTCGAGCTCGCGCCCATCACCCCGGGCGCCCACCCGTAGTCGCTGCACAGCGTCAGCCACGCCGCGATCGCCTGCGGCCAGGCCCGCGGATCGCCGACCGGGTCGCCGCTGGCCAGGCACACCCCGATCTCGACCCGGTAGGTGATCGCGGCGCGGCCGTTCGGGGCGAAGATCACCGACTTGTCCCGGCGGGTGGCGAAGTAGCCCAACGAGTCGTTCTTGCCCCAGATCGCCAGCAGGCCGCGAATCGCCGACTCGTCCTCGCCGGTCAGCGCGTTCTCCGCGCGCTGCGACTGGAAGAGCACGATCGCGGCCGCCATCAGCGCCAGCGCGCCGAACAGGCCGAACAGCGCGTTGAGGAACACCTGCGGGCGGCCGACGAACAAGTCCGGGGTGGCCACCGCGAAACCGCTCACCCGGTTCACCGCATAGGGCAGCCGGTAATCGGGCTGCAGGGAGCCGGGGAAGAGTTCGAGCAGTCCCCAGGCCAGCAGGATCCCGACGACGTTCACCGCGACCAGGACGGCGAGTGCCTTGAGTACCGCCCCGCGGCGCACCTTGGCCCAGAACTCGTTGTAGGCGGCCAGCAGTACCGCCAGAGCGACGATGTGGAAGCTCAGGCCCAGGATCTCGCCGATGTCCTCGAACCGGGAGCCCTTGTCCTCGGTTAGCGAGGTGACGTCGAAGACGATCGCCACCCCGAGATTGACCACCAGCACCCACCAGGCGATGCGTTTGCGGGCGGCCAGCGCCCCGGCCATCACGGCCAGGGCGAAGGCCCACGCGAAGCTGGTGTCGGGGAAGTTGAACAGGTAGTTGTCGATGAACTCCCGCGGAACCCGGATGAGGTGGCGCACCGCTGTCGACACGCTGGAAATCAGCGCTGCACCGGCGATGATGCCCAGAAACCAGCCGGCCGCGGCGGGCACCCAGCTCAGCCTCGACCGGACTCTGGTCCGGCTGGAAGTGACCGTCATAGCCGGCCACGATATGCGGTGATCGTCCGCGGTGTGAGATTCCGCTCAGCCGACGGGGCCGGTGTATTTCTCGCCCGGGCCCCGGCCGGGTTCGTCGGGAACCGCGCCGGCCTCCCGGAAGGCCAGTTGAAGGCTGCGCAGCCCGTCGCGCATCGGTCCCGCGTGCGGCCCCAGGAACTCCCTGGAACCGTCCAGCAGGCCCGCGAGGGCGTTGATCAGCCGGCGCGCCTCGTCCAGATCCCGGTACTCGCTGTTGTCGGGATCCGGCGCGGCCAGCCCGATCTTCTCGGCGGCCGCGCTCATCAGCATCACCGCCGCGCGGCTGATCACTTCGATGGCGGGAATGTCGGCGAGGTCGCGGATATCGGGGGAGTCCGTCATAGCTGCTAGACTCCCACGTACGACCGTCCCGGCTCGCGCCAGGACAGCAAGTGGAGTCCCGCTCCCACCGCTGGCTACTGAAACGTCTTCGGAAGGCCAAGCGGTCCGGTCACGGATACCCGACGGTATCCGTTCTGCGCTTCGCAGACGGCGAGAGCCGTGATCGGTCGGCATCGGGCCCTGCCGTGAGCAGGGCCTTTCTGCTGGTGGTGTGGTCTCCTCTGACGCTGGCTGGACGCTTTCCGCAACGGTCGGACGAGAAACGAACCAGGGAGGCCCCATCAGCACTGAGACCCGAGTCAACGAGCGCATTCGCGTACCTGAAGTCCGACTGATCGGCCCGGGTGGCGAGCAGGTGGGCATCGTGCGCATCGAAGACGCCCTCCGCGTCGCCGCGGATGCCGATCTCGACCTCGTCGAAGTTGCCCCGGATGCCAAACCGCCGGTTTGCAAGATCATGGACTACGGCAAGTTCAAGTACGAGACGGCGCAGAAGGCGCGCGAGTCTCGCAAGAACCAGCAGCAGACCGTGGTCAAGGAACAGAAGCTTCGGCCCAAGATCGACCCCCACGACTATCAGACCAAGAAGGGTCACGTCATCCGCTTCCTGGAGGCGGGGTCGAAGGTCAAGGTGACGATCATGTTCCGCGGCCGCGAGCAGTCCCGGCCCGAACTTGGCTACCGGCTTCTGCAACGGCTGGGCGCCGATGTCGCCGACTACGGCTTCATCGAGACCTCCGCCAAGCAGGACGGCCGCAACATGACGATGGTTCTGGCGCCGCACCGGGGCGCGAAGACCCGCGCCAAGGCGGCCGAGCAGGCGGGTGGAGCGCCGGTCACGCCGCGGGCGGGCGCCGACGCCGCCACCGAGTAGCGCCGTCATCGAAGTAACACCGACCACGGAGTGAACATCTCCACCGAGTGAAGAACTGAGGACCACATGCCCAAGGCAAAGACCCACAGCGGGGCCAGCAAGCGCTTCCGCCGCACCGGCACCGGAAAGATCGTGCGGCAGAAGGCGAACCGTCGCCACCTGCTCGAGCACAAGGCTTCCAAGCGGACCCGTCGTCTCGACGGCCGGACCGCGGTGGCCGCCAATGACACCAAGCGCGTCACCAAGATGCTGAACGGCTGACGCCGCCACAGCGATCACAAGACCTTTTGCCTAACCGAACGAGAAGAGGAACACCCCCATGGCCCGCGTGAAACGCGCACTCAACGCCCAGAAGAAACGCCGGACCGTACTCAAGGCGTCCAAGGGCTATCGCGGCCAGCGGTCCCGGCTGTACCGCAAAGCCAAAGAGCAGCAGCTGCACTCGCTGACCTACGCCTACCGCGACCGGCGTGCCCGCAAGGGTGAGTTCCGCAAGTTGTGGATCTCCCGGATCAACGCCGCGGCCCGCGCCAACGACATCACCTACAACCGGCTCATCCAGGGTCTCAAGGCCGCCGGTGTGGAAGTCGACCGCAAGAATCTCGCCGAGATCGCCGTGAGCGACCCGGCGGCGTTCACCGCCCTGGTCGGGGTCGCCCGTGCCGCTCTGCCGGAGGATGTGAACGCTCCCTCCGGCGAAGCTGCGTGAGACTGCTCTCCGAGCGATCCTCTCGCGTCACCGACGCGGTCAAACTGCAACGCCGTGCCGGGCGGAACGCCACGGGCCGGTTCCTCGCCGAGGGGCCGAACCTGATCGAGGCGGCCGCCCGGCACGGGCTTATCGAGACGGTGTTCGCCACCGAAGCCGCCGAACACCGCTACCGCCCGATGCTCGGCGATCTTGAGGTATGCACGGTCTCCGAGCGCGCGATGAAGGCGCTCTCGGAGACCGTCACTCCGGCCGGTCTGGTCGCCGTCTGCAGACTTCCCGGAGCGACCCTGGATGCCGTCCTGGCCGGGGGTCCCGCGTTGATCGCGGTGGCCGCCGATCTCTCCGACCCCGGCAACGCGGGGACGCTGATCCGGCTGGCCGAGGCCATGGGCGCGGCCGCTGTGGTGCTGGCCGGTGATTCCGTCGACCCCTACAACGCCAAGTGCGTGCGGTCCTCGGCGGGCAGCATCTTCTCCATTCCCGTTGTGACGGAGGCCGACGCGGTCGACGTGATCGGCCGGTTGCGCCGCGCGGGGCTACAGGTACTGGCCACAACCCTGGACGGGGATCTCAGCCTCGACGACGCCGGGGAGATGCTGGCCCGTCCGACCGCGTGGGTCCTCGGCTCCGAGGCGCGCGGACTTCCCTCAGATCTCGCGGCCCTGGCCGATCGGCGGGTGACCATCCCGATGTCGGGGGGCGTCGACAGCCTGAACGTGGCCGTCGCGGCAGCGGTCTGTCTCTATCAGAGCGCGCGGGCCCAGCGCCGCGGCTAGGACGGCCGAGGGCGGGGTGCCCGCCGTCGCACTGCCGGGCACTCGGGACGTGCCTTAGTCTGGCCGGGTGGACGTCGAGGCGAGCGGCGAGCGCGCCGGCCCCGGCGGCCCGGTCGAGGTCGGTCCCGTCGAAAAGGGCCGGGGCTATCCGGGCCGGAGTCCCGCGGCCTGGTTCCGCAACACCAACCACAACCCGGGCGTCGTGGCCGCGATCAGGAAGGCCCGCCGGGCGCTGCCCGGTGACCCCGATTTCGGCGACCCGCTGTCGACGTCGGGACAGGGCTCGGTTCGCGCCGCGGCCCGCGCCGCGCACCGCTTCATCGGCGATCGTGCCGCCGCGACGCGGGAGGTCAGCCTGGCGGGTCTGCAGGTCTGGCAGGCGCTGGCCGAACGGGTGGCCGGCCGGCCGGTCAACGCCGAGGTCACCATCGTGTTCACCGACCTCGTCGGATTCTCGGACTGGTCGTTGCAGGCCGGGGACGAATCAACGCTGCGGTTGTTGCGGCGGGTGGCCCAGGCCGCCGAACCGGCGATGCTGGATTCCGGCGGTCATATCGTCAAACGAATGGGTGACGGGATGATGGCCACGTTCGCCGAACCGGCGACCGCGGTCCGCGCCACACTGGCGGCCCTGGATGCCGTCGACGCCGTCGAGGTCGAGGGCTACACGCCGCGGATGCGGGCCGGCGTCCACACCGGCCGCCCGCAGCGGATCGGCGGGGACTGGTTGGGCGTCGACGTCAACATCGCCGCCCGGGTCATGGAGCGTGCCGCGCACGGCGGTCTGATCGCTTCCCAGGCGACGCTGGGGCGCATCACCCCGGATCAATGGGAGCCGCTCGGCGTGGCGGCCGAGAAGGTGCGCCGCCAGGTGTTCGCGCCGCGTCAGCCGGGGGTGCCGGCCGACCTTGTGGTCTACCGGCTCACCCGGCGTATCGAGACGGGGGAGTCCGAGGCTCCGGCCAGCGGCACCTAGCAGCCGACGGGGCAGCCGACGGGGCAGCCGGCGTGCGCTGACGGCGGGTGTCGACTCAGACGAACTCCTCGGCGCAGGACTCGATCCAGTCCGACAGCCACGCCTCCGGTGGGCACTCGAGCAGTTCGCAGGGCATCAGCCACTCATAGATCTCGGCGTAGCTTCCGCTGCGGTAGGAGTCGATGCGGCGGTTGAGCATGGCCGGGGTCAGTTCACCGAAACCGTCGAGGCCCATCGAGGCGACCATCTGGGCGGCACTGGCTACCGTGCCGCGCTGGAAATTGGCCACCCGCTCGATCTTGTCCGGCACGTACAGGGCGCGCGCCAGGCCCGGGTCCTGGGTGGCCACCCCGGCAGGGCAGCGGTTGGTGTGGCATTTCATCGCCTGGATGCAGCCCACCGCGAACATCATCGCGCGAGCGGCCAGGGTGAAGTCCGCGCCCTGGATGACGCGGGTGACGATGTCGGCGCCGGTGGCGACCTTCCCGGAGGCGCCGACCTTGATGTGCTGACGTAGCCCGGTGCCGACCAGACAGTTGTGCACCAGCATCAGCCCCTCGGTCAGCGGCATGCCGATATGGTCCTCGAACTCCTGCGGGGCTGCCCCGGTCCCGCCCTCGGAGCCGTCGACGATGATGAAGTCCGGGGTGACACCGGTCTGCAACATCGCCTTGCAGATGGACAGGAACTCCGTGCGGGCGCCGATGCAGAGCTTGAAGCCGATCGGCTTGCCGCCGGACAGGCTGCGCAGGGTGGCGATGAAGTGCACCAGTTCCAACGGGGTGGTGAAGGCGGTGTGCGCCGGCGGGGAAACCACGGTCTGTCCGACCGGCACTCCGCGGGTCGCGGCGATCTCCTCGGTCACCTTGGCACCGGGCAGGACACCGCCGAGCCCGGGCTTTGCCCCTTGGGAAAGCTTGATCGAGATGGCCTTGACGACCGGCATCGCCGCCTTCTCCCGGAAGAGCTCCGGATCGAAGTGTCCATCGGCGGTCCGGCAGCCGAAATAGCCCGAGCCGATTTCCCAGATCAGGTCACCGCCGTGCTTGAGGTGATAGGGGCTGATCCCGCCCTCGCCGGTGTCGTGGGCGAAACCGCCCTTGGCGGCGCCGCCGTTGAGGGCCTCGATCGCATTGGCAGACAGCGCCCCGAAACTCATCGCCGAGACGTTGAGCAGCGCTATGTCATAAGGCTGGCTGCAGTCCGGACCGCCGAGGCGCACCCTCGGGGCCAGATCGGTGGCGATCCGGGCGCGCAGGGAGTGTCGCAGGAACTCGTAACCGACGGCGTTGACGTCGCGCTCGGTACCGAACGGCTCGTCGCCCTTGGTCCCCTTGGCCCGGCTGTAGACCATGTCCCGGGTTTCCCGGTCGAACGGAGCCCCGTCGGTGTTCGACTCGACGAAATACTGATAGATCTCCGGGCGGATCCGCTCTGCGATCCAGCGGGCGTGGCCGAGGATCGGGTAGGCCCGCAGGATCGAATGGCGGGTCTGGATCAGGTCCCAGGTGCCCAGGCCCGTCAGGGCGGCCAGCACCGCCGCGAGCACCCACCACGCGCTGTCCAGCGTGACGGCAAGCGCGGCCGCAGCGATCGCCGCCGCCCCCACCGCCCCCACGACCAAAGCTCTGAGCATTTCTGATCCCTTACCTCGATGGGCGGGCCGAGGCCGCCCTCGGCGGCGAATTGCCCGCGAGGCGTCATTCTGGCATCACCTATGATCTCCAGGTCGGCACTTCAGTCACACCC
The DNA here is from genome assembly GCA_020438905.1 of Mycobacterium sp. Taxonomy (GTDB): domain Bacteria; phylum Actinomycetota; class Actinomycetes; order Mycobacteriales; family Mycobacteriaceae; genus Mycobacterium. The sequence continues at coordinate 16,558 of JAGQTQ010000053.1, forward strand.
GTGCCGCCGGAAAATCCCAGGCCAGCTAAGGAGGGTCTCGCCGCGTGGGCGGACAACCCGTCGATCTGCTGTCGCAGGAAGCGTTGACCATTGCTGTCGGCGCGGCCTGCCGGGCCTTCGAGGCGGCCGGTGACCTCGAGGCACTGGCCCGGGCCAAGACCGATCACCTCGGCGACCGCGCGCCGCTGGCCCTGGCCCGCCAGGCCCTGGCCGCACTGCCCAAATCCGAGCGCGCCGATGCCGGCAAACGGGTGAACCTGGCGCGCACCGGCGCCCAGCAGGCCTACGACGGGCGGCTGGCTGAGCTGCGGGCCGAACGCGACGCCGCCGTGCTGGTCGCCGAGGCGATCGACGTCACCGCACCCACGACGCGTCAGCCGATCGGGGCGCGGCACCCGATCACGATCCTGGCCGAGCACATCGCGGACACCTTCGTGGCCATGGGCTGGGAGCTGGCCGAGGGCCCCGAGGTGGAGAGCGAACAGTTCAACTTCGACGCCCTGAACTTCCCGCCCGACCACCCGGCCCGCAGTGAATCGGACACCTTCCACATCGCACCGGAGGGTTCCCGTCAACTGCTCCGCACCCACACCTCCCCGGTGCAGGTGCGAACGCTGCTGCAGCGCGAGCTGCCGGTCTACGTCATCTCGATCGGCCGCACCTTCCGCACCGACGAACTCGACTCCACCCACACCCCGGTGTTCCATCAGGTGGAGGGCCTCGCGGTGGACCGGGGCCTGACCATGGCGCACCTGCGCGGCACCCTGGATGCCTTCGCCCGCTCGGAGTTCGGCCCCGATGCCCGCACCAGGATGCGCCCGCACTTCTTCCCGTTCACCGAGCCCTCGGCCGAGGTGGACATCTGGTTCCCGAACAAGAAGGGCGGGCCCGGCTGGGTGGAGTGGGGCGGCTGCGGAATGGTCAACCCCAACGTCCTGCGGGCCGCCGGCATCGACCCGGAGGTCTACTCCGGCTTCGCCTTCGGAATGGGTTTGGAGCGCACGCTGCAGTTCCGCAACGGCATCCCCGACATGCGCGACATGGTCGAGGGTGACGTACGGTTCTGCCTGCCGTTCGGAGTGGGGCTGTAGATGAGGCTTCCTTACAGTTGGCTGCGCGAGGTGGTGCAGGCCGGTGCTCCGGGGTGGGATGCCGACCCGGCCGATCTCGAGCAGGCCCTGATCCGGGTCGGCCACGAGGTGGAGGACGTCATCACCCTCGGCCCGGTCAGCGGGCCGCTGCGCGTGGGGCGGGTCAGCGGTATCGAGGAACTCACCGAGTTCAAGAAGCCGATCAGAGCCTGCACCGTGGACGTGGGGGCCGCGGATCCGCAGGACATCGTCTGCGGGGCGACGAACTTCGCGGTCGGCGATCTCGTGGTGGTGGCGCTTCCCGGCGCGGTCCTGCCGGGCGACTTCCGGATCGCCTCCCGCAAGACCTATGGACGCACCTCCGACGGGATGATCTGTTCTGCGGCCGAACTGGGCCTGGGGACGGACCATTCCGGCATCCTGGTGTTGCCGCCGGGCACCGCGGAACCGGGCGCCGACGCGATCGCCCTGCTGGGCCTCGACGATGTGGTCTTCGACCTCGCGGTCACCCCGGACCGCGGCTACTGCATGTCGGTGCGCGGTATCGCCCGGGAGATCGCATGCGCCTACGACCTGCACTTCGTCGATCCCGCGGACATCGCACCGCTGCCCGTGGAAGGCCCGGCGCTGCCGGTCACCGTCCAGCCCGGCACCGGGGTCATGCGATTCGCGCTGCGCCCGGTCACCGGCATCGACCCCGGCGCGCAGTCGCCGTGGTGGCTGCGCCGCCGGCTCATGCTCTCGGGCATCCGGCCGATCTCGCCGGCCGTCGACGTCACCAACTACGTGATGCTGGAGCTCGGCCATCCGATGCACGCCCACGACAGCGGTCGGATCCGCGGGGACTTCGCGGTTCGGTTCGCCCACCCGGGGGAGACGGTCGTCACCCTCGATGATGTCGAACGCCGACTTGACCCGGGCGACGTGCTGATCGTCGACGACGTGGCCGTCGCGGCCATCGGCGGGGTGATGGGTGCGGGTACCACCGAGATCGACGCGAACACCACCGACGTGCTGCTAGAGGCGGCGGTGTGGGATCCGGCCGCCGTCTCCCGGACGATCCGGCGGCTGCATCTGGTCAGCGAGGCCGGCCGGCGTTACGAGCGCTCGGTCGACCCGGCCGTCTCGGTGGCCGCCATCGACCGGTGTGCGGCGCTACTGGCCGAGATCGCCGGGGGCACGGTGCAACCCAGGCTCACCGACTGGCGGGGCGATCCGCCGCGCGACGATTTCTCGCCGCCGCCGGTGCGGATGGCCGTCGACCTGCCCGACCGCGTTGCGGGGGTGACCTACCCGGACGGGGCGACGGTGCGCCGCCTGACCCAGATCGGGGCACGGGTGCAGGCCGGCCAGGGCGCCGAACTGGTCGTCACCCCGCCCAGCTGGCGGCCCGATATCGTCCAGCCCGCCGACCTCGTCGAAGAGGTGCTGCGCCTGGAGAGCCTCGACGTGATCCCCTCGGTGCTGCCGGCCGCCCCCGCCGGCCGCGGGCTGACACCCGAGCAGAAGCGCCGCCGGGCGATCGGCAAGGCCCTGGCGTTGTCCGGGTTCGTCGAGGTGCTGCCGACGCCGTTCCTTCCGGCCGGGGTGTTCGACCAGTGGGGACTGTCCGCGCAGGATCCGCGCCGGGCCACCGCCGCGGTGCTCAATCCGCTGGAGGCCGACCGGCCGGAGCTGGCCACCACATTGCTGCCCGCGCTGTTGGAGGCGTTGTCGCGCAACGTCTCCCGTGGATTCGGCGATGTCGCCCTGTTCTCCGTGGCGCAGGTGGTGCGGCCCACCGAGGACACCCGTGCGGTCGAGCGGATCCCCACCCACCGCCGGCCGACCGATGCCGAGATCGCGTTGCTGGACTCCTCGCTGCCGCACCAGCCGGTGCACGTCGGTGCGGTGTTGTGCGGTCTGCGTGAGCCGCGGGGACCGTGGGGCCCGGGCCGGCCGGTGGAAGCCGCCGATGCTTTCGAGGCGGTGCGGGTGATCGCCCGCGCCTGCGGGGTGGAGGTCACCCTGCGCCCGGCTCGGCATCTGCCGTGGCATCCGGGGCGTTGCGCCGAGGTGCTCGTCGACTCGGTGGTGGTCGGCCACGCCGGGCAACTGCATCCCGGCGTCGTCGAGCGCTCCGGCCTGCCGAAGGGCAGCTGTGCGGTGGAACTCGACCTCGACGCCGTCGGAATCGTGGAGTCCCTGCCTGCGCCGCGGGTATCGCCGTTCCCGGCGGTGTTCCAGGACTTGAGTGTGGTCGTCAAGGGCGAGGTGTCAGCCCAGGACGTCATCGACGCGGTGCGTGACGGGGCCGGGGATCTGCTGGAGGACGTGGCCCTGTTCGACGTCTACACCGGCCCGCAGGTCGGGGAGGGCCGCAAGTCGCTGACGTTGGCGCTGCGTTTCCGTGCCGCCGACCGGACCCTCGCGGAGGCCGAGGCCAGCTCGGCCCGCGATGCGGCACTGGCACGGGCCGCGGAACTGCTTGGCGCTCGGTTACGCAGCTGATCTGCGCTACCCGGGTTCGTCTTCGTCGGGTCGGAGGATTTTTTCGGGGTGGTGGTAGAGGTTGATGCGGTTCTGGCCGCGGTCGAGGTGGGGTGGGGGGATCCATTCGGTTCGGTTGTCGCTGGGGCGTTTTCGGGTGGTCCAGCCGGTGGGGGTGTCGTTGACGAGTCGGTTGTCGGGGCCGCAGGCCAGGGTGAGTTCGTCGATGTCGGTGTTGCCGCCGTGTTGCCAGTCCCGTTGGGCGTGGTGGACCTGGGTGTGGGAGGCCGGGGCGGTGCAGTCGGGTTTGGTGCAGCCCCGTTCCAGGGCGTGCAGGGCCAGGCGTTGTCCGGGGCTGGCGGTGCGCCGGGTGCGCCCGTAGTAGAGCTGGATCTCCCGCGGATTGTGAAACAGCAGCAGGTAGGGGTGGACCCCGCCGGCGGCCATCCGCAGCAGGGTCGGGATCGGGATCTGGGTGCCGCCGCCGGTCTGGGCCCGCCCGGTGGCCGCGTTCAGATCGGCCAGGGTGGCTGTCGCCACGATGGTGACCGGTAGCCCGTTGTGTTGGCCGAGCTTGCCGGAGGCCAGCATGGCCCGGCACACGGTAGTCAGCGCGTCGTGGGTGCGTTGCGGGGCGGTGCGGGTGTCGGCGCTGATCTGGGCCTGTGAAGGGGTGCCGTCAACACACGGGTCGGCGTCGTCGGGGTTGCAGTAGCCGGGGGCGGCGAGTTTGGCGAACACGGCGTCCAGCGCGGCGCGCAGTTCCGGGTCGACCCAGCCCGAGAGCTTGCTCATGCCGTCGAGTTCCTGTCGCCCGATCGTCAGGCCGCGTTTGCGGGCGTGCTCGCGGTCGTCATCCAGTGTGCCGTCCTGGTCGAGGTAGCCCATCAGCTGGCGGGCGACCTTGCGCAGCCCTTCCGGGGTCAACCCGCCGGCGATCTGCCCCAACTGGGATTCGGCGTCGGTGCGGGTGCCCGGGTCGACGTCCGCCGGCAGGTGGGCCAGGAAATCCCGGATCACCGCCACATGCTCGGCCCCGATCTCCCCACGCGCCTGCGCTGCCGCAGTGGCCGGCAGCTCAGGTTCCAGCGGGTCACCGGTCACGGTCCGACGGGTTCCGAGCTGGGTGGCCTCGGCCAGCCGTCGGCCGGCGTCGGCACCGCTGATCCCCAGCCGGTTTTTCAGCACGACCCGCCACGACTTGGCGCCCATCTCCACCGCAGTCGACCGGCTTTGCAGGTGGGTGACCAGCGCATGCTCCACGGCGGGTTGGCGGCGCCGGTGGATTTCCAGCCGGTCGAGTGTCTCCAGAACCTGCAAGGCGTCGAGGGCATGAACCGGCAGCGAAGCCAGCTTCGCCCACGCCGCGTCGAGCTCATCCAGAGCGGTCATCACCGCCTCCACGTCCACCATCGCCATAATTCGAACACTAGTTCGATACTCCGACAGAAACCGGCGACCGCCGCGTGGGCCGTTCATTTGTGGCCACCTCCTGACGCGGGATCCGTTTCGGGAGCGCATGAGTATTAAGTTGCAAATGTCTGCATAACAATGCAAGACTGCCCGGATGACCTCAGTAGCCGTGGCGGGCGCCAGTGGATATGCCGGCGGGGAGATCCTGCGGCTCCTTCTCGGGCACCCCGGATACGCCGACGGTTCGCTGACCATCGGTGCGCTCACCGCGGCGTCCAGTGCGGGCACCCGGCTCTTCGAACACCACCCGCACCTGCTGCCGCTGGCCCAGCGGATCCTCGAACCCACCGAGCCCGAGGTGCTCGGCGGGCATGATGTGGTGTTCCTGGCGCTCCCGCACGGACACTCGGCGGCGCTGGCCGAGGAACTCGGCCCGGATACCGTGGTGATCGACTGCGGTGCCGATTTCCGCCTCACCGACGCCGACGCCTGGCGGCGGTTCTACGGAACCGACTACGCCGGGGCCTGGCCCTACGGGCTGCCCGAGCTTCCCGGCGGCCGCGACGGGCTGACCGGCGCCACCCGGGTCGCGGTCCCGGGCTGCTATCCGACCGCAGCGTTGCTGGCGCTGTGGCCCGCCCTGGCGACCAACCTCGTCGAGCCGGCCGTCACCGTGGTGGCGGTCAGCGGTACCTCGGGGGCCGGGCGCGCGGCAAGCGTCGACCTGCTGGCCTCCGAGGTCATCGGGTCGGCACGGGCGTATAATATCGGCGGTGCGCACCGGCACACCCCGGAGATCGCCCAGGGCCTGAGCGGGGTCGCCGGGCGGCCGGTCACGGTGTCGTTCACGCCGGTGCTGATCCCCACCGCCCGGGGAATACTGGCCACCTGTACCGCCCGCACCGAAGCCTCGCTTCCCGAGATCCGTGCCGTCTACGAAAAGGCCTATGGCAATGAACCTTTCGTCCATCTACTCCCAGAGGGGCAGCTGCCCCGCACCGGCTCGGTGATCGGCGGTAACGCCGCCCAGCTGGCCGTGGCCAAGGACGCCGACGCCGGGGTGCTGGTCGCGGTCTGCGCCATCGACAACCTGGTCAAGGGCACCGCCGGAGCTGCCGTGCAGTCGATGAATCTCGCACTGGGAAGGCCGGAGACCGAGGGCCTTTCGGTGGTGGGGGTGGCGCCATGACGCTCGGCGTGAACGCAACCACCCGGCTGTTGCGCAGCCAGGGTGTCACCGCGCCGGCCGGTTTCCGGGCCGCGGGCATAGCCGCGGGGATCAAGGCGTCCGGGGCGCCTGATCTGGCACTGGTGTTCAACGAGGGGCCGGATTACGCCGCGGCCGGGGTGTTCACCCGCAACCAGGTCAAGGCCGCGCCGGTGTTGTGGTCCGCTCAGGTGCTGACCACCGGCCGGTTGCGGGCGGTGCTGCTCAATTCCGGCGGCGCCAACGCCTGCACCGGTCCGGCCGGCTTCGCCGACACTCACGCCACCGCGGAGGCCGTCGCGGCCACGCTGTCCAACTGGGGAACAGAGACCGGGCCCATCGAGGTCGCGGTGTGTTCCACCGGCCTGATCGGTGATCGGCTGCCGATGCACCGGGTGCTGGCCGGGGTCACCGAGATCGTGCACGAACTGGCCGGCGGTCTGCACGGCGGTGAGGACGCCGCCCGGGCCATCATGACCACCGACACCGTGCCCAAGCAGGTTGCGTTGCACCACAGCATCGAGTCGGGGGAGAACTGGACGGTGGGCGGGATGGCCAAGGGCGCGGGGATGCTGGCCCCGTCGCTGGCCACAATGCTGTGTGTGCTGACCACCGACGCGGTGGCCGACGCCGCCGACCTGGATTCCGCGCTGCGGCGTGCGACCGCCCGGACCTTCGACCGGCTCGACGTCGACGGCAGTTCGTCCACCAACGACACGGTGCTGCTGCTGGCCTCCGGCGCCAGTGAGATCCGGCCCACCCAACAGCAACTCGACGACGCCGTGCTGCGGGTGTGCGAAGACCTGTGCGCGCAGCTACAGGCCGACGCCGAGGGGGTCACCAAACGGGTGGCCGTCACGGTCACCGGTGCGCCGTCCGAGGACGACGCTGTCATCGCGGCGCGGATCGTCGCTCGCGACAGCCTGGTCAAGACGGCCCTGTTCGGCTCCGATCCGAACTGGGGACGGGTGCTGGCGGCGGTCGGCATGGTGCCGTTCCCCCTCGACCCCGGACGTATCTCGGTGTCCTTCAACGGATTCCCGGTCTGTGTCGGCGGCGCAGGTGCCGAAGGCGCCCGTGACGTCGACCTGTCCGGACCCGAGATCGAGGTCATCATCGACCTCGATCTCGGTCCCGGGACCGCCACCATCCGCACCACCGACCTGTCGCACGCCTACGTCGAAGAGAACTCCGCCTACAGCTCATGACGATCACCACCAACACCAAGGCGGCCGTTCTGGCCGAGGCGCTTCCGTGGCTCAAGGCGCTGAACGACAAGATCGTGGTGGTCAAGTACGGCGGCAACGCCATGACCGACGACAAGCTCAAGGCAGCGTTCGCCGCCGACATGGTGTTCCTGCGCAATGTCGGTATCCACCCCGTCGTGGTGCACGGGGGCGGACCGCAGATCAGCGCCATGCTCAAAAGACTCGGCATCCCCGGAGAGTTCCGGGGCGGCTTCCGCGTCACCACACCCGAGGTGCTCGACGTGGCCAGAATGGTGCTCTTCGGCCAGGTCGGCCGGGAGTTGGTGAACCTTATCAACGCCCACGGCCCCTACGCGGTCGGCATCACCGGCGAGGACGCCCACCTTTTCACCGCGGTGCGGCGCAGCGTCTCGGTCGACGGTGTGGACACCGACATCGGCTTGGTCGGCGACGTCGAAACGGTCAACACCGAGGCGATCCGCGACCTCATCACGGCCGGACGGATCCCGGTCGTCTCGACCATCGCCCCCGATAGCGGCGGCGTGGTCTACAACATCAACGCCGACACCGCGGCCGCCGGTCTCGCCGCCGCGCTGGGCGCGGAGAAGTTGCTGATGCTCACCGACGTGGAAGGGCTCTACACCCGGTGGCCGGATCGCGACTCTTTGGTCAGCGAGATCGACACCGCTGCTTTGACCCAACTGCTGCCGAGGCTCGAAGAGGGCATGGTGCCCAAGATCGAGGCCTGCCTGCGGGCGGTGGGGGCCGGGGTGCCCAGCGCCCACGTCATCGATGGACGGGTCGAGCACTGTGTGCTCGTCGAGTTGTTCACCGACGAGGGCACCGGCACGAAGGTGGTGCACGGGTGAGCGAACCCAACCTGATCGAACCCAATCTCCTTGAACGCTGGCGGGCCGTCATGATGGACAACTACGGCACCCCGCCGCTGGCACTGGCCGAAGGGGACGGAGCCCTCGTCACCGACGTCGACGGCAGGACCTATCTGGATCTGCTCGGCGGTATCGCGGTCAACGTTCTCGGACACCGCCACCCGGCCGTCATCGACGCCGTCACAGCCCAACTGGGTATCCTTGGACACGTCTCCAACCTCTATGCGACCGAACCCGGTGTCGCGCTCGCCGAGGCACTGGTCGGGCGTCTGGGGGCACCGGCACGTGCCTTCTTCTGCAACTCCGGAGCCGAGGCCAACGAGGTAGCCTTCAAAATCACCCGTCTGACCGGCCGCACCAAAATCGTTGCCGCACAGGGTTCTTTCCACGGTCGCACCATGGGTGCCCTGGCGCTCACCGGTCAGCCCGCCAAGCAGGAGCCCTTCAGACCGCTGCCCGGATACGTCACCCACGTTCCCTACGGGGACGTCGCCGCGCTGGAGGCTGCGGTCGCCGACGACACCGCCGCGGTGTTTCTCGAACCGATCATGGGGGAGGGCGGCGTGGTCGTCCCGCCGGACGGATATCTGGCGGCGGCGCGGTCGATCACCAGCCGTCGCGGCGCGCTGCTGGTCCTCGACGAGGTGCAGACCGGGGTCGGGCGAACCGGCGACTTCTTCGCCCATCAGCACGACGGGGTCACTCCGGACATCGTCACCCTCGCCAAGGGACTGGGCGGGGGACTGCCGATCGGGGCCTGTCTGGCCGTCGGCGCAGCAGCCGATTTGATGACGCCGGGGCTGCACGGCAGCACATTCGGCGGGAATCCGGTCTGCGCAGCCGCCGCTCTGGCCGTGCTGCGGGTCCTCGACGAGGAGGATCTGATCAACCGCGCCGGTGAACTCGGCAAGACGCTGCGCCGCGGCATCGAGTCGATGAAGCATCCCGTGATCGATCATGTGCGGGGGCGTGGCCTGCTGTGCGGCGTGGTGCTCGGCGCGCCTCAGGCCAAAGCGGTCGAGACGGCCCGCGACGCGGGATTCCTGGTCAACGCCGCAGCCCCTGACGTCATCCGGTTGGCGCCGCCGCTGATCATCACCGGACGGCAGGTCGACGACTTCCTCGCCGCGCTGCCCGGGATTCTCGATTCCGCGGGAGCGCCGGCATGACTCCCCGGACCCTGCGGGAGCCCCGATGACCCGGTCGCCGGAGGTTGCCGGCACCCGGGTGGGACGACAGGCCCGCATCGTCGCGATCCTGTCGTCGAGTCCGGTGCACAGCCAGACCGAGCTCGCAGCCCTGCTGGCCGATGAGGGGATCGAGGTCACCCAGGCAACGCTGTCGCGTGACCTTGAGGAACTCGGCGCGGTCAAGTTGCGCGGCGCCGACGGCGGGAGCGGGGTGTACGTGGTTCCCGAGGACGGCAGCCCGGTACGCGGGGTGTCCGGTGGCACCGAACGAGTGGCCCGGCTGCTCGGCGAGTTGCTGGTGTCCACCGACGCCAGCGCCAACCTCGCTGTGTTGCGCACCCCGCCCGGAGCAGCCCACTACCTCGCCAGCGCCATCGACCGCGCGGCCCTGCCGGAGGTGGTGGGCACCGTCGCCGGCGACGACACCATCCTGGTGGTCGCCCGCGAGCCGATGACCGGCGCCCAATGCGCCGCCATGTTCGAGAACATCCGTCAGCACAGTTAAGTAAGTCCTCAGCACAGTCAAGTGAAGGAGACAACCATGTCCGAGCGCGTCATCCTGGCGTATTCCGGCGGATTGGACACCTCGGTGGCCATCAGCTGGATCGGCAAGGAGACCGGCGGCGAGGTCGTCGCCGTTGCCATCGACCTCGGGCAGGGTGGCGAGGACATGGAGGTGGTGCGTCAGCGGGCGCTGGACTGCGGAGCCGTCGAGGCGGTCGTGGTGGACGCCCGCGACGAGTTCGCCGAGGATTACTGCCTGCCCGCCATCCAGTCGAACGCCCTCTACATGGACCGCTATCCGCTGGTGTCGGCGCTGAGCCGGCCCTTGATCGTCAAGCATCTGGTCGCGGCCGCTCGGGAGCACGGCGGTGGTGTGGTGGCTCACGGCTGCACCGGGAAGGGTAATGATCAGGTCCGTTTCGAGGTCGGATTCGCTTCGCTGGCACCGGATTTGGAGGTGCTGGCGCCGGTCCGCGACTACGCGTGGACGCGGGAGAAGGCGATCGCCTTCGCCGAGGAGAACGCGATCCCGATCAACGTCACCAAGCGGTCGCCGTTCTCCATCGATCAGAACGTATGGGGCCGCGCGGTGGAGACCGGCTTCTTGGAGCATCTGTGGAACGCCCCCACCAAGGACGTCTACGACTACACCGAAGACCCCACGATGAACTGGAACACCCCCGACGAGGTGGTCATCGGGTTCGAGCGGGGCGTTCCGGTGAGCATCGACGGCACCGAGGTCAGCGTGCTGGAGGCGATCGTCGAGTTGAACCGGCGCGCCGGTGCCCAGGGGGTGGGCCGACTCGACGTGGTGGAGGACCGCCTGGTCGGCATCAAGAGCCGTGAGATCTACGAGGCCCCCGGCGCCATGGTGTTGATCACCGCCCACACCGAACTCGAGCACGTCACCCTCGAGCGGGAGCTGGGCCGGTTCAAGCGGACCACCGACCAGCGCTGGTGCGAACTGGTTTACGACGGTTTGTGGTTCTCGCCGCTGAAGACTGCGCTGGAGGCGTTCGTCGCCAACACCCAGGAGCGGGTGACCGGAGAGGTCCGGTTGGTGCTGCACGGCGGGCACATCGCCGTCAACGGGCGCCGTAGTCCCCAGTCCCTCTACGACTTCAACCTGGCCACCTATGACGAGGGCGACACCTTCGACCAGTCCTCGGCCAAGGGGTTCGTCCACATTCACGGACTGTCGTCGAAGGTCGCCGCGCAGCGGGACCGCACCCGATGACCCCCGCCCCCCTTGCGCGAGCAGACGTAAAGTGTCGGATTTCCCGGCGTGTCGCGGGTCACTTGTGTCTGCTCGCGCAGAGGGCGCAAGAGACGGAAGCGACCCGATGAGCACCAACGAAGGGTCGCTGTGGGGCGGACGGTTCGCCGACGGGCCCGCACCCGCCCTGGCGGCGTTGAGCAAGTCCACCCACTTCGACTGGGCGCTGGCGCCCTACGACATCGCGGCCTCGCGGGCGCACGCCGCCGTTCTGCACCGGGCCGGGCTGCTGACCGATGACCAGCGTGACGGACTGCTGGCCGGACTGGACAGTCTGGGCTCTGATGTCGCCGACGGCAGTTTCACACCGCTGGTCACCGACGAGGACGTCCACGGGGCGCTGGAGCGCGGCCTCATCGACCGGGTCGGCGCCGAACTCGGCGGCCGGTTGCGGGCCGGCCGCTCGCGCAACGACCAGGTCGCCACGCTGTTCCGGATGTGGCTGCGCGACGCAATGCGACGGATCGCCGACGGCGTGCTGGAGGTCGTCGCCGCCCTGGCCGACCAGGCCGACAGGCATCCGGGGGCGGTCATGCCGGGCAAGACCCATCTGCAGGCGGCCCAGCCGGTTCTGCTCGCCCACCACCTGCTGGCCCACGCCCATCCGCTGCTGCGTGACGTCGACCGGATCGGCGATTTCGATCGGCGCGCCGCGGTGTCGCCGTACGGATCCGGTGCGCTGGCCGGATCCTCCCTGGGACTGGACCCCGACGCCATCGCCGCCGACCTCGGTTTCGCCGCGGCGGCGGAGAACTCGATCGACGCCACCGCCGCGCGTGACTTCGCCGCCGAGGCGGCTTTCGTGCTGGCGATGATCGCCGTCGACCTGTCTCGGCTGGCCGAGGACATCATCCTATGGAGCACAACAGAATTCGGCTACGTCACCCTGCACGACGCCTGGTCGACGGGCAGCTCGATCATGCCGCAGAAGAAGAATCCCGATATCGCCGAGTTGGCGCGCGGCAAAGCCGGCCGGCTGATCGGCAACCTGGCAGGTCTGCTGGCCACCCTCAAGGCCCAGCCGCTGGCCTACAACCGGGATCTGCAGGAGGACAAGGAACCACTGTTCGACTCGGCGGCCCAGTTGGAGCTCCTGCTTCCGGCGATGGCCGGCCTGGTCGCGACGCTGGACTTCGACGTCGAGCGGATGGCGGCCCTGGCGCCGGCGGGCTACACGCTGGCCACCGATATCGCCGAGTGGCTGGTGCGTCGCGGTGTGCCGTTCCGGGTGGCCCACGAGTCCGCCGGTGCGGCGGTGCGGGTCGCCGAGAGCCGTGGCGTCGGACTCGAGGAGCTGACCGACTCCGAACTGGCCGAGATCAGCCCGCAGCTCACACCCGAGGTTCGCGAGGTGCTCACCGTCACCGGTTCGGTGGCCGCGCGCAACGCCCGGGGCGGGACCGCGCCGGAACGCGTCGCCGACCAGTTGTCGCAGGTTCGCACCTCCGCGGCTGCCCTGAGAAGCTCGCTGAACAGGTGAAGCGCCGGGGCGCCGGCCGAGAGTTGTTCGCCGACGCCGGATTCCGCGAGTTGTGGGGCGCCAACCTCATCCTGACCCTCGGCATGGTCATGCTGCAGTTGGGCTGCGGGTGGACAATGACCTCGCTGACCGGCAACGCCGTGTTGGTCACCATGGTGCAGACCATGGTGAGCCTGCCGTTCTTCTTCTTCAGCATTCCGGCCGGAATCGCCAACGACACCTGGGGTTCCAGACCGCTACTGCTGGCTTCCCAGGTCTGGATGCTGCTGCTCACCGGGGTGCTCGCCGCGATCGCCTGGTACTGGGACCTCACCCCGTGGTGGATCCTGTCGATCCTTTTTCTGATCGGGGCCGGGCTGGCCGTGCAGCAGGGGGCATGGAAACCCTTCCTGCACGACATGGCGCCGGACGACAAGCTGGTCACCGTCATCTCACTGAATTCACTGAGCAATAGGCTTGCCCAGACCGCGGGGCCGGTCATGGGCAGCTACTTTCTCGGACTGGCCGGCATCGGGACCGTTTTCGCCGCGCGGGCGGCCTCGCACCTCGTGATGATCGTGGCACTGCTGCGGCTGCCCCGCCCTTCGATGACTCCCTCGGCCGGCGGCAGGACAGCCACCAAGCTTTGCGACGGGTGGGCCGTCATGCGCACATCACCGCAGCTTTACGGACCGATGATCCGCTGTGCCTTCCTGATGGTCCCGTGTTCGGCGGTCCTGGCGCTGCTTCCCCTGGAGGCCAAGGACAACATCCAGACCGATCTGCTCGGGTACGGCGGGCTGCTCACCCTGCTGGGAATCGGCGCGGCCTCGGGGGTGTCGCTGATGCCGGCGCTCAGGCGACGTGTCCGGCTCAACACCCTGTCCACGATCGCCGCCGGCGTTTTCGCGCTCTCGGTGCTGGGCATCAGCCGATGGGACAGCATGTTCCTGGACGGGGGATTCCTGCTGTTCCTCGGCTTCTGCTGGAGCGTGCTGAGCATCAGTCACCAGTACGCGGTACAGGTCGCCGCGCCCAAGGAGATGCGTGGCCTGATGAACTCGCTGTACTCACTGGTCCTCCAGGGGTCGATGGCGGCAGGCAGCTTCGTCTTCGGGATGATCGCCCAGCACGCGGTGGTCAGTGCCAGCGTCCTGACCGCCGGTGTACTGGCGTGCTGCGGTCTGCTCTTCGTGCGCCGGTACCCGATTCCCGACGAGGTTTCGGTCGGCTCAGCCGGCTGACTCGACCCGTTCGGACAGTTCCAGCCAGCGGTTCTCCGCGGTGGCCAGTTCGGCCTCCAGTTCACGCAGTTGCGCTGTGAGAATACCGATTCCGACATGGTCGGACTGATCGTGTTCGGCCAGTTCGACGTGTTTGGCGTTGATCCGGTCGGTGAGCTTGCCTATCGACCGGTCTAGTGCGGAGACCTCTTTCTGGGCGGCCCGCAATGCCGCACCGGACAGGTTCTCGGACTCGGCGGTCTCCGGCGGCCGGCCCTTAGCCGAATCGGTGGATGGCCGTTGTGCCGCGATCCGCAGGTACTCGTCCACACCGCCGGGCAGATGTCGCAGATGGCCGTCGAGGATGGCGTACTGCTGATCGGTGACCCGCTCGAGCAGATAGCGGTCGTGGGACACAACGATGAGGGTCCCGGGCCAGGAATCCAGCAGATCCTCAGTGGCCGAGAGCATGTCGATGTCCACATCGTTGGTGGGTTCGTCGAGCATGAGCACGTTCGGTTCGTCGAGAAGGGTCAGCATCAATTGCAGCCGGCGCCGCTGGCCGCCGGACAGATCACCCACCCGGGCCGAGAGCTGGTCGCGGCGAAAACCCAAGCGCTCCAACAGCTGTGTCGGGGTGAGTTCCTTGCCGTCCACCTCGTAGCCGGCCTTGAGCCGGCCCACTACGTCGCGAACCAGGTCATCGGCCAGTTCCGTCAGTCGCCCCGACTGCTGATCCAGCATTCCCAGCCGTACCGTCTTGCCGCGCTTGACCCGCCCGCTGTCGGGGGTGACGGTGCCGGCTATCAGGCCCAGCAAGGTCGACTTTCCTGCGCCGTTGGCCCCGACGATCCCGGTGCGCTCACCCGGCGCGATTCGCCATTCCACTTCTCGCAGAACGGCTCTCTCGCCGTAGGACACCGACACGTTCAGCAGGTCGATGACGTCCTTACCCAGCCGCGCGGTCGCCAGCTTGGCGAGTTCGACGGTGTTGCGAACCGGGGGCACGTCGGCGATCAGCTGGTTGGCCGCATCGATCCGGAACTTGGGCTTGGACGTACGGGCCGGCGCGCCGCGGCGCAGCCAGGCCAACTCCTTGCGCATCAGGTTCTGCCGCTTGACCTCGGCAGCGGCCGCGATCCGGTCCCGCTCGACCCGCTGCAGCACGTAGGCGGCGTAGCCGCCGTCGAACGGTTCGACGACCCCGCCTTTTTCGGTGGAGTGGACCTCCCAGGTGGTGGTCGCCACCTCGTCGAGGAACCAGCGGTCGTGGGTGACCAGCAGCAGCCCGCCGGAGTTGCGCGACCAGCGTTTCCCGAGGTGACCGGCCAACCAGGTGACGCCCTCGATGTCGAGGTGGTTGGTGGGCTCGTCAAGGGCGATGACGTCCCAGTCGCCGAGCAGCAGCGCCGCCAGCTGCACCCGGCGGCGCTGTCCTCCGGAGAGAGTTCCGGTCGGGGCGTTCCAGTCGATATCGGACACCAGGCCGGCGACGACGTCGCGGACCCGCGGGTCGCCGGCCCAATCGTGCTCGGGCCGATCGCCGACCAGTGCCGAGCCCACCGAGGCCGCCGGGTCGAGGGTGTCGGCCTGATCGAGTGCGGCCACCTGAAGCCCGCCGCGGCGGGTGACCCGCCCGGAATCGGGCGTGATCCGGCCCGTGAGCATGCCCAGCAGGCTGGACTTACCGTCACCGTTGCGCCCGACGATGCCGATCCGGTCGCCCTCGTTGACCCCGACGGTCAGGCCGTCGAACACCACCTGCGTCGGATACTTCAGGTGCAGCGCCTCGGCGCCCAGCAGGTGTGCCACCGCGACGACCTTACTGATGTTCAAAGCGCCTGGCTGCGGGGTATCGAGGCATGCGGGGGTCGGGCGGCGGTATGCCATGATGAGCGGGCTGTCGGGGAGGGCACGCAGCGCTGGGGTTGGCAGGGCATTCGGCAGGGAGCAATGGTGGATCTAGGTTTGTCGGCAATCACCAAACCTCTGGAGCGCCTGGTGGCGACCGCCCAGAACGGCTTCGAGGTGGCCCGGTTCGGCGGACTGGAGACCGGGGCGGTGCCGTCGCCGTTCCAGATCGTCGAGAGCACCAACATGTACAAGCTGCGGCGGTACTTCCCGCCGGACAGCCGGCCCGGCCACGCCAAGCCCGGACCGCCGGTGCTGATGGTCCATCCCATGATGATGTCGGCGAACATGTGGGACGTCACCCGCGAGGACGGTGCCGTCGGCATCCTGCACGCCGCCGGGATCGACCCGTGGGTGATCGACTACGGCTCGCCGGACGAGGTCGAGGGCGGTATGGAGCGCACGCTCACCGACCACATCGTGGCGCTGAGCCAAGCCATCGAGACGGTCAACGGCGCCACCGGCCAGAGCGTCCACCTCGCCGGCTACTCCCAGGGCGGCATGTTCTGCTACCAGACCGCGGCCTACCGCCGGTCCAAGGACATCGCCAGCGTCGTGGCCTTCGGATCGCCGGTCGACACCCTGGCCGGCCTGCCCGGCGGCCTGCCCGCCGACATGGCCGTCGGGGTGGCCGACTTCCTGGCCGATCATGTGTTCAGCCATATCGACATCCCGGGGTGGCTGGCGCGCACCGGGTTCCAGATGCTCGACCCGATCAAGAGCGTCCGGTCCAAGGTGGAGTTCCTCTTCCAATTGCACGACCGCGAGGCGCTGCTGCCGCGTGAGCAGCAACGGCGGTTCCTCGACCGGGAGGGCTGGATCGCCTGGTCCGGCCCCGCGGTCGCCGAGCTGCTCAAACAGTTCGTCGCGCACAACCGGATGATGACCGGGGGTTTCGCGGTCGAGGGCCAGTTGGTGACGTTGTCCGACATCACCTGTCCGGTACTGGCTTTCGTGGGAGAGGTCGATGACATCGGCCAGCCGCCGGCGGTCCGCGGCATCAAGCGCGCCGCGCCCAACGCCGACGTCTACGAGGTGATGATCCGGGCCGGCCACTTCGGTCTGGTGGTCGGGTCGAAGGCCGCCGCCAACACCTGGCCGACCGTCGCCGACTGGGTGCTGTGGGTGTCGGGCCGGGAACCTCGGCCGGCCAACATCTCGCTGATGAAGGACGTGGAGCCGGCCGGGGCGGACTCCGCAGGGGTGCCGCTGAACTCGCGTCTCATGCTGGGCATGGCCCAGGGCGCCGAACTGGCGACGTCGCTGGCCAAGGGAGCGGCAGAGGCTGTGATCGCCGCCAACCTCTCGGTGCGCACGCTGGCCGTCGAGACCGTCCGCACCCTGCCGAGGCTGGTCCGGCTCGGCCAGATCAACGACCACACCCGGATCTCGCTCGGGCGGATCATCTCCGAGCAGGCCGAGGCCGCGCCCAACGGCGAATTCCTCTTGTTCGACGGACGCGTGCATACCTACGAGGCCGTCGAGCGGCGAATCGACAACGTCGTTCGGGGTCTGATCGAAGTCGGAGTGCGTCAGGGCAGCCGGGTCGGCGTGCTGATGGACACCCGCCCGAGTGCGCTGGTCGCCATCGCGGCCCTGTCCCGGCTGGGAGCGGTCGCGGTGCTGATGCCCCCCGACGCGGACCTGCAGGAGGCGGCCCGGCTGGGCGGGATCACCGACGTCATCGCCGATCCGGCCAACCTCGCCGCGGCTAGCGCACTGCCGGTGCAGACGCTGGTTCTCGGTGGCGGCGAGAGCCGTCAACTCGATCTGCCGGCCGACTCCGACGTCATCGACATGGAACGGATCGACCCCGACGCGGTCGAACTGCCCGGCTGGTACCGCCCCAATCCCTCGTACGCGCGCGATGTGGCGTTCGTGGTGTTCAGTTCGGTCGGCGGCGGGGCCCTGGTGCCCAAGCAGATCACCAACTACCGCTGGTCGCTGTCGGCGTTCGGCACCGCATCGGCGGCGGCGCTGAACCGCAACGACACCGTCTACTGCCTCACGCCCCTGCACCACCAGTCGGGTCTGTTGGTCAGCCTCGGCGGCTCGGTGGTTGCCGGCTCCCGCATCGCGCTGTCCCGGGGACTGTGTCCGGAACGGTTCCTCGACGAGGTGCGCCAGTACGGCGTCTCGGTGGTCACCTACACCTGGTCGATGCTGCGCGAGGTCATCGACGATCCCAACTTCACGATGTCGGGTAACAACCCGATCCGGCTCTTCATGGGTTCGGGCATGCCGACCGGCCTGTGGGAGCGGATCCTGGAACTCTTCGCACCGGCCAGGGTTGTGGAGTTCTTCGCCACCTCCGACGGGCAGGCCGTGCTTGCCAACGTCGCGGGAGTCAAGGTGGGCAGCGAGGGTCGACCGTTGCCCGGCGGGGGCGAGGTGGAACTGGCCGCCTACGACCCGGAGGAGGATCTGATCCTCGAGGACAACCGAGGATTCGTGCAGAGAGCGCGCCGCGAGGAGATCGGCGTCCTGCTCGCCAAGCCGTGGGGGCCGATCGACCCGACTGCGTCGGTCAAACGCGGGGTGTTCGCCGCGGGGGATATTTGGATCTCCACCGAGTACGTGTTCTGGCGCGACGCCGACGGCGATTACTTCCTGCTGGGCAATCGTTCCGGTCTGCTCCGCACACCGCGGGGAGTGGTTTACCCGGCGCCGGTCACCGACGCCATCGGGGGCATTTCCGCGGTCGACCTGGCGGTGACATACGGGGTGCAGACGCCGGGTGGGACCCTGGCAGTCACCGCGCTCACACTGCGGCCGGGGATGAGCGTGACCTCCGCCGATATCGGAGAGGCGGTCGGGGGCATGCCGACGGGCCTGCCGCCGGACATCGTTCACGTCGTGCCGGAATTGGCGGTCAGCGCCTCCTACCGCCCGGTGGTCTCGGCCCTGCGCGCCGCCGGTGTGCCCACGGCCGGGCGTAACACGTGGTACCTCGACGCCGATACGGGCAGGTATAGGAGGCTGACGGCCGCCGCCCGGGCCGCTCTGGTCAGGAACTGATCGGTAGGGGTTTCGGGGAACGCTGTTAGGCTCGCCGCTAGCAGATGCCCACGTTGGAGGGGAATGCATGACCAAAGCAAGCTGGCAGGGATCACGCCGGCGCGGGGGAGTGCTCAGCGCCGCCGTGGGTATGACGGTCGCCGCGGGTCTGTTCGTCGGGCCGGCCGCGATGGTGCATGCCGAGCCCACTGCGGATCCGACACCGACTGAGGCCGCGGCGCCGCCGGAAGCCGCAACCTCCGAGTCCGCGGCATCGGGATCTGCCTCCGGAGCGTATGGGTCCGGTTCCTATGGGGCCGGGACTTATGGGGCGGGAACTTCGGCCGCCGCCGCTGCCGGATCCTCCCAACAGGCCCAACAGGCCCAGGGTGATGTTCTCGACCAACTCGCCGAGGAGTACGCCGTCGGCGTCGGCGGCGGCCAACTGTCGAACCTGCTGAAGATCTCGCTGAAGCTGCGCGCGATGGGCTTCAAGCCGTCTAAGAAATACCTCGATGGGATCTCCGCGGCGATGAAGTACCGGCCCAACCAGAATCCGCTGATCTCGGCGCTCAAGGACACCATCGCCTACCAGCAGAAGATCAAGGCCCAGACCCAGATCCTGCAGCAGGCCCAGTCCCAGCAGAACGCCAACAGCGCCGTGATGGGAGCCGGTCAGATGCCCGGCGACAGCAACCCGGGCTATGGGCAGCCGGGTGCTCCGTCGCCGGTCGCCCCGGCCCCGCTGCCGCCGATGCCTTAGCCGACGTGCTCGACTCGAAACTGCTGAGCATCCTGGTTTGTCCGGCCGACCGCGGACCGCTGCTGATGATCGGCGACGTTCTCTACAACCCCCGGCTGCGCAAGTCGTATCGCATCGACGACGGCATCCCGGTGCTGCTCGTCGACGAGTCCTCCGATGTCGGACCCGAGGAACACGACCGGTTGATGGCCCTCACCGAGGCGTGAATGCGCAGCGCCTGGAGGTCGACCCGCTGACGGCCGCCCAGCGGTTGCTGGGTGCGGTGATCAGCTGTCGCGGGGTGCAGGCCCTAGTGGTGGAAGTCGAGGCCTACGGCGGCCCGCCGACGGGACCGTGGCCCGATGCCGCCTCCCACTCCTACCGCGGCCCGAGTGCACGCAACGCGGTGATGTTCGGGCCGCCGGGACGGCTGTACACCTACCGAAGCTACGGAATCCATGTGTGCGCCAACATCTCCTGCGGTCCCGACGGTTCCGCGGCGGCGGTGCTGCTTAGGGCCGCGGCCATCAGGTCCGGTGTCGCCGAGGCCCGGAGCCGACGCGGGCCGGCCGCCGCCGTCGATGCGCTGGCCCGCGGTCCCGGTAATCTCTGCGCTTCGATGGGCATCACCATGGGGGACAACGGACTGGACGTGTTCGACCCCCGGTCGGCGGTCAGCCTCCGGTTGCAAGAGGGCTGCGCCGAGGTCGCCGGACCCCGAGTGGGCGTCAGCCGGGCCGCTGACCGGGCCTGGCGATTGTCGATTCCGGGCCGTCCCGAGGTGTCGTCCTACCGGCGCAGTCCACGTGCGCCGCGGCCGGGCGAGGACGACTGAGCCCGGGGGATGCGAGAAGATCGACCCATGATCCCGACGATTCTCGACGAGCTGGCCTGGCGAGAGCTCATCGCGCAGACCACCGATATCGACGCGCTCGCTGCGGCCGCCGCAACCCCGCCGATGACGGTCTATGCCGGGTTCGACCCGACCGCTCCCAGCCTGCACGCCGGGAACCTGGTGCCGCTGCTCACGCTAAAACGGTTCCAGCTGGCGGGCCACCGGCCGATCGTGCTGGCCGGCGGGGCGACCGGACTGATCGGTGACCCGCGGGAAACCGGCGAGCGGACGTTGAACACCGCCGACACCGTCGCGCAGTGGTCCGAACGGATCCGAGGTCAGCTCGAACGGTTCGTCGACTTCGACAACTCGCCGAGCGGCGCTCTGGTGGAGAACAACCTCACCTGGACCCGGCAACTGGGCGCGATCGAATTCCTCCGTGACGTCGGCAAACACTTCTCGGTCAACGTCATGCTCGATCGCGACACCGTTCGGCGCCGCCTCGACGGTGAGGGGATCTCCTACACCGAATTCAGCTACATGTTGCTCCAGGCCAATGACTACGTCGAACTGCACCGGCGCCACGGCTGTGCACTGCAGATCGGCGGCTCGGACCAGTGGGGCAACATCATCGCCGGGGTGCGGTTGGTCCGCCAGAAACTCGGCGCCACGGTGCACGCCCTGACCGTGCCGCTGGTCACCTCCGCCGACGGCACGAAGTTCGGAAAGTCCACCGGCGGCGGCAGCCTCTGGCTCGATCCCGAGATGACCAGCCCGTACGCCTGGTACCAGTACTTCATCAACACCGCCGACGCCGACGTGGTCCGGTACCTGCGGTGGTTCACTTTCCTGACCGCCGACGAACTCGCCGAGTTGGCCGAGGCCACCGAGGCCAGACCGCACGAGCGGGCCGCCCAGCGCCGGCTGGCGCGCGAGCTGACCACGCTGGTCCACGGCGACAGCGCCACCGAGGCAGTCGAGCACGCCTCGGTGGCGTTGTTCGGCCGTGGCGATCTGGATCGGCTCGATGAGTCCACCCTGGCCGCCGCGCTGCGCGAGACATCGGTAGCCGAGCTTCCGCCCGGCGGCGCCGCCGGCATCATCGATCTCCTGGTGGCGACGGGGCTTTCGGAGAGCAGGGGAGCGGCCCGCCGAACCGTCGCCGAGGGCGGGGTATCGGTCAACAACGTCCGGGTGGACGGCGAGGACTGGGTGGCCGATTCCTCGCACTTCCTGCACGGACGCTGGCTTGTTCTGCGGCGCGGCAAGCGGAATATCGCCGGTGTGCAGCGCGTTTACAGCTGATGACGGCCGGTGTGACGAAGGTCAAACGCCGTTGGTGCTCAGCGGATTTGACTCTGTCGAGCCCCTGTCGTAACTTAGTGAAGTCGTTGCGACGCGGTTCGGCCGCTGAGCGCGACGGCACTCCTGGGAATGTCTCCGGATAACGGAGCGTTACCACTGTCCGCACGACGAGCACGCGGCA
>JAGQTQ010000175.1 GCA_020438905.1 Mycobacterium sp.
CCTCGGGCATCCGCCGTCCCATCCGGTCGGCGGCGGCGGCGACCGCCTCTGCCGCCGCGGCACGCTCCCCGGAGGCCGGCGCCCGGCGGGGCACTTCGGCGAGCACCTCGGCCCCGGCCGGGCTGCCCGTCTCGACCAGGTAGCTCAACGTCTCGCCGTCGACTCGTTCGGTGAGCACCAAGTCGTATCCGGGCGCGCACGCAGGTCCGGTGCCCATCGACGCGCAGAAGCACAGCCCGCCGGGTTCGGTGCAGTTGACCGCGACCACGAATGCACCGTCGCGCCGGGCCCGGTAGCCGGAGTCGGGGTGCTCCCCACCGGCGAGCACCCGCCCGAGGACTCCCATGGCGGCCAGATCACAGCCGCGCACGCCCAGGAACGCATACCGCGCCGGCTGCTCCTCGCCGGTGGTGTCCGTCGAGAACACCCGTTGCCGCGGCGGGTGCAGGAACTGCTTCCAGGACTGCGGTCCGGCCGAGTGCCCGAACGCCGCACGGTCGGAACGGCGGCGCAGCCGGTAGGTCCCCGGCGCGACATCGACCCCCCAGCCGTGCGGCAGGTCATCGGCGCTGTCCAGTTCGGCGAGCACGATGGCGTTGTCCCGCCGCGTCGGCCCGACCACGCGGTAGCCCCGCCGGCGCAGTGCGCCGATGAGATCGCCCAAACCCGCGGTGTCGATGACAACCGGGTCGGTGATGACCGGTTCGAGGGAGGCCATTCCCCCATCCTGCACGAAGTCCCCGCCCTCCGCGCGGGGCTAAAGTCACCGGACCGCAGGCGACTAGAGGACTCCCGGGGCGGGGTCGTGGCCCAGTTGGTGGGCCAGCGCGTCGGCGACGTCGGGTTGGCGGAACCGGTGCCCGAGGTCGCGCAGCCGGGCCGGCACCACCCGCTGATCGGCCTCGGCCAGTTCGACCGCACCCTGCCGGCCGAGCAGGACCCGCGGGCCGATCGCGGGCACCGGAAGCAGCGCCGGCCGACGCAGTGTCTGCGCCAGCGCCCGGGTGTAGTCGGAATTGCGAACCGGGTTGGGGGCCACCGCGTTGACCGGGCCGGCCAGTCGGGCGTCGTAGAGGGCGCGGTAGTAGACGTCGAGAAGGTCGTCGATGCCGATCCAGGACAGCCATTGCCGGCCGCTGCCGAGCCGCCCGCCCAGCCCGAGGGCGAACAGCGGCCGCAGGAGCCGCAAGGTGCCTCCGGCAGCGGCCTGCACGATCCCGGTCCGCACCGTCACCACCCGGAGCCCGGCGTCGGCAGCCGGCGCGGTCGCGGCCTCCCAGTCGGCCACCACGTCGGCCAGGAAACCCCGGCCCCGGGGGCTGCCCTCGTCGAGTACGGTGTCGCCGCAGTCATGACCGTAGAAACCGATCGCCGAGGCGCTGACGAAGGTCCGCACGCCGGAGGTGCCGGCGGCGATCTCAGCCAACCTCCGGGTGGGCTCGATACGGGAGTCGCGGATGGCCCGCCGGTGCGACTCGGTGAAACGGCCGGCGATCGACTCCCCGGCCAGGTGCACCACGGCGTCCACACCCTCTAGCAGACCCGGATCGGGTTGGTTTGGCTCCCAACGCCTTTCATCGGCACCGACCGGATCCCGGCGCACCAGCCCGATCACCCGGTGACCGCCGGTGGTCAGCAGCGCCGACAGCGCGGTGCCGACCAGCCCGGAGGATCCGGTCATCGCGACGACCATCGGCCCGGCACCGGACTCGGCGGCGTCCCGATGGGCGGCGAGGTCCTCGGCCAGCTGACGGTGCCGGTAGGCGAAGGTGGACCGCAGCGCCGCGCCGGGCACGGTCGTGTCGACGATGTCGTGGACCCGGGTGGTACCACCGCCGGCGTCGCTGTAGCGGTGGGTATGCCGCCACCAGCCGATCACCCTGGGCGGCAACGTCATCAGCCCGTCCGAGGAGAGCACGTCGACGAACTGGTGCGGCGGGTCGTAACCGGCCGGATCGTGCTGGGCCACCCAGCGTAATCCGCCGGGAAGGCCCAGAATCGCACGTCCGTCAGCCAGTGATTCGGTCTCCTTGACCACCGTCATCGGCTGCCACGGCGGTACCAGTCTGCGCATCGCGCCCGGCCGGGTGTGCCAGGCGAACACCTCGTCGAGAGGATGGCTGACGACGCTGGCGTACTCGATACCCATGCTCCCCCTTCTCCGACGTCCGGGTCACGGCTGTTCGCGCTGGGCCTCGGCGTCCTGGGCGGCGAGGTAGTCCTCATCGACGGTGTGGATGGCCGCCTCTTCAGCCGACTCGGGGAACTCCTGCTCGTCATCGCTGGGCAGGTCGTAATCCGGTTCGTCGTGAACCACCTCTTCGGGGTGGTCCTCGTCGGCGATCTCGGCCTCGAGGTCCTCCATATCGGCGTCCCGCAGGTCGGGGGCCTCCGGACTCCGGCCGGCCTCGACGGATTCGATCACCTCGGTGGACTCCTCCGGTTCGATGACCTCGGTCTCGGCGGCTGCCGCCACAACAGCGCCGGCCGCGACGGGGGCCGCCATGGCTCCGCGCCGTGCACGATCGCGAATGGCATCGACCACGAGCAGCAGAACTCCCAACCCGCTCGCGCCGATGCACACCCAGGCGACGATCTCGTTGCTGGTCACCACCGCGGTGACCAGGGCCGCGAGGCCGATCACGGCCAACACCAATGCGACGATCAGCATCGCCATGCCTCCCGCGGGCTCACGCGTGGTTCGTCGGCTCCCACCTGCGGGATCCTAGACGGCACCGCTACTGGTACTGCGTGTACCCACCGTCACCGGAATCCACCGGCGCCGCAGATCCACGCTGGCCGAGCTCCTCGAGCTGGGACTCCAGGTAGGTCTTGAGCCGGGTGCGGTACTCGCGCTCGAAGGTGCG
>JAGQTQ010000054.1 GCA_020438905.1 Mycobacterium sp.
TCGACGCGCTCGACCCCGCCGACCGCGAGCGCCTTCCGGAACTGTCGGCCACCACGCTGCACCGTCTATTGGGAAGCCGGCCGGACACCTCCTCGCGGTTCCGGCACAACCGGGACAACCGGCTGGCACACGACGTGATCGTCGTCGACGAGACCTCGATGGTGTCGCTGACCATGATGGCGAGGCTGCTGGAGGCGGTGCGGCCGGAGTCGAGGCTGGTTCTGGTGGGCGACGCCGACCAGCTGGCCTCGGTCGAGGCCGGTGCGGTGCTGGCCGATCTGGTGGAGGGGCTCGACGCGGTGCAGGACTCCCCGGTCGCCCGGCTGGTCACCTCGCACCGCTTCGGCGCCTCGATCGGTGCACTGGCCGGAGCGATCCGCGACGGGAACGCCGAGGCGGCGATCGAGGTGCTGGCCGCCGGAGGCCAGCACATCGAGTGGCTCGACACCGGTGACCCGTCGGGCATCCTGCGCAAAGTGGTTGTGCCCCATGCCCTGCAGCTGCGCGAGGCGGCGGTACTCGGGGATGCCGACCAGGCGTTGCGGATCCTCGATGAGCACCGGCTGCTGTGCGCGCATCGGCGCGGGCTCCACGGGGTGAGCTATTGGAACCGTCAGATCGAGCGCTGGCTCGCCGAACAGACCGACACCCCGTTGTGGGCGGCGTGGTACCCGGGACGGCCGGTGCTGGTCACCGCCAATGACTACGGGCTGGGCCTCTACAACGGGGACACCGGGGTCGCGGTGCTGCGCGACGGTGTTCTGCGCGCGGTGCTGGCCGGCGCCGCCGGACCGCTGGAGTTGTCCCCCAGCCGGCTGGCCGACATCGAGACCATGCACGCGATGACCATCCACAAGAGTCAGGGCAGCCAGGCCGTCGAGGTCAGCGTGCTGCTGCCGCCGGAGGACTCCAGGCTGCTGACCCGGGAACTGCTCTATACCGCGGTCACGCGGGCGCGGGAGAAGGTCCGGGTGATCGGCACCGCCGCCCAGGTGCGCGCCGCGGTCGACCGCCGCGCGGTGCGAGCCAGCGGGCTGGCCAACCGGCTGCGCAGCGCCGTGGACCCGGGGTCCGGGGACTCCCTCACAGCCGGTGCAGGCTGACCTCCGCCAGTTTCTCGGACTCGAGCGTCGCGGTCATGTACGTGCAGAACGGTTGGCGGCGGCGGTCGGTGGGCGAGCCGGGGTTGAGCAACCGCAGACCGTTGGGCGCGGTGCTGTCCCACGGGATGTGGCTGTGTCCGAACACCAGGACGTCGGTGTCGGGGTAGTCGCGTGCCATCCGCGACTCGCGGCCGGACGCGGCGCCGGTCTCGTGGACGACGGTGAACCGCAGGCCGGCCAGCGTGGCGTCGGCGCGCTCGGGCAGCCGGGAGCGCAACTCCGGTCCGTCGTTGTTACCCCAGCATCCGATCAGCCGCGCCGCACGCCGCTCGAGGCGGTCCAGAAGCGCGACGTCGACCCAGTCGCCGGCGTGCACCACCACGTCGGCGGCCTCGATCTGCTCCCACAGCCGCGCCGGGAGGTCCCGTGCGCGGAGCGGAATGTGGGTGTCGGAGATCAGGACGAGGCGCATGCGTCACCGTAACCGCGGCCGCAATTCCCCTACCCGCTCGGCGTGAGTCTCGGCAGGGTGGAGTAGCGCGCCGGTACGGCCTACCCTGGAGGGGAGGAGACCATGACTACCAACCCGAACGGTGAAGAACTCGTCGGCGATATCGGCACCATCAACGACGTCGAGAAGCGCTGGCACGACCCGAAGATGTTCAGGGCGGCGGTGCGCTACGTCGTCGTAGTGCTCGTACTCGCCGGTTTCGCCTTCGCCGCGACCGCCATCTGGCACTCGATGGTGGCCGCCATCCTGGTCCCGGTCATTCTCTTCGCGGGTGGGATCGGGGCGTTCGTTCGCACCTACCGGGTCTGGCGCGCCGATGGTGTGTGGCCCATCTGGCAGGCCGCCGGGTGGTTTCTGCTGTTGTTTGCGCTGTTCTGCCTCGGCATTCCGTTTTCTGTGGCCCAGTGAATTTCTGTGGCCCAGTGAATTTCCGCTGGTGAATTCCTCCAGCCACGGCGCGCCGCTGTCCGGTGTGCGGGTCGTCGAGATCTCCAGCTTCGTCGCCGTGCCGCTGGCCGGCATGACCTTGGCCCAACTCGGCGCCGATGTGGTTCGCATCGACCCGATCGGCGGCGCCGCCGACTATCACCGCTGGCCGCTGACCGCGGAGGGGAACAGCATCTACTGGGCCGGGCTGAACCGGGGCAAGCGTTCGATGGCGGTCGACATGCGCTCGGACGCCGGTCAGCGCCTGGTGCAACGTCTCATCGCCGATGCGGGGACGCTGATCACCAATGCATCGGGACGGCAATGGCATTCGCACCCGACCCTGGTCGCCGACCGGTCGGATCTGATTCACCTGGAAGTGGTCGGCCGGGGCGACGGATCCACCGGGGTCGACTACACCGTCAACGCGGCCACCGGCTTCCCGATGATCACCGGGCCGCGGGCGCACCGTGGCCCGATCAACCACGTGCTGCCGGCCTGGGACGTCAGCTGCGGGCTGTACGCCGCGCTGTCGGTGCTCACTGCGTTGCGCCGCCGGGACGCCACCGGGGAGGGCAGCAGAATCCGGCTGGCACTCGACGATGTCGCCCTGGCGACGGCCGCCAACCTCGGATTCCTCACCGAGGTCATGGTCAACGGCGTGCAGCGGCCCAGAATCGGCAATGCCGTCTTCGGTCAGTACGGCCACGATTTCACCAGCTCCGACGGCGCCGCCTTCATGGTGGTGGCGCTGACCGGCCGGCACTTCGACGACCTCACCGAACTGACCGGGACGACCAAAGCCGTTGCCGCCGTAGCCGAAGCCCTTGACGCGGACTTCACCGACGAGGGTCAGCGATACCGGCACCGCGAGGTGCTCACCGCGCTGTTCGGGTCCTGGTTTCGCTCTCACACCGCCGCGGAGGTCGCCGCGGCGCTATCGGCCAGTTCGGTGCTCTGGGAGCGCTATCAGAGCTTCGCCGAGGTGGCTGCCGGCCCTCGGGTGACTGCCAACCCGATGTTCGCCCGGCTGGACCAGCCGCGGATCGGCAACCTCCTGGCGCCGGGGCTTCCGATGTCGGTGGACGGCGCCCACGCCCGTGCCGGCGCGGCACCGGTGCTGGGCCAGCACAGCGCCGAGGTGCTCGCCGATTGGCTCGGCCTGGACGATGCCGAGATCGCCGCGATGGTCGAGTCCGGCGCGCTGGTCGAGTCCGATTCGGTCGCGACGTGACCGCATCCCTAGTCGGGCTGCTGCGGCTCAACCCGGACGGTTCCGACTCGTTCACCGGCAAGCCCAGCGGCCCATCCGGCAAGCGTGCGTACGGAGGGCAACTGGCCGCCCAGTCGCTGGCGGCCGCGGGCGCCACGCTGACCCCGGACCGGGCGCCGACCTGCCTGCACGTGCAGTTCCTGCGCGGCGGCGACGCCGGGGAGCCGGTCCGCTACGAGGTGCAGTGCCTTCACGACGGCCGCACCTCCTCGTCGCGACGGGTGCTGGGCCGTCAGGGTGAGCGGATCCTGATCAGCGCCACCGCGCTGTTCGCGGTGCCGGCCGACGGCCCCGAGCATTTCGATCACATCGCCGCCGGGGAACCCGACCTGTTGCCGCGCACCGGCCCGATCGGCCCGGCTCCGGCGCTGCCGGATGGTGAGATCGACATCCGGATCAGTGATTTCCGGGCGGGGGATCACCGCGAGGACGGTGAGTTCGTCCGGCGGCTGTGGTGGCGGGTCCTCGCGGAGTTGCCCGACGACCCGATGCTGCACGCCTGCGCGGCGGTCTACGTCACCGACATCTACGGCGTCGACCCGGTGCTGGCCGTGCACGGCCAATCGATGACCGACCGCACCCACCACGCCGCCACGACCGACTCGTCGACCTGGTTCCACCGACCGATCCACGCCGGCCGCTGGAACCTGATGGAGTCGCGGTCCCCGGCGGCCGCGCGGGGCCGTGGGGTGATCGTCGCCGGTCTTTACGACGCGGACGGCGTGCGGTCGGGGACCGCCGTGCACGAGGGCCAGGCGGTCACCCGGCAGTGATCCGCTGCCGGAATCACGCCGCGCCGCGCCAGCGCTGCTCGTAGGCTGCGATCCGGATCGGGTCGTCGAGGCGCGAGTTGATCATCGCCTTCTCACGACGGACGATCGACCGCATGGTGAGTGCGATCAGGGTGATCAGCACCATCCCTGCGAAGATGATGAAAAGTGGTGTGGTGTAGATGTATTGCGACATGGCTGCCCCGATCATCGTGTGGTGTGGCCAGCGCCTGCGCCTTCCTGTGAGACCGGCGCCACTTGTCATGCTCCGCGCCGGTCCACGGTTTGAGAAGACGTAATCCCTTACCGATTTGTGACCGAATTCACACCGCTCCGCGATCCGCGGAGCGCCGAGAATTGCACGGCTAGGACTGTCACAGCTCGGCGATCTCGTGCTCGAGCAGTTCCGCCAGCCGGGCCTGTGCAGCGGCCTTACGGGTCGGCAGATGTCCCGACGGGAACGGGCCCTGCACCGGTTCGTACTCGCGCAACGTTCGCCGCGCCACGGTGAGCTTGTGCACTTCGGTGGGTCCGTCGGCGATGGCCAGCGACTGGGCGGCGACCATCATCTTGACGAACGGCATCTCGTCGGAGACGCCCAGCGCGCCGTGCAGGTGCATGGCGCGCTGGACCACGTCGTGCAGCACCCTGGGCATCGCCACCTTCACCGCGGCGATATCGCGCCGCACCTTCTGGTAGTCCTGATAGCGGTCGATCTTCCATGCGGTCCGCAGCACCAGCAGCCGGAACTGCTCGATCTGGATCCAGCTGTCGGCGACTTTTTCCTGGGTCATCTGAAAATCGCCCAGCGAGCCCTGACGGGTGCGGCGTGACACCGCCCGTTCGCACATCATGTCGAAGGCTTTGCGTGCCAACGCTATCGTCCGCATCGCGTGGTGAACCCGGCCGCCGCCGAGGCGGGTCTGGGCGATCGCGAAGGCCTGGCCCTCCCCGCCGAGCACATGGTCGGCGGGCACCCGCACATCGGTGTAGCGAAGGTAGCCGTGCGAGGCGCGGTCGGCGGATTCCCCGCCGACGCCGACGTTGCGGACGATCTCGATACCGGGCGTCTCCGCCGGAACGATGAACAGCGACATCTTCTGATGCGTGCGGGCCTCCGGATTGGTCACCGCCATGACGATGAAGAACGAGGCGTAGCGGGCGTTGGAGGAGAACCACTTCTCGCCGTTGATCACCCAGTCGTGCCCGTCGCGCTCCGCGCGGGTGACGAACAACCCCGGATCAGAGCCGCCCTGCGGTTCGGTCATCGAGTAGCAGGACGAGATCTCGCCGTCGAGCAGTGGCTGCAGGTAGCGCTGCTTCTGCTCCTGTGTGCCGAACAGGGCGATGATCTCGGCGTTACCGGAGTCGGGCGCCTGGGAGCCGAAAACCGAAGGAGCCCAGCGGGAACGGCCCACGATCTCGTTCAGCAGAGCGAGCTGCACCTGGCCGTACCCCTGGCCGCCGAGTTCCGGGCTCAGGTGGGCCGCCCACAGCCCCTGCTCGCGGACCTGCTGCTGAAGCGGTCGCAGCACCGCCATCAGTTCGGGGTTCTTCTTGTCATACGGGTCCAGCGGGGCCAGATCGAGCGGTTCGAGTTCCTCACGCATGAACTCCTCGACCCAGTCCAGCTTGCGCTGATAAGCCGGGTCGGTTTCGAAATCCCACATGTTCCCAACCTTCCAGTTCGCCGAGTCTCGGAGCCTGACAGCTCAGGGCACCACCACGGCCCGGCCCGTGACGGTGCCGGACCGCAGATCCCGGTAGGCCTGCACACCCCGATCCAGCGGGTAGACGCTGGTTTCGGTGCTGACCTGACCGCGACCGGCCAGCGCAAGCAGTTCGACCAGTTCGGGCCTGCTGCCCCAGTAGGTGGTGGCGATGCTCACCTCGTAGGGCTGTGTGAAGAATCCGAACGGCACCTCGCCGCCGCCGATGCCGACGATGGTGACATCGGCCATCGTCCGGGCCGCCGCCCGGGCCAGGTTCATCGTCGCGGTGGCGCCGACGAAGTCGATGACCACCTCGGCCCCGCGCCCGCCGGTGAGTGCGCGGATCGTCTCGGCGGCGTGCTCGTCGGAGGGCACGCTGTGGTGAGCGCCGACGGTGCGCGCCAGTTCGAGGGCCTCCGGTTTGACGTCGACGGCGATCACCTGCGCGGCGGTGGTCGCGCGGACGATCTGCACCCCGATGTGGCCCAGACCGCCCACCCCGATCAGCACGCAGGTGGCGTCCGGGGTCAGCTTGGGCCAGGAGCGCCGCACCGCGTGATACGGCGTCAGCCCGGCGTCGGTCAGCGGCGCCGCCGTCACCGGATCCAGGCCGTCCGGCAGTGCGACCAGATGCCGCTGATGCGGGACCAGCAGGTAGTCGGCCATCCCGCCGTCGGCGCCCAGGCCGCCGCCGCCGATCGCGGTGGGCACCTCGCAGTAGTTCTCCATCCCCACCGCGCAGCGCCGGCACACCCCGCAGCCCCACGCGCCGTACACCGCGACCGGATCGCCTTCGCGCAGCCCGCTGACCCCCGTGCCGGTGGCGTGCACCCAGCCCGCCGTCTCGTGTCCCAGGGTCATCGGCAATCGCCATACTGCGGAGGCGTCCAATTCGTAGAGCACGTGCAGGTCGGAGTGGCAGGCCCCGGCGGCGCCGACTTTGACCACGACCTCGCCGGGTCCCGGTTCCGGCCGCGGTATCTCGGTCAACTCCGGTTCGCGGCCGAATCCCACCATTCGCAATGCCCGCATCAGGTCTCCGCTTCCGCTCGATCCGCCCCGTTCTCGATTAGATCGGGTCGGGACCGTCGACGGGGTCGAATGCGGCATGCTTCAGACGTGCTGTTGCTGAGCAGGATCACCGGCCGCGACGTGGTGGGCTCCGACGGCAACGCGGTGGGCCGGCTGGCCGACCTGACCGTCGCGCTGGGCCGCCCGGCGGGTCCGCGGCTGGTCGAGCGGGTGATCGTCACCCGAGGCCACGCCGCACCGCTGGTGCTGTGCTGGGACGCGGTGGCCAATCTGCAGTCCGGTCGGGTGGTGCTGGGGTTGTGCGCCGGGGAGACGGCCGCTTTCGAGGTGGGCTCGGTCGCCGAGGTGCTGGGTGAGGACGAGATCCTGTTGGGGCGCGACGTGCTGGACACCCAGGTTGTCGACGTAGTCGGGCAGCGGCTGGCCCGGGTCGCCGACGTGGTGATGGCCCGCACGCCGGAAGCCCGGCTGGAGGTTCTCGGTGTGGAGGTGGGCTTCGGCGGTGTGCTCCGGCGGCTGGGGTTGGGGTCACTGGTCACCCGCAGCACCACCGACGTCGTCGCCTGGTCGGATCTTCACCTGACCTCCGAACACGGGCAGGCCGTGCAACTGGCCGCCCCGCGGGCCGCGGTGCACCGGCTGGATCCGCGGAGCCTGGCCGCACTGGTGAGCCGGGTGGACACCGAATCGGCCACCGAGATCCTGGTCGGCCAGGATCCCGCGGTGGCCGCCGCCGCGGTGCGGGAGGTCCATCCCGATATCGGCGAACGGGTGTTGCGTGCGCTGCCGGAGATCCAGGCCGACCGGATCGTCGGGGCGATGCCCGCCGAGCACGCGCTGCGCTGGCGGGATCGGCTCGCCCGCCGGCCCACGCTGCTGGGACGCAGGTTCCTGCGCTCCGGGGTCTGGCCGCGGCGGCGTCATCTGATCCGCGGTCGCCGCCGGTGAGGCTTCGGCGCCGGGATGCCCGGTGGGCCGCGCTGCTGGCGGTCGTGGGGCCGGGTCTGCTCGCCGGGCTGTCCGATGACGATCCGGCCGGGATCACCACCTATTCGGTGCTGGGTGCCGACCACGGCTACCAGCTGCTGTGGGTGCTGCTGCTGTCGACGGTGGCGCTGGTGGTGTTCCACGGACTGGCCGCGCGGATGGGCGTGGTGACCGGCCAGGGGCTGATCGGGCTGGTGCGTCAACGCTACGGGGTGGGGGTCGGCGGCGCGGTGCTCGCGGCCCTCGTCGTGGCCAACATCGGTACGACCTGCGCCGAATTCGCCGGTATCGCGGCCGGTTTCGAGCTGTTCGGGGTGAGCCGCTACGTCAGCGTGCCGGTCGCCGCACTCGCCGTGTCGTTGTTGGTGCTGCGGGGCAGTTTCCACCGGGTCGAGCGGCTGCTGCTGTTGGTGTCGACGGTGTTCCTGGCCTACATCGCCTCCGGTTTCCTGGCCCACCCGGACTGGGGCGCGGCACTGCGCGGGACGGTGGTGCCGACGATGCCGATGACCGCGGAGGCGGTGGCGATCGTGACCGCGACGCTGGGTACGACGCTGGCGCCGTGGGGGCTGTCGTTCATGCAGTCCTATGCGGTGGACAAGAAGCTGCGCACCGAGGACCTTCCCCTGGAACGGGTGGACGTGGTCACCGGGGCGGTGCTGACCGGGGTGATCGGATTCTTCGTGGTGGTGGCCTGTGCGGCGACCCTGCACCGGGACGGCCTGCGGATCAGCGATGCCGCCGACGCCGCGGTGGCGCTGCAGCCGCTGGCCGGTGAGGCCGCGGGAACGCTGTTCGGGATCGGGTTGATCGGGGCGTCCTTCCTGGCCGCGTCGATTCTGCCGCTGTCGACGGCGTACTCGGTGTGTGAGTACGCCGGCGTGGAGGCGGCGATCGACGACCCCTACCGCGAGGCCCGGACCTTCTACCTGACCTACGGGATCATCACCCTGATCGGGACGGTCATCGTGCTGACTCCCGAACTGCCGCTGGTCGCGATCCTGGTGGGTACTCAGGTGCTCAACGCGGTGCTGCTGGTGCCGTTGCTGATCGCGATGGTCGGGTTGGCGCGCGATCGCAACCTGATGGGTGGCTTCGCCACGGGCCGGACCGGCACCCTGGTCTACGGCCTGACCACCGCCGCGGTGGTGGTGTGTGTGGTCACCCTGGGTGCGACGGTGCTGCTGGGCTGACGGTGGGGATAGCCTGACCGGTGATGGGCATCGACGCGCAACCGGCACGCAGGGCCGACGTTCCCGCCCTGGCGCGGGTTCTTGGCCGGGCCTTCCGTGAGGACCCGGTGTTCTGCTGGCTGCAGCCCGATCCGGCCAAACGCGCCGCGGCGCTGGCGGGGTTCTTCGGCGCGATGGCGCGACATCATTTCCTGGCCGGCGGCGGGGTCGAGGTCGCGGTGTCGGAGTCCGGGGTCGGCGCCGCAGCCCTGTGGGATCCCCCCGGACGCTGGGAGCAGACGCCCCGGGAGCAGGTCGCCATGCTTCCGGCGGTGATCCGGGCCTTCCGCGGCCGGTTGGGCATCGCCCGGGCGCTGGCCGAGGAGATGAAGGCCAACCATCCGGAGGAACCGCACTGGTATCTGGCGATGATCGGCAGCGATCCGGCGATGCGCGGGGGCGGGTTCGGCAACGCGTTGATGCGGTCGCGGCTGGATCGGTGTGACGCCGAGGGCGCCCCGGCCTATCTGGAGTCGAGCAACCCCGACAACATCGGCTATTACCACCGGTTCGGCTTCGAACTGACCGGTGAGATCGCGATGCCGGGCGGGGGGCCGCCGCTGTGGCCGATGTGGCGGGCGCCCCGGTAGCGTTCGGCGGCGCGCGCCGGCGTTGGGAAGCACCAGTGCAATTGCCCGCCTTCGAGCGACAACCCATGGTGCCTCGGGAAGTTTCTGGCCGGAGCAAGCTTCTGGGGTCCGGAAGACTCTTCAGGCTCGGGAGGTGCGTCTCGGAGGTGCGTCTGGGGGGGTGCGCGTCTCGGGGGCGTCTCGGGCCGGGGCCCGCGCCCCGCGCAACCCTGTCGCTCGGAGGCGGGCAAACGCATCATTACCCCCGAGAGCCGCCGGGCCCGGAATCGTCCCGCAGCGTCACCCAGAACCCCGCAGCGTCACCCAGAACCCCGCAGCGTCACCCGGAACTCGGAACTGCACGGCCAGATCGCATCGGTCGGGCAGGCCAGGCCCGGGCCGGTGAGGTCGGCGACCCGGCCGACGAATCCTCCGCGCCGGTGTTGGCAGCCGGTATCAGCCGCCGGCCTGGAGCACCACCATCGCGCGGGCCGGCACCCGCACCGGGTCACCGGCCTTGACCGCCGCCGACCCGGCCGCCTCGCCCGGCCCGGCCGCGGTATCGACCACCGGCGTCCAGGCCGCCGCGAACTCGCCCGGCGGCAGAGTGAACTCGATCGGCTCGTGGTGGGCGTTGAAGCACATCAGGAATGAGTCGTCGCTCACCCGGCGCCCCCGCGGGTCGAGGTCGGGGATGCCGTGCCCGTTGAGGTAGACCGCGATCGACTTGCCGAAGCCGGCGTCCCAGTCCTCGTCGCTCATCTCGGTGCCGTCGTGGCGGAACCAGCTGATGTCGGGCAGGCCCGCGCTGCCGCGCCGCCGAACGGGCCGGCCGGTGAAGAACCGCTTGCGGCGGAACACCGGATGGGCCGCCCGCAGCGCGGCCACCGCCCGGGTGAACTCCAGGAGCTCGGCGTCGGCGCGGGCCCAGTTCACCCAGGTGACCTCGTTGTCCTGGCAGTAGCCGTTGTTGTTGCCGGATTGGGTGCGCCCCAGCTCGTCGCCGTGGGAGATCATCGGAACCCCCTGGGACAGCAGCAACGTGGTGATGAAGTTGCGCTGCTGGCGGAGACGCAGGGCGTTGACCTCGGGATCGTCGGTCGGCCCCTCGACGCCGCAGTTCCACGATCGGTTGTGGCTTTCGCCGTCGTTGTTCTCCTCGCCGTTGGCCAGGTTGTGTTTGTGGTTGTAGGACACCAGATCGCGCAGGGTGAAGCCGTCGTGGGCGGTCACGAAGTTGATGGACGCCACAGGCCGGCGGGCGGTGGCCTCGTAGAGGTCGGCGGACCCGGAGATCCGGTAGGCGAACTCCCCGAGGGAGGCGTCCTCGCCGCGCCAGAAGTCCCGCACGGTGTCGCGGAACTTGCCGTTCCACTCCGTCCACTGCGGCGGGAAGTTGCCCACCTGGTAGCCGCCTGGGCCGATGTCCCATGGCTCGGCGATCAGCTTGACCTGGCTGACGGTCGGATCCTGTTGCACCAGTTCGAAAAAGGTGCTGAGCCGGTCGACGTCGTAGAACTCGCGGGCCAGGGTGGCGGCGAGGTCGAAGCGGAAACCGTCGACGTGCATCTCGCTGACCCAGTAGCGCAGCGAGTCCATGATCAGCTGCAGCGAGTGCGGGTGGCCGACGTTGAGGCTGTTGCCGGTCCCGGTGTAGTCCATGTAATAGCGCTTGTCGTCGTCGACGAGCCGGTAGTAAGCAGCGTTGTCGATCCCGCGGAACGACAGCGTGGGGCCGAGGTGGTTGCCCTCGGCGGTGTGGTTGTAGACCAC
>JAGQTQ010000055.1 GCA_020438905.1 Mycobacterium sp.
CGTGGGTGGTCACCGAGGACAGGCACAGCTCCCGCCAGCGATCGGCGGCCAGCGGGCCGCCGTCGCCGTGGTGGTCCAGCTCGAACCACAGGATCGAGGTTCCCAGCAGACCGCGGTCGCGCAGGTAGTCGCGCACCCACGGCTCCACGGTGCCCAGATCCTCACCGACCACCACCGCGCCGGCCCGGTGGGCCTCCAGCGCGACGATGCCGATCATCGCGTCGTGGTCGTAGCGCACGTAGGTGCCCTTGGTGGGCGGGAGGCCCTCGGGAATCCACCACAGTCGGAACAGCCCGATGATGTGGTCGATGCGCACCCCGCCGGCGTGCCGCAGGATCGTGGAGATGAGGGCCCGGAACGGCTCGTAGCCCGTCTCCTCGAGGCGATCCGGGCGCCAGGGCGGCTGGGACCAGTCCTGTCCGAGCTGGTTGAACTCATCCGGCGGGGCCCCCGCGGTGACTCCGAGGGCGAGGACGTCCTGCATCGACCAGGCGTCGGCACCGGTGGGGTGAACCCCGACGGCGAGGTCGTGAACGATGCCCAGCGCCATCCCGGTACGCAGCGCCTGGGATTGCGCCTGCGCCAGCTGGTCGTCGAGTTGCCATTGCAACCAGCAGTGGAAATCCACCGCGCGCCGATGCCGCTCGACGAACTCGGCCACCCGCGCGCCGCCCGGACGCTGCAGTTCGGCCGGCCATCGGCGCCAGTCGGCGCCATGTTTCTCGGCCAGCGCGCACCAGGTGGCGAAGTTCTCCAGCGCGGCGCCTTCACGGTCTTTGTAGGCCTGGAAGGCCAACTCCCGGCCCGCCGAGCGCCGTACCCGGTAGACGAGTTTGAGCGCCTTCCGTTTGGCCGCCCACGCCGCGTCGCGGTCGATGGTCTCGGATTTCTCCGACCGGCACACGATCGCGGTTCGCAGCTTGTCCACCTTGGCGCGGTTGGACACCCGGGCGAACTCCGGTATCGCCTCCACCCGCAGGTAGAGCGGATTGACGAAACGCCGCGACGTCGGCAGATAGGGAGAGGGTTCCATGGGTTCGGTGGGCGCGGCGGCATGCAGTGGGTTGACCAGCGTGAAGTCGGCCCGATGCCGCGCGCCCGCCCATACCGTCAGATCGGTGAGATCCACCAGATCGCCGATACCCCACGAGCCCTCCGAACGGACGCTGTAGATCTGGGTGGCCAGTCCCCAGGCCTGCCGGTTGCCCAGCCGGTCCGGCAGGCCCAGCCAGGCGGGGGTGACGATCAGTGCGGTGTCGAACTCCGCGGCGTCGGACCGCAGATGCAACCGGTGGTAGCCCAGTGGGAGGTCGGCCGGCAGCACGAAGGTGGCCTCGCCGACGAGACGGCCGTCCAGGTCGAACGGCGGGGTGAAATTGTCGGCTTGGCGGATCCCGCTGCGCACGGTGCCGTCCTCCAGCTGCACCCACACCTGGGCGGGAGCGCCGTGGGTGACGTGCACCCAGAAGCCCTGCTCGGCTCCGGAGCGGACGACGATCGCCGGTGGCAGGGCGCGCGACCAGTACCGTCGATCGTGCTCCAGAAGTGCCGCGGCACAGGCTTCTTCAGTGCCGGCGGGTACCCCGAAGGCGGCCAGTGCGGCGATCACGGTCTCGTCGCCGACGGTCATCGGGTTGCCGTTCCAGTCGTGGTAGGCGGTGGCCACCCCGAACCGGTGGGCGAGTGCGGCCAGGGACGGATCGGTCATGACGGTCATCTTGCTCCGTCGCCGACGATGCGCGCGGTTTATCGACTCAGCCCGCTGAGTCCGACAACTCGATGGTCAGCACGCCGCCGATGATCAGCGCGATACCGGCCATCATCATCGGGGTCAGCGGATCGGCGAACAGCAGTCGGGCGATCACCGCGACCAGGGCCACCCCGCAGGCCGACCACACGCCGTAGGCGATGCCGACCGGCATGCCCAGCGACAGCGTCAGCGACAGCAGTACGAAGGAGGCCAGGTAACCCAGGACCACCGGCAGGATCCACACCCGCTTCCGGAAACCCTCGGAGGCGCGCAGGGCGAGGGTCGCGAAGACCTCGATGACGATGGCCCCGGCCAGCGTCAGCCACATCACGGTTCGGCCGACCTCGGTGGATGCGAGCCGAATTCGACCAGCAGCACTCCGCCGATGATCAGGACGATGCCCACGACGATCGGCATGGTGAAGGCGTCGCCGAAGATCACCGAGGCCAGCACCGCGGTCACGGCGGTCCCCAAGGCGCCCCAGATCCCGTACGCGACACCGACCGGCATCCCGGCGCGCAGCACCATGGTCAACAGAACGAACGAGGCCACGTAACCGATGACCACCAGCGCCAACCAGGCCCGGTGGTCCTGAAACGCCCGCAACGACAGCGTGCCGGTCACCTCGGTGCCGATCGCGCCGAGAAGCAGCGCCCATCTCCGCATGGGTGACGACGATATCGCCGGACTAAACTCGCGGAGATGCCAGTGGACCGACTCGCCGAGGTGCTGTCAGTGCTGCCCGCACCGATGCGCGACCCGGTGCTGTTCGCCATACCCTTTTTCCTGCTCTTGCTGACCATCGAGTGGACCGCGGCCCGCAAGCTCGAACACATCGACGCTTCGACCGCCGGCGCCCCGCCAGTCGAGGCGCCGACCCCCGCTACCGGTGCCGGTGCCGAGTCGGGCCGGCCGGCCCGGGGGGCATATCTGAGTCGTGACGCGCGCGCGTCGATCTCGATGGGCCTGGTCTCGGTGGCCACCATGGGCGCATGGAAGTTCCTGGGTCTGCTGGGTTACGCGGCGCTCTACGCCTATGTCGCGCCCTGGCATCTGTCACCGCGACACTGGTCCACCTGGGTGATCGCGCTGGTCGGCGTGGACGTGCTGTTCTACGCCTATCATCGGATCGCCCACCGGGTCCGGCTGATCTGGGCCACCCATCAGGCGCACCACTCCAGCCGCTACTTCAACTTCGCCACCGCATTGCGGCAGAAATGGAACAACAGCGGCGAACTGATCATGTGGATGCCGTTGCCGCTGCTGGGGGTTCCGCCCTGGATGGTGTTCACCAGTTTCTCGATCAGCCTGGTCTACCAGTTCTGGATTCACACCGAGCGGATCGGCACCCTGTGGCGGCCTTTCGAGTTCGTGTTCAACACCCCCTCCCATCACCGGGTGCACCACGGTATGGACCCGGAGTACCTGGACAAGAACTTCGGCGGCATCCTGATCATCTGGGACCGGCTCTTCGGCAGTTTCCAGCCGGAGACCTTCCGGCCGCACTACGGTCTGACGAAGCCGGTGAACACGTTCAACATCTGGACCCTGGAGACCCGCGAGTACGTGGCCATCGTGCGGGACGTGCGATCGGCGGGTCGCTGGCGGGACAAACTCGGTTACATCTTCGGCCCGCCCGGCTGGGAGCCGGCCCGGGCCGGCACGCCGGTCGGAGCGGAAGGTTAACGGTATGGATGTCAAGGAAACCCTGTTGCCCGGCGTCGGGCTGCGCTACGAGTTCGAGAACTCCGACGGCCAGCGCGTCGGGGTGGTGGCGCATCGCGGCGGCGACTTCGAGGTTTTCCTGTGCAACTCGGCCGACCCCGACACCGCCAAACGCGTGTTCCGGCTCAGAGACCGGGAGGCCGAGGCGCTGGCCCAGATCCTCGGCGCCCCGCGGATCGTGGAGAGCTATGCCGATCTGACCAAAGAGGTGCCCGGGCTGAGTGCCGGACAGGTGGCGATCCGGGAGGGTTCCCGCTACGCCGGCCGCCTCTTGGGAGACACCAAGGCGCGTACCCGGACCGGGGCCTCCATCGTCGCCATCGTGCGCGACGAGCAGGTGCTGGCCTCGCCCGGTCCGGACGAGGAACTGCGTGCCCATGACGTGCTCGTCGTGATCGGCACCGCGGACGGGATCACCGCAGTCCGCCAGCTCGTCGACCGGAGCTGATCCGTTGGCGATTTCGGCGCCGCTGCTCCTCGAGCTCGGTGCCATCCTCGTCGTGCTCACCATCCTCGGGTCGGCGGCGCGACGCTTCGGACTCTCACCCATCCCGCTCTACCTGCTGACCGGACTGTTCCTGGGCACCGGGGGTCTGGCCCCGGTCCCCGCCGCCGCGGACTTCGTGGGTACCGGCGCCTCGATCGGGGTGGTTCTGCTGCTGCTGACCCTCGGCCTGGAGTTCTCGATCGGGGAGTTCTCCGAATCCCTGCGCCGGCACCTGCCGTCGGCGGGAGTGGACCTGGTGCTCAACTCGATCCCGGGTGCCGTCGCGGGCTGGCTGCTCGGTCTCGACGTCGTCGGCATCGTCGCGATGGCCGGCATCACCTACATCTCCTCCTCGGGGGTGATCGCCCGGTTGCTGGGCGATCTGGACCGGCTCGGCAACCGGGAGACCCCCGCGGTGTTGTCGGTCCTGGTGCTCGAGGACTTCTCCATGGCCGCCTACCTGCCGGTGCTGACGGTGCTGGCTTCCGGCGGCACGGTCTTCGAGGCGTTGATCTGGACGGCGGTGGCGCTCGGCGCGCTCGGGCTGGCCTTCCTGGTCTCGCTGCGGTGGGGCCATCACGTCGGGCGGGTGCTGGGCCATCCCGAGGACGAGCAGTTGCTGCTGCGGGTCCTCGGCCTTACCCTGATCACCGCCGCCGTCGCCGAACATCTGCACGCTTCGGCGGCCGTCGGGGCGTTCCTGGTCGGGCTGACCCTGACCGGGCCGACCGCGGATCGGGCCCGCACCGTGCTCAGCCCGTTGCGGGACCTGTTCGCGGCGGTGTTCTTCGTGGCCATCGGGCTGACCGTCGACCCCACCGACCTGCTGCCCATGCTGCCGTTCGCGCTGGCGCTGGCCGCGGTCACCGCCGTCACCAAGGTGATCACCGGCGCGTACGCGGCCCGGCGTGATGGCGTGGCCCGGCGCGGTCAGCGCAGGGCCGGCACCGCCCTGATCGCCCGCGGCGAGTTCTCCTTGGTCATCATCGGCCTGGCGGGAACCAGCGTGCAGGCCTTGAGCGCCGTAGCCACTCCGTACGTATTCATCCTGGCCATCGCCGGGCCGCTACTGACTCGCTTCGCCAGATAGCGGCCCCGGACCGTGGCACTATTCCCACTATGCGGACCGTTTTCGACCGCGAGGTCGACCAGCGCCTGATCACCGCCGCTCTTGCGCCCGCGGTCTTCGGTTCGATGTGGCTGGACCCCGACGTGGTGGGCGGCGTTCCGGAATACCCGCGCCTGGCCGGTGACGTGGCGTGCGACCTGCTGGTCGTGGGTGGGGGATACACCGGTTTGTGGGCGGCGCTGCACGCCGCCGAACGCAACCCCGGGGCCAGCGTCGTGCTCATCGAGGCCGAACGGATCGGCTGGGCGGCTTCGGGTCGCAACGGCGGTTTCGTCGATGCCAGCCTGACCCACGGCGCCGAGAACGGGAAGTCCCGCTGGCCAGGGGAGTTCGACGAGCTCGAGCGGCTGGGGGCGGCCAACCTCGACGGCATGCAGTCCGACATCGAGACCTACGGCATGAGGGTCGACTGGGAGCGCACCGGAATGCTCACCGTCGCGACCGAACCGCACCAGGTGGGCTGGCTGCGCGACGCCGCGCACGAGGACGGGGGGGTGTTCCTCGACGAGCCGGCGGTGCGGGCCGAGGTCAACTCGCCCACCTACCTCGGCGGGCTT
The DNA here is from genome assembly GCA_020438905.1 of Mycobacterium sp. GTDB lineage: Bacteria > Actinomycetota > Actinomycetes > Mycobacteriales > Mycobacteriaceae > Mycobacterium. The sequence goes on from JAGQTQ010000055.1 coordinate 5,649, forward strand.
CTGCAACCGGACAGCTGCGCGATCGTCCAGCCGGCGCGGCTGGTCTTCGAACTGGCACGCGCCTGCACCGAAAACGGCGTGCGGATCTTCGAGCACACCGAAGCCAGGAGCATCGCACGGGATTCCGGCGGTGTGCGGGTCGGCACCGCGTCGGGAAGGGTCATCGCACAGCGGGTCGTGCTGGCCACCAACGTGTTCCCCAGCCTGCTGCGGCGCAACCGGCCGTTCACCGTGCCGGTCTATGACTACGTCTTGGGGACCGAACCGCTGACCGCCGACCAGTTGGACAGCATCGGCTGGCGGGAGCGCCGTGGCATCAGCGATTCCGGCAACCAGTTCCATTACTACCGGCTCTCGGCCGACAACCGGATCCTGTGGGGCGGCTACGACGCGATGTACTACTACGGTCGGCGGGTCGACCCGCGGTACGAGGACCGACCGGAGTCGTTCCGGCGGATCGCCTCGCATTTCTTCATCACCTTCCCGCAGCTCGCCGAGGTCCGTTTCAGCCACCGGTGGGCCGGGGCGATCGACACCAACACCCGGTTCTGCGCGCACTGGGGGATGGCCGGCCGGGGTCGGATCGCCTATGTCAACGGGTTCACCGGTCTGGGCGTCGGCGCCGCCCGGTTTGCCGCGGACGTCTGCCTGGACCTGCTCGACGGCCGGCCCACTGAGCGCACCGAACTGCAGATGGTCCGTAGTCGCCCGCTGCCGTTTCCGCCCGAGCCGCTGGCCAGTATCGGTATCCAGGCGACCCGATGGTCGCTGGACCGCGCCGACCACAACGCCGGCCGCCGCAATCTGTTTCTGCGAACGCTGGACCGGCTGGGACTCGGGTTCGACTCCTGACCATCGGTGTTTGCCACACACCTCCGGCGACGGCGGATTTTCAAGTAGGCTCGGCGACGCCCGCCCGAGTAGGAGGGCGGCTTAGAGGAGGTAAATCAGTCGTGGGAGACACACTCACCGCAGGACAGAAGCTGGGTCGGGGCGATTCGCTCACATCCAACAACGGGGCGTACACCCTGACTCTGCAGGAGGACGGGAACCTGGTCCTTGCGGTGCGCGGGGAGGCCGTGTGGGCCACCGGTACCAACGGGCAGGGCGTGGACCGTGCCGAGGTGCAGAAGGACGGCAACTTCGTGCTGTATGCGGGTGACAAGCCGCTGTGGCACAGCGACACCAAGGGCAAGAAGGACGTCAAGCTGGTCATCCAGGACGACCGCAACGTCGTGCTGTACTCAGCCGACGGCGCGGCCTGGTCCTCGCGGACCGAGACCGACGCGCCGCCGCCGCCGGAGGTCGAGGTCGTCGAGGTCGAGGTCGCTCCGGTGGCCAACGAGGTTCCGGCTCCCCCCGCGCCGCGGACCCACACCGTGGTGTCCGGCGACACGCTGTTCAACATCGCCAAGCAGTACCTGGGCGACGGCAACCGTTACATGGAGCTGGCGGCGGCCAACAACATCCCCAACCCCGATCACATCGAGATCGGACAGGTCATTACCATCCCATGACCTGAAATCCGGGGAGGATCGCCGCAGCGGCGCAGATTCGCGATAAAGAGTCGGTAACGATCGGCTATCGAGGCCGATACACAGTCGACACGATATTGCGATCCGCGTCATTGACGGGTCGCCGACAGATCGAGGTGTATGGTGGCCCGTTTCCCGCGATCCTTTGTCCTCGCTGTGGCGGCCGGAGTTGCGCTGATCGCGCTGGCTCCGGCCGCCACGTCGGAATCGGGCGTGCAGGTGTTCCCGGGGATGGAGATTCGTCAGGGCTCCACGGTCTGCACCCTCGGCTTCGTCGATCCGGTCGCCCGGGTGGCGTTCTCTGCCGGGCACTGCCGCAGCTCCGAGGCGGTCACCGACCGCAACGGCCGGTTCATCGGGACGGTCGCCATCGCTCGGGACAACACACCCAATGGAACCGTCGTACGGACCGACCAGGTGATCTCCGACTACGAGACCATCACCCTGGCCCCTGAGGTAATGGTCAGCACCGTCCTGCCCGGGGGTCGGCAGCTGGTCGTCAACCCGGCCGTGCAACTCGGCCAGGGTCAGCCGATCTGCCATTTCGGTGTGGTGACCGGGGAGAGTTGCGGCACCGTCGAGCGGGTCAACAACGGCTGGTTCACCATGGCCAACGGCGTCGTCAGCGGAAAGGGTGACTCCGGCGGTCCGGTGTACATGCTGGCCGGGGACGGCACGGCCGTGATGATGGGGCTGTTCAACAGCACCTGGGGCAACCTGCCCGCGGCGGTGTCCTGGAAGGCGACCCGGCAGCAGGTGAGCGAGGACGGCGGCGCGCCCGGTGCCGTCGTCAACGTCGCGGCCACCGCGGAGACGGCAGCAAACTAGAACAGGTTCTAGCAGCCTTCGGCGCCCGCCGATATTCTCAGGTAATGGGCGGACTGGACCTTCCCGCGACCCGCGACGCCGCCAGGGTGACCGACTTCTCCGACGACGTCGATGTCGTGGTTATCGGATTCGGGATTGCCGGCGGGTGCGCGGCGGTCAGTGCGGCCGCCGCCGGCGCCCGGGTTCTCGTGCTCGAGAGATCCGCCGCGGCGGGCGGAACGACGTCGCTGGCCGGTGGCCACTTCTACCTCGGCGGGGGCACCGCGGTGCAGCAGGCCACCGGGCATCCCGACAGCGCCGAGCAGATGTACGCCTACCTGGTGGCGATGTCACGGGAACCCGAGCACGACAAGATCCGCGCCTACTGCGAAGGCAGTGTCGAGCATTTCAACTGGCTCGAGGATCTCGGTGTTCATTTCGAGCGCAGCTACTACCCCGAGAAGGCGGTGATCCAGCCCGGGACCGAGGGGCTGATGTACACCGGCAACGAAAAGGTGTGGCCCTTCAAGGATCTGGCCGTCCCCGCGCCGCGCGGTCACAAGGTCCCGGTGCCGGGTGACACCGGAGGCGCGGCCATGGTCATCGACCTGTTGTTGCAGCGCGCCGCCGAACTCGGGGTGCGGATCCGCTACGAGACCGGCGCGACGAATCTGGTGCTCGACGGTCCGGGGACACCCGGTGCGGCGGTGGCCGGGGTGCGCTGGCGGCGTTTCGGCGAGACCGGCACGGTGCGGGCGAGGGCGGTCGTCATCGCCACCGGCGGATTCGTGATGAACCCGGATATGGTCGCCAGGTACACCCCCCAACTCGCCGAGAAGCTGTTCGTGCTCGGCAACACCTACGACGACGGTCTGGGGATCAGGTTGGGGGTCTCGGCCGGCGCGGCCACCAAGCACATGGACCAGGCCTTCATCACCGCCCCGGCCTACCCGCCGGCGATCCTGCTGACCGGAGTCATCGTCAACCAGCGGGGTGAGAGGTTCGTGGCCGAGGACTCCTACCACTCCCGCACCTCGGGCTTCGTGATGGATCAACCCGACCGCGTCGCCTTCCTCATCGTCGACGAGCGTCACCTCCAGCGCCCGGAGTTCCCGCTGATCAAGTTCATCGACGGTTGGGAGACGGTCGAGGAGATGGAGTCCGCGCTGGGCATACCGGCCGGTAACCTGCGGGCCACGCTGGACCGGTACAACCGCTTCGCCGCCCGGGGGCTGGACCCGGACTTCCACAAGCAGCCGGATTTCCTTGCACCCCAGGACGCTGGGCCCTGGGCCGCGTTCGACCTGTCGCTGGGCACGGCGATGTATTCGGGGTTCACCGTCGGGGGACTGGCCACCGACGCCGACGGGCGGGTGTTGCGGCAGGACGCGACGGCGATCCCCGGGCTCTACGCGGCGGGGGCGTGTGCGTCGACCCTCGCCCAGGACGGCAAGGGGTACTCCAGCGGGACTCAGTTGGGCTCGGGCTCGTTCTTCGGTCGTCGCGCGGGGGCGCACGCGGCGGCGCGGGCGGGCGGGTCTGACCGGTGAGCCTCAGACCCCGGCCGGCTCGGGGCGGCGGTCCAATTCCCACCGGCCGTCGCCGAACAGACACAAGTGATGCTCGTGGTGCTGCTCGACCGTCCCGCGGTGGGTCACCGACACGATGATGCTCTCCGGCAGCCGGGACCGCAGCAGCCGGTAGATGGCGTATTCCTGTCCCTCGTCGATCGCGGCGGTGGACTCGTCGAGGAAGATCACCTTCGGCCTCTGCAACAGCACGCGGGCGAAGGCGATGCGTTGCTGCTCGCCCGGGGAGAGCACCTTGGCCCAGTCCTGTTCCTCGTCCAGGCGGCGGCTCAGGTGTCCCAGCGTGACCGCCTCGAGCGAGGCGACGAGATCGTCGTCGGGAAGGACCGACTCGGTCCGCGGGTAGGACAGCACCGCTCGCAGGTCGCCGAGCGGCAGGTAAGGGGTCTGGGACAGGAACATCGCCTCGCCGTCCCCGTCGGGCCGGCTCATGCTTCCGCCGGCGAAGGGCCACAGCCGGGCGAGGCTGCGCAGCAGGCTGGTTCGGCCGCACCCGGAGGGCCCGGTGATCACCAGGGAGTCCCCGGGCTCCAGCCGCAGGTTCAGCCCGGTGAGCAGCGTCTTGCCCGCGGGATTGCGAATCTCGATGTCGCGCAACTCGAGTGCGCCGTCGGTGCTGGGCTCGGCGGTGAGACGGGGCAGGTTGCGGGCCTGCTCATCGGCCTCGACGAGGCCGTCGAGACGGATGATCGTGGCGCGGTAGGCCGCGAAGTAGTCGTAGACCGCCCGGAAGAACGACAACGAGTCGTGGACGCTGTTGAAGGCGCTGGCCGACTGCGTGACGTCGCCGAAGGTGATGCTTCCGGAGAACAACCGCTGCGCCTGAACCACCAGGGGCAGCGGGTTGATGGCCTGGGTGATGGACTGGTTCCAGCCCAGCAGCGCCAGGGTTCGCACCACGTAGCCGCGATAGTTGGCGATCACCGCGCTGAAACGCTTTCCCAATACCGACTTCTCGGCGGCCTCACCGCGGTAGAAGCTGATCGACTCCGCGGCGTCACGCATCCGGACCAGCGCGTAGCGGAACGCGGCGTTGGTCAGTTCGTTGCGGAAGCTGAACCGGATCAGCGGGCGGCCGATCCAGAACGCGATCACGGTGGTGGCGAACACGTAGACCAGCGCGATCCAGAACAGCGCATGATCCAGCGTCACACCGAGGAACGTCAGGGGCCCGGACAGGTTCCACAGGATCGGGGTGAAGGCCACCACCGACACCATGGCGTTGATGGCGCCGAACAACAGTGTCGTGGTGGTGCCGACGGTCGGGGTGTTCGGACCGGTTCCGGTGCCTGCGGTGAAGGCGTCGATATCGAGTTGGATGCGCTGGTCGGGGTTGTCGACCGGGTTGTCGATGAACCGTCCGCGGTAGAAGGATTCGTCGTCGAGCCAATCGCCGGTGAGCCGGTCGGTCAGCCAGACCCGCCAGCGGATGATGAAGTTCTGGGTGAGATAGATGTCGATCAGCTGCCGGCTGACATAAAGCGCCGCGATGAGCACGAAGGTCAGGATCGCCGTCCAGAATCCCCGTACACCGGAGTCGCGGACCGCGTCGTTGCCGGCCCCGGCGCCCTCGAAGGCCACCTGCAGCGAGGAGTAGAGGTCATTGACGAAATAGCTGAGCAGTACCTCCAGGCGTACCGCGATCAGGGTGGAGAACAGCAGCACGCCCAGCCACAACCACACCCCGATACTTGCGCGGCCCCGGAAATAGCCGCCGCTGACCCGCCAGAACTGGCGGCCCCAGGTCGTGTAGCGGGCCAGCAACACCAGCACGACCACCGTCACCGCCGCCGTGATCAGCCAGGCCTTGCCCGCCCACAGCAGCGAGGTCGGAAGCTCGTTCGCCCAATCCAGCGAGGGCGCGTACATCTCCACGGGGCCCAGTTTTTCAGCTGGGCGGCGACAGCCGAGGCGATTGGCGGGATGTCCGCTTACCCCGTCGGCCTGCGGGTCGTCACACGGTCGCCCCGGTGGCCCGTCCGAGCCGCCAGGCACCCTCGCCGAGCAGTTCCAGTTCCTGCTCGTGATAACGGTTGACGGTCGGCCGGTGGCTCACACTGACCAGGATGGTGCGGGGCAGTTCGGTGCGCACCAGGTCGTAGACCGCGAACTCCAGCCCCTCGTCGAGCGCGGAGGTGGCCTCGTCGAGGAACACCACCTTCGGCCTGGTGAGGATTATCCGGGCGAATGCCACCCGCTGCTGCTCGCCCGGGGAGAGCACCTTGGCCCAGTCCTCCTCCTCGTTGAGGCGCGGGATCAGGTGTGACAGCGCCACCTTGGCCAGCACCGCCTGAAGGTCGCGGTCGGAGATGTCGCCGGAGTGTGCCGGGTAGGACAGCACGGTCCGCAGGTCGCCCAGCGGGACGTAGGGCATCTGGGACAGGAACATGGTCTCGTGCCCGTCCAGCGGACGGCGGACGGTGCCGGTGGTGTAGGGCCACATCTGGGCCAGGCTGCGCAGCAGCGAGGTCTTGCCGGTTCCGGACCGTCCCGTCACCACCATGGTGTCGCCGGGTTCCAGCCGCAGATCCAGGGGGTCCACCAGCTGGCCGCCGGTCGGGGTGCGGACCTCGACCCGGCGCAGTTCCAGTGAGCCGTCGTAGCTGGCGGTGGTCTCCAGGCTGGGCATCTCCCCGGCGAGGCGGTTGCCTTCGACGAGTCCGTGCAGACGGATGATGGCGGCTCGGTAACCGGCGAACTGGTCATAGGCGTTGCGGAAGAACGACAGCGCGTCGCTGATATTGGAAAAAGCGCTCGCGGACTGGGTGACGTCGCCGAAGTCCATCTTGCCGCTGAACAGGTTCGGGGCCTGCACGACCAGCGGCAGCGGGGTGATGATCTGGCTCATCGCCAGGTTCCAGCCGGTGAACTCCAAGGTGCGGCGCACATACCGCCGGTAGTTGCTGATGATGCTGTCGAACCTGGTCCGCAGCAGTCCCCGTTCGGTGTCCTCGCCCCGGTAGAACCCCACCGCCTCGGCGGAGTCGCGCAGGCGGATCAACCCGTAACGGAATGCGGCATTGGTCAACTCGTTGCGGAAGTTCAGCCGGATCAGCGGCCGGCCGATCCAGAACGCCACCACGGTGGCGAAGAACACGTAGACGAACGCCACCCAGAACAGCGCCTTGGGAAGCGTCAGGCCGAACAGCGACACGTCGTAGGACAACCCCCACAGGATCGGGATGAAGGCGATCACGGTCGACACCGAGTCGATGGCGCCGAACAGCAGCACCGACCCGGTTCCGATCGTCGGGGAGTTCTGGGATGAGCCGACCCCGGTGGTGAAGACGTCGATATCGTGCTGGATGCGCTGGTCGGGGTTGTCGGTGCGGGCGTTGGTGAAGCGGCCGCGGTAGTAGGCGCGGTCGCCGAGCCAGTCGGCGGTGAGCCGGTAGGTCAGCCAGGTGCGCCAACGGATGATGAAGCGCTGGGTCAGGTAGATGTCTGCCATCACCTGGCTGATGTAGATGGTCGCCAGGATGGCGAAGATGATCAGCGAGTTCCAGAAGCCGCGGATGGCCTCGGAGCGCATGGTGTCCTCATTGGCGCTGGTCGCCTCGAAGGCGACCTGCAGCGAGGTGTAGAGGTCGTTGCTGAAGAAGCTGATCAGCACGCTGATCCGGACCGAGATCATCACCGAGAGCAGCAACACGCCCAGCCAGATCCACACCTTGATCGACGATCGACCCCTGAAGTAGTCGCCGGTGATCCGCCAGTACTGCCTGCCCCACACGGTGAAGCGGGCCAGCAGGAACAGCGCGATGATCGTCAGGGGGGCGGCGATCGCCCACGCCTTGAGAACCCACATCAGCGACGGGACGAGTTCATGGCCCCAGTCCATCGACGGTTTGTACGGCTCCAACGCGCTGTCCTTTCCGGGGCGGGAACTCTCCGGCGAAGCTACCTCAGCATCGGGGCACGGGTATTAACGCGGCGCTGGTTAGGCTCAGTCGATGGGGACTGACGCGGAAGCCACCCACACCGTCCACGCCGGCCGGCTGATCGCCCGGCGGTTGCGGGCCAGTGGTATCGACACCGTGTTCACCCTGTCCGGCGGGCATCTGTTCTCCATTTACGACGGCTGCCGCAGCGAGGGCATCCGGCTGATCGACACCCGCCACGAGCAGACCGCGGCCTTCGCCGCCGAGGGCTTCTCGAAGGTCACCCGGATTCCCGGAGTGGTGGCGCTGACGGCCGGGCCCGGGGTCACCAACGGGATGAGCGCGATGGCCGCGGCGAGCCAGAACCAGTCCCCGCTGGTCGTGCTCGGCGGTCGGGCCCCGTCGGCGCGCTGGGGTATGGGCTCGCTGCAGGAGATCGACCACGTGCCGTTCGTGACCCCGCTGGCCCGCTACGCGGCCACCGCGCAGTCCGCCGCGGCGGTGGGCGACCGGGTCGACGACGCCCTGCGGGCAGCCGTGGGCGCGCCCTCGGGGGTGGCCTTCGTCGACTTCCCGATGGACCATGTGTTCGGCGAGGTCGTCGACCACGGCGCCCCCGGTGCGCTGACCGAACTTCCGTCCTCGCCGCAGGCCGATCCCGACCTGCTCGACCGGGCTGCGGCTCTGCTCTCGGCGGCTCGGCGTCCGGTGATCATGGCCGGCACCAATGTGTGGTGGGGGCGCGCCGAACACGAACTGCTGCATCTGGCCGAGCGGCTGCGGATTCCGGTGCTGGCCAACGGGATGGCGCGCGGAATCGTCGGAGCCGACCGCGACCTGGCGTTCTCGCGGGCCCGGTCGGTGGCGTTGTCACAGGCCGACGTGGCGCTGGTGGTCGGCGTGCCGATGGACTTCCGGCTCGGATTCGGCGGCGTGTTCGGCGCACACACCCGGCTGATCGTGGCCGACCGCTGCGAACCGGACCACGAGCATCCCCGGCCGGTGGCCGCCGGTCTGTACGGCGACCTTCCGGCCACCCTGAGCGCACTGGCCTCGGCCGTCCCCAACGACCACGAGGAGTGGATCGGCGCCTTGCGCACCGTGGAAACCGAGGCCCGGGCCGCCGAAGTCGCCGAACTGGCCGACAGCCGCACCCCACTGCACCCGATGCGGGTCTACGCCGAGTTGATGCCACTGCTGGACCGCGACGCCATCATCGTCATCGACGCCGGGGACTTCGGCTCCTATGCGGGCCGGGTCATCGACAGCTACACCCCCGGGGCCTGGCTGGACAGCGGACCGTTCGGCTGCCTGGGGTCCGGGCCCGGTTACGCGCTGGCGGCCAAGCTGGCCCGGCCGGACCGCCAGGTGGTGCTGCTGCAGGGCGACGGGGCGTTCGGGTTCTCCGGGATGGAGTGGGACACCCTGGTGCGCCACGGCGTCCATGTGGTGTCGGTGGTCGGCAACAACGGCATCTGGGCGCTGGAGAAACACCCGATGGAGATGGTCTACGGCTACTCGGTGGTAGCCGATCTGCGCCCCGGAACCCGCTACGACGAGGTGGTGCGGGCGCTGGGCGGGCACGGTGAACTCGTGAGCACCCCGGCCGAACTGCAGCCGGCGCTGCGCCGCGCGTTCGACAGCGGACTGCCGGCCGTGGTGAACACACTGACCGATCCCGCCGTCGCCTACCCGCGACGCTCGAACCTAGCCTGAATCTGATCGCCGCCCGTCGCCGGTACCGTTGACGCCGTGGCGAAGACTACGAAGAGTTCCCGGACCGCCGTGTCCGGCCAGGGCCGGATCAGCCGCGGTTTCTGGCGACTGCTCGGGGCCAGTACCGAGAAGGTCAAGGCGCAGTCGATGGCCGAGGTGGAGGCCTCGGCCGCTTTCGACGCCAAGGCCAAAGACCTCGACGACGAGCAACTGGCGAAGGCGGCGCGCCTGCTGAACCTGGAGGATCTCGCCGATTCTGCCGATATGCCGCAGTTCCTGGCCATCGCCCGGGAGGCCGCCGAGCGGGCCACCGGGCTGCGGCCCTTCGACGTGCAGTTGCTCGGGGCGCTGCGGATGCTGGCCGGGGACGTCATCGAGATGGCCACCGGCGAGGGCAAGACGCTGTCCGGTGCGATCGCCGCGGCCGGGTACGCGCTGGCCGGGCGCAACGTTCATGTGGTGACGATCAACGACTACCTGGCTCGCCGAGACGCCGAGTGGATGGGTCCGCTGATCGAGGCGATGGGCCTGACGGTGGGCTGGATCACCGGCGATTCCAGCCGCGAGGACCGCAAGGCCGCCTACCAGTGCGACGTGACGTACGCGTCGGTCAACGAGATCGGCTTCGACGTGCTGCGCGATCAGCTCGTCACCGACGTGGCCGATCTGGTGTCGCCCAACCCCGAGGTCGCGCTGATCGACGAGGCCGATTCGGTGCTGGTCGACGAGGCGCTGGTTCCGCTGGTGCTGGCGGGCACCACCCACCGGGAGACCCCCAAGCTGGAGATCGTCCGGCTTGTCGGCGACCTGAACCCCGGCGAGGATTACGCGACCGACGCAGACAGCCGCAACGTGCACCTGACCGAAAGTGGTGCGCAGAAGCTGGAGAAGGCGCTCGGCGGTATCGACCTGTACTCCGAGGAGCATGTCGGCACCACGTTGACCGAGGTCAACGTCGCCCTGCACGCCCACGTGCTGCTGCAGCGCGATGTGCACTACATCGTCCGCGACGGCGCGGTGCAGCTGATCAACGCCTCGCGCGGGCGCATCGCGGCGCTGCAGCGCTGGCCGGACGGTCTGCAGGCCGCCGTCGAGGTCAAGGAGGGCATCGAGACCACCGAAACCGGTGAGGTCCTCGACACCATCACGGTGCAGGCCCTGATCAACCGCTATCCCACCGTGTGCGGCATGACCGGCACCGCGCTCGCCGCCGGCGAGCAGCTACGGCAGTTCTACAAACTCGGCGTTTCGCCGATCCCGCCGAACACTCCCAATGTTCGCGAGGACGAGCCGGACCGGGTGTACGTCACCGCCGCGGCCAAGAACGAGGGCATCGTCGACCACATCATCGAGGTGCACGCCACCGGGCAGCCGATCCTGGTCGGCACCCAGGACGTCGCCGAATCCGAGGACCTGCACAGCCGGCTGCTGCGCCGTGGGGTGCCCGCGGTGGTGCTCAACGCCAAGAACGACGAGGAGGAGGCCCGGGTCATCGCTGAGGCCGGCAAACTCGGCGCGGTCACCGTGTCGACCCAGATGGCCGGCCGCGGCACCGATATCCGGCTCGGCGGCTCGGCGGCCGCCGACGACTCCGAGGACAAGAAGAAAGTCGCCGAGCTGGGCGGCCTCCACGTGATCGGGACGGGTCGCCACCCCACCGAGCGGCTGGACAACCAGCTGCGCGGCCGCACCGGCCGCCAGGGCGACCCGGGCTCCTCGGTGTTCTTCTCCAGCTGGGAGGACGATGTCGTCGCCGCCCACCTGGACCCGACCAAGCTGCCGACCGAGTGCGATGAGACCGGACGGGTCATCAGCCCCAAGGCCACCGCGCTGCTCGACCACGCCCAGCGCGTGGCCGAGGGCCGGCTGCTCGACGTGCACGCCAACACATGGCGGTACAACCAGTTGATCGCCCAGCAGCGCACGATCATCGTCGAGCGCCGGAACACCCTGCTCAGCACCGCGGCCGCCCGCGATGAACTCCAGGAGCTCTCCCCGGAGCGGTACGAGGAACTGGCCGAGGCCCTGGGCGAGGAGGCCGAGGCGAACCTCGAGCGGATCTGCCGCAACATCATGCTCTATCACCTCGACCGCGGCTGGGCCGACCATCTGGCCTACCTGTCGGACATCCGGGAGAGCATCCATCTGCGCGCGCTGGGCCGGCAGAACCCGCTGGACGAGTTCCACCGGCTGGCGGTCGACGCGTTCGCCCACCTGGCCGCCGACGCCATCGAGGCATCCCAGCAAACCTTCGACACGGCCAATGTCCTGGAGGACGAGCCGGGCCTGGACCTGTCCAAGCTGGCCCGCCCGACCTCGACGTGGACCTACATGGTTCACGACAACCCGATGCGCGACGACACGATGTCGGCGCTGAGCCTGCCCGGGGTGTTCCGCTGACCGGAGCGGCGCCGTCGGCGCCGGGCCGGGTGTTGACGATCCCGAACATCCTCAGCGTGATCCGGCTGGCCCTGGTGCCGGTGTTCCTGTACCTGCTGCTCGCGCGGCACGCCTGGGGGCCGGCCACCGGGATCCTGATGTTCAGCGGGGTCTCCGACTGGGCCGACGGCAAGATCGCCCGCCTGGTGGACAACCAGTCCTCGCGGCTGGGGGAGCTGCTCGACCCGCTGGTCGATCGCGTCTACATGGTGACCGTACCGGTCGGCCTCGCGCTGGCCGCTGTGGTGCCGTGGTGGCTGGTCGGAGTGCTGCTCGGTCGCGACGTCGTGCTCGCGGCCACCCTGCCGGTGGTGCGCGGCCGCGGCGTGACGGCGTTGCCGGTGACCTACATCGGGAAAGCCGCCACGTTCGCGCTGATGTCCGGCTTCCCGCTGGTCCTCCTGGGGCAGTGGGACACCGGCTGGAGCCGGGTGGTGGGTGCCTTCGGCTGGGGGTTCGTGATCTGGGGCACCGGAATGTACCTGTGGTCGGCGGTGCTGTATCTGCTCCAGGTGCGTCTGGTGGTGCGGACGCTGCCCCGGGTGCACCGTGACCTCACCCGATGACGGCGGACCGGCCGCGGTCCGGATGCCGTCGCTGCTGCGGTCATTGCTCTCGGAGCATCTCGATCCCGGCTACGCCGCGGCGGCCGAACGGCGGCGCCTGACCGGACGGGTCCGTCGTCCGGCGGTCGAGTGGGCCTGGCAGGCGCTGGCGGCGGTGCTGGTTGCGGTGGTGCTCGCCACTGCGGTCGCCCAGGCGCGATCCACCGCGCCGGGTGTCAGCGCCGCCCGCGCCGTGCTCGCCGACAGTGTGGCCGACACCCAGCGCCGCATCGACCGGCTCACCGGCGAACGGGCCACGCTGGCCGCCGAAACCGACCGGATCCAGCGCCGCGAACTGGCCGACGACGTGACCGGTCGAACGCTGCTTGCCGGGCTGGACGACCTGGCACTCAGCGGTGCGACCACCCCGGTCAGCGGGCCCGGACTGAGCCTCGTCGTCACCGATCCAGGTGCCGCCCCCGACCTCACCGACGTGGCGGGCGAGCGGATCGCGGGCCGACGTCAGGTGATCCTGGACCGCGATCTTCAACTCGTGGTCAACGCGCTGTGGGCCAGCGGCGCCGAAGCCATCTCCGTCGGCGGTGTGCGGATGGGCCCCGGGGTGACCATCCGGCAGGCCGGCGGTTCGATCCTGGTGGACAACCAGCCGATCACCAGCCCGTACACGGTGCTGGCCGCCGGACCGCCGGAATCGATGGCCGAGACCTTCGACAGCAGCGGCGGACTGCAGCGCCTGCGGTTGCTCGAGGCGGCCTACGGCGCCGGGGTTCGCGTCAGCGTCGCCGACCGCCTGTCACTGCCCGCGGCCCCGGCCCGGGGGGTTACGTTTGCCCGACGAGCGGGATCGTGAGGGGGCGCCGATGATCGGCATCGCGGCACTGGTGGCCGGCATCGTCATCGGCCTGGTGTTGCGGCCCAGCGTGCCCGATGTGGTCCAGCCCTATCTGCCGATCGCCGTGGTGGCCGCACTGGATGCGGTGTTCGGTGGGCTTCGCGCCTATCTGGAGGGCATTTTCGACGCGAAGGTCTTCGTGATCTCATTCGTCTTCAACGTCCTGGTCGCCGCCCTGATCGTCTACCTGGGCGACCAGTTGGGGGTCGGGACCCAGTTGTCGACGGCGATCATCGTGGTGCTCGGTATCCGGATCTTCGGCAACGCCGCCGCCCTGCGGCGTCGGCTTTTCGGGGCCTGAGTGGTGCCCCCCGACGACGACGGCGCCCGCCGCGAGATGCCCCCCGGTCCGGCCGCCCGTGGCCGGGGCGGCCGGTCGGTGTTCGGCGTGCTGGCCGCGCTGCTGTGCCTGCTGCTCGGGATCGGGATCGCCACTCAGGTCCGCCAGACCAGGTCCGGTGACGCACTCGAGCACGCCCGGCCGGCGGATCTGCTGGTGCTGCTGGACTCGCTGCAGCAACGTGAGGCCGCGCTGAACTCCGAGGTCTCCGACCTTCGGCGCGACCTGGCGGCCATGCAGGCGGCGGGCAGCAACGACCAAGCCGCCATAGCCAACGCCCGGGCCCGGTTGGCCGCGCTGTCGATCCTGACCGGCACGGTGGCGGCCACCGGTCCAGGGGTGCAGATCACCATCGAGGATCCGGGTCCCGGCGTGGCGGCGGAGACCATGCTGGAGGTCATCAACGAGTTGCGGGCGGCCGGCGCCGAGACCATGCAGATCGGGGCCGGCGAGGAGGCGGTCCGCGTCGGCGTCGACACCTGGGTGCTGGGCAGTCCTGGCGCCCTGGTGATCGATTCGCTGACGCTGCGGCCCCCGTATTCGATTGTGGCGATCGGTGATCCGCCCACACTGGCCGCCGCGATGAAGATCCCCGGGGGAGCGGTGGACAGCGTGGAACGGGTCGGTGGCTCGATGCGGGTGCAGCAGTCCGGTCGCCTCGACGTCACCGCCTTGCGGCAACCGAAACCTCGCCAATACGCTCAGCCCGTCAAATGACCGCCCGAACCCGCCCGATAAGCCAACCGAGGAGCACCGTGAGCGAGATACCCGCCGACCTGCGCTACACCGCCGAGCACGAGTGGGTCCGCCGGACCGGCGAGGACACCGTCCGGGTGGGTATCACCGACTTCGCCCAGTCCTCCCTCGGCGATGTGGTCTACGTGCAGCTGCCCGAGGCCGGCACGCAGGTCAACGCGGGCGAGACGTTCGGCGAGGTGGAATCCACCAAGTCCGTCTCGGACCTCTACGCGCCGGTGTCGGCCACCGTGGCCGGGGTCAACGCCGAGCTCCAGGACAGCCCGCAACTGATCAACTCCGACCCCTACGGCCGGGGCTGGCTGCTGGAGCTGCGCGCCGACCCCGACACGCTCGAGCAGGGACTGGGCGGGCTGCTGGACGCGGATGCATATCGAGACACCCTGGACTGACACGGCTGCTCTGGGCAGGTCTGCGGATTTCTGTTGCTATGGTTTTTCGACAACGGCCATCCCGCCGTGGTGGGATACGCCGGCGACCGCCGGACGGTACGGTCGAGTGAAACGACGGAGGAGTGACGGGTGACGGACATGGACCGGCAATCGGGGGCCGATGAGACCTCTGACGAGGTCACCGTAGAGACGACGTCGGTCTTCCGGGCCGATTTCCTCAACGACCTCGAGGCTCCCGCAAGCCCCGCCGGCGATAAGGCAGTGTCCGGCGTGGAGGGTCTGCCGGTGGGTGCGGCACTGCTCGTCGTCAAGCGCGGCCCCAACGCGGGGTCCCGGTTCCTGCTCGATCAACCGACCACGTCGGCGGGCCGGCACCCCGATTCCGACATCTTCCTCGACGACGTCACCGTGAGCCGCCGCCATGCCGAGTTCCGCCTCGACGGCAACGACTTCCAAGTGGTCGACGTGGGCAGCCTCAACGGGACTTATGTGAACCGGGAACCGGTGGACTCCGCGACGCTGGCCAACGGCGACGAGGTGCAGATCGGCAAGTTCCGTCTGGTGTTCCTGACCGGGCCGCGGCCACAGTCCCCGGGCGGTGCCGAGGGCTAGTGACCGCTCCCGATAGTCCTGCACCGGCCGGGATGTCGATCGGAGCGGTGCTTGATCTGCTGCGGCCGGACTTCCCGGATGTGACGATCTCCAAGATCCGCTTCCTGGAAGCCGAGGGTCTGGTCACCCCGGCCCGCAGCCCATCGGGATACCGTCGTTTCACCGCCTATGACTGCGCGCGACTGCGGTTCGTCCTCACCGCGCAACGCGAGCAGTACCTGCCACTGAAGGTCATCAAGGCCCAGTTGGACGACCAGCCCGACGGTGAACTGCCGGAACGCAATTCGTCCTACCTCGCGCCGCGTCTGGTCGCCGCCGACTCCGGTCGGGGCACCGACCGCGACGAGGGGCCTCGGGCGCCGTCGACGGTACGGCTGAGCCGAGGGGATCTGCTGGAGCGCTCCGGGGTTTCCGAGGACTTGATCACCGCGCTGTGCCGCGCCGGAGTCATCACCACCGGCCCCGGTGGATTCTTCGACGAACACTCTGTGGTGATAGCCCAGTGCGCCGCGGCACTGGGGGATTACGGTGTGGAACCACGGCATCTGCGGGCTTTTCGGTCGGCCGCCGACCGCCAATCCGATCTGATCGCACAGATCGCCGGACCGGTGGGCAAGGCCGGCCGGGCCGGGGCCCGCGACCGCGCCGACGACCTCGCCCGAGAGGTTGCGGCGCTGGCGATCACCTTGCACACCTCGCTGATCAAGTCGGCGGTGCGCGACGTACTCGACCGCTGAGGACTAGACTGTGGGCACTGCGAAGGAGTGGGCGGAGATCTGCGTATGGCCGAGGTTCGAGTGGTCGGGATTCGAGTTGAACAACCGGCCAACCAACCGGTGCTGATGCTGCGCGAAGAGGGCGGCGACCGCTACCTGCCGATCTGGATCGGCCCGAACGAGGCGAACGCGATCATCCTCGAACAGCAGGGTGTCGAACCCGCTCGTCCACTCACCCACGATCTGTTCCGCGATGTCATCGGCGCACTTGGCCACTCGCTCAAGGAAGTTCGCATCGTCGACCTGCAGGAGGGCACCTTCTACGCCGACATGATCTTCGATCATGACGTGCGGGTGTCGGCTCGGCCGTCGGACTCGGTGGCCATCGCCCTGCGCATGGGCGTGCCCATCCACGTCGAGGAGTCCGTCCTCGCCGAGGCCGGTCTGCTGATCCCCGACGACAAGGACGAGGAGTCCGCCGGCGCTGCCCGCGAGGACGAGGTCGAGAAGTTCAAGGAATTTCTTGACAGCATCTCGCCGGACGATTTCAAGGCCACCTGAAAACTGCCGCCCCGCCCGAGGTCACGGAAGCGTCTCATCTGGGCCATGGCGACTCCGACACGCTAATCGGATGCGGGGGAGGGAACCCGCCGACGGCCATACTTCGAGGGCGACTCCGGTTGCGGCAGAGCCACGACCGCCCGTCGACAGGCGTATGCTCAGATGCCTTGAGAGCTGTGCGCGGTCGGGGGCGGCTGGTTGGATCGGCGAGAGGAAACACCGTGGGTGACGAGCCACGTCAGGAACAGCTGGATTTCGCCGCCACCACCGGCCGTTACGAGGATGCGCCTCCTGCCGTCGCCCCGGTGAGCGCGCCCGTCCAGGGCGGACTGTTCCCGGACGACTCGGTACCCGACGAATTGGTCGGCTACCGCGGCCCCAGCGCCTGCCAGATCGCCGGGATCACCTACCGCCAGCTCGACTACTGGGCCCGCACCTCGCTGGTGGTGCCGTCCATTCGCGGCGCGGCCGGTTCGGGCAGCCAACGGCTCTACTCGTTCAAGGACATCCTGGTTCTCAAGATCGTCAAACGTCTGCTCGACACCGGGATCTCGCTGCACAACATCCGGGTGGCCGTCGACCACCTCCGTGAGCGCGGCGTGCAGGACCTGGCCAACATCACCCTGTTCTCCGACGGCACCACCGTCTACGAGTGCACCTCGGCCGAGGAGGTGGTCGACCTGCTGCAGGGCGGCCAGGGGGTCTTCGGTATCGCGGTCAGTGGCGCGATGCGCGAACTGACCGGCGCCATCGCCGAGTTTCCGGGCGAGCGCGCGGACGGTGGGGAATCCATCGCCGCGCCCGAGGACGAACTGGCCTCCCGGCGCAAGAGCCGCGACCGCAAGATCGGCTGACCCCCGCTTTTCTGGCGCGAGCAGACGTAAACGACCCCGAATGCCCCGGCGTGTCGGGGTCGTTTGCGTCTGCTCGCGCTGGGGGTGCGACGCGGCTAGAATCAGTCCCGCATCGACCGCGCGCGGGAGAGTTCCGTGGCAGCCAGCCCCGGACGCCGAAGGAGCAATACCTCTCCGTCAACCTCTCAGGCACCCGGACCGCGCCTGGACGCGATGCCTCTGGAAAGCGGCGAATTCCGAGATCGCCCGCCCATGGGGAAAGGCGCTCTGCGCGCCGAATCTCTCAGGCACCCACGACAGAGGGAGAGGACGCCAGAGTCAGGAGTGCTGAGTGTCCGATCACACGAATTTCGCCACCCGCCACATCGGTCCCGATGACGACGACCTGTCGAAGATGCTCGGCGTCATCGGCGTCGCGACCCTCGACGAGCTCGCGGCCAGAGCCCTGCCGGCCGGAATCCTCGACGCCCTGACCGACCGGGGCGTCGCACCCGGACTGCAGACTCTGCCCGAGCCGGCCACCGAACACCAGGCGCTGGCCGAACTCCGGGCAATGGCCGAGGCGAACACCGTCGCCGTGTCGATGATCGGCCAGGGCTACTACGACACCCTGACGCCACCGGTTCTTCTGCGCAACATCATGGAGAACCCGGCCTGGTACACCGCCTACACCCCTTACCAGCCGGAGATCAGCCAGGGTCGGCTGGAGGCGCTGCTCAACTTCCAGACGATGGTCTCCGACCTCACCGGGCTCGACATCGCCAACGCCTCGATGCTCGATGAAGGCACCGCTGCGGCCGAGGCGATGACCCTGATGCACCGCGCCACCCGCGGATCGTCGAACCGGCTGGCCGTCGATGAGGACCTTTTCGCCGCCACCGCCGCCATACTGGCGACCCGCGCCGAGCCGCTGGGCATCGAGATCGTCACAGCGGATCTGCGAAACGGCCTGCCCGACGCGGACTTCTTCGGCGTAATCGCCCAGATTCCGGGCGCCAGTGGCCGGGTCACCGACTGGTCGAAGCTCGTCGAGCAGGCTCACGAGCGCGGTGCGTTGGTGGCTCTCGGGGCCGATCTGCTGGCGCTGACGCTGCTGCCCCCGCCCGGCGAGATCGGCGCCGACGTGGCCTTCGGCACCGCGCAGCGGTTCGGGGTGCCGATGGGCTTCGGCGGCCCGCACGCCGGCTACCTGGCGGTGCATACCCGGCACGCCCGTCAGTTGCCGGGCCGGCTGGTCGGGGTGTCCCAGGACGCGGACGGGGCGCCGGCCTACCGGCTGTCGCTGCAGACCCGCGAGCAGCACATCCGCCGGGACAAGGCGACATCGAACATCTGCACGGCCCAGGTGCTGCTGGCGGTGATGGCGGCGATGTACGCGAGCTATCACGGCGCCGACGGACTGACCGCCATCGCCCGCCGGGTGCACGGCCACGCCCGCGCCGTGGCCGCCGGCCTCGCGGCGGCCGGTGTCGAGGTGGTCCACGACGCTTTCTTCGACACCGTGCTGGCCCACGTGCCCGGCCGGGCCGCCGATGTCCAGGACGCGGCCCGGGCGCGCGGAATCAACATCTGGCGCCGCGATGCCGACCATGTGTCGGTGTCCTGTGACGAGGCGACCACCGACGAGCATGTGACCCGACTGCTGGAGACCTTCGGCGCCGCTGCGGCCGGAGACTTCGCCGGACCTGAACTCGCCGCGCGCACAACCGATTTCCTCACCCACCCGGCGTTCAACTCCTACCGCACAGAGACGGCGATGATGCGGTATCTGCGAGAGCTCTCCGACAAGGACATCGCCCTGGACCGCAGCATGATCCCGCTCGGGTCGTGCACGATGAAGCTCAACGCCGCCGCCGAGATGGAGTCGATCACCTGGCCGGAGTTCGGCCGGCAGCACCCCTTCGCGCCCGCCGACGACGCGACGGGCCTGCGCCGGCTGATCGCCGATCTGCAGGAGTGGCTGACCGGGATCACCGGATACGACGAGATCTCCCTGCAGCCCAACGCCGGATCCCAGGGGGAATACGCCGGTTTGCTGGCGATCCGCGGTTACCACGCCGATCGGGGCGAATCACGGCGCGAGGTCTGCCTGATCCCGTCCAGCGCGCACGGCACCAACGCCGCCTCGGCGGCCATGGTCGGGATGCGGGTGGTGGTGGTCGGCTGCCGGGACAACGGCGACGTGGACCTCGACGACCTGCGGGCCAAGGTCGCCGCGCATGCCGACGAGCTGGCGGCCCTGATGATCACCTACCCGTCCACCCACGGCGTCTACGAGCACGACATCGCCGATATCTGCGCGGCGGTGCACGACGCGGGGGGGCAGGTCTACGTCGACGGGGCCAATCTCAACGCGCTGGTGGGCCTGGCCCGGCCGGGCAAATTCGGCGGCGACGTCAGCCACCTGAACCTGCACAAGACGTTCTGCATTCCGCATGGCGGGGGAGGCCCGGGCGTCGGCCCGGTGGCGGTGCGCGCCCACCTCGCCCCGTTCCTGCCGGGCCATCCGCTGGCCCCGGAGCTGCCGCACGGCGCGCCCGTCTCCTCGGCGCCCTACGGTTCGGCGTCGATCCTGCCGATCACCTGGGCCTACATCCGGATGATGGGGGCGAGCGGCCTGCGACAGGCCTCCCTCGCCGCGATCGCCTCGGCCAACTACATCGCCCGCCGCCTCGACGAGTACTACCCGGTGCTCTACACCGGAGAGAACGGCATGGTGGCCCACGAGTGCATCCTGGACCTTCGGCCCATCACCAAGGCCACCGGAGTGACCGTCGACGATGTGGCAAAACGTCTGGCGGACTACGGCTTCCACGCTCCGACCATGAGCTTCCCGGTGGCCGGCACGCTGATGGTGGAACCCACCGAGAGCGAGACCCTGGCCGAGGTGGACGCCTTCTGCGAGGCCATGATCGCCATCCGCACCGAGATCGACAAGGTCGGCGCGGGCCATTGGCCCGCTGAGGACAACCCACTGCGCAACGCCCCGCACACCGCGCAGTGCCTGTTGGTCGCGAACTGGGAGCACCCCTACACCCGCGAGCAGGCCGCCTACCCCCTCGGCACCACCTTCCGCCCCAAGGTATGGCCACCGGTGCGGCGTATCGACGGCGCCTACGGCGATCGCAACCTGGTGTGCTCCTGCCCGCCGGTGGAAGCCTTCGCCGCCGCGGGCAGCAGCTGATGCCGGCGACGCTGCCTTTCGAGGTCCGCCAGTGGCGCGACGGCGGCCGTATGGTCTCTACCCCGGCCGGACGGGTGTTCGTCCGCTCCGGCCCCGGTGACGGCAGGGGGCCGACCGTGCTGTTGCTGCACGGGTTTCCCTCCAGCTCCTACGATTTCCGCGGCATCACCGAGCGACTCGGCGGCGTGCCGTGGCTCACCCTGGACTTCCTGGGTTTCGGATTGTCCGACAAGCCCCGGCCGCACCGCTACAGCCTGATGGAGCAGGCCGATATCGTGGAGGCCGTCGTGACCGACGCCGGCGTCGGGCCGGTGGTGCTGATCGCCCACGACATGGGCACCTCGGTGGCCACCGAGCTGCTGGCCCGAGACCTGGCCGGCAAGCTGCCCTTGGACCTTCAGCGCGCGGTGCTCACCAACGGCAGCGTGATCCTCGAGCGGGCCAGCCTTCGGCCCATCCAGAAGATCCTGCGCGGACCGCTCGGTCCGCTGGCGGCCCGACTGACCAACCGGGTCGGCTTCCAACGCGGCTTCGCCGAGCTGTTCGGCGACGCGCACCCGCTGAGCAAGGACGAGGCCCGCGCGCAGTGGGCGTTGCTGGCCCGTGACGACGGTCACCGGATTCTGAACCTGTTGTGTTACTACCTCAAAGAGCGAGTCGACTTCGCGCCCCGCTGGCACGGCGCGGTGCGGGACTGGCCCAAACCGCTGGCCTTCCTGTGGGCGACCGACGACCCGGTCGCGACTCCGGCGGTGCTGGCCGGGCTTCGCCAGCTACGTCCCGGGGCCGAGACCGTCGAGTTGCCCGGTATCGGGCACTACCCGCAGATCGAGGTACCGATGGAGTTCACCGCGGTGGCCGCTCGGTTGTTGCGGGTGGACACCCCGGGGGTCTAACCCAGCAGCCGTCCGATCGCTGAGATCAACTCGGGGGAGTCCGTGGCGGGCAGGTTCAGATAGCCGCCGCCGGTGATGGCTGCCACCGATTCCCAGGTTGGGCGGTCCGGGTCGTCACCGACGTCGATGACGTTGATCCTGACCGGTCGCTCCGGATCCAGCGCCGAGCGGACATAGTCCTGCAGGCCCGGTCCGTCGAGGGTGCGGTCGGTGTGCGGTCCGGAAGTGACGACCAGAACCGAATTGGGTTGTCCGGGGCGGTAATTGGCCACCGCGTCTCCGTACACCAGGCGCAGGGTGGTGAACGACACCGCACCACTTCCGGCGGGTGACAGGCCGTCGAGCACCGCGGCCAGCACCGCCGAGCGCGGCTGCCCGCCGAGATCCTCGCCGAGCGGCCCGGCCGGAACGGGTTCGGCGCCCTCGGTGCCGTCGAAGGTCCACAACCCGACTACCGCGCCGGGCGGCAGTGCGGCGATGCGGCCCTGCAGCGCATCCGTCACCCCGGTGAGGTTCTGGTCGAGCATGACCGTCGTCACCGCGCCGGCGGCGGGGGCGACCGCTCCGGCGAGTGCGGTGCGCAGCGCGTCGTCGCCGACCGCCAACGAGTCGCCGAGTTCCGGGAAGCCGACCACGTCGTTGCCCTCCATGACCGCACCTGGGGCGCGGAAGCCCGCGTCGGTCAGCTTGGCGACCTGATCGGGCTTGCGCAGGAAACGGGCGAACTGGCTGGCCGCGGCGACCTGCTCCTCGGTGAGCCACGGCCCGGAGAGCAGGACGGTGGGGTAGTCGGCCTGGGCGACCGGCCCGGCGGGAAGCCAGGACGCGACGGGGCTGGCGTCCTCGGGCATCGTCGCGGACCGGGCGAACACCTGCTGCTCGGTCATGACCACGCCGTGCACCGGCGCGACGGCTGGGTCGCCGGGGGCGATCAGGGCGTTCCACGCCGTCTGTGCGGTGTTGTCGGCCAGTCGCGGCTGCCCGGAAAGCAGGGTGCTGACAGCGCCCAGGCCACCGGTCGGCGACCCGTCCGGAGCCGAGGTGGTCGCCACCGCCTCGGCGGCCAGGTAGGTGGCGTCGGCGCCGCCCACCGTCGGCAGGGCCAGTCGCAGCGAGCCCCAACCCGGCAGATCACGGCCGTCCAGGGCGCTCGGGTCGGTCTGGAGGTCCGGCAGCGCCGGCCAGCCGTCCTGGCCCAGGGCGTTCTTGACCTGCGGGGCGACCGCCAGCACCACCGGGGTGCTCACCAGGGACCGGGCGTC
Source organism: Mycobacterium sp. (assembly GCA_020438905.1). Taxonomy (GTDB): domain Bacteria; phylum Actinomycetota; class Actinomycetes; order Mycobacteriales; family Mycobacteriaceae; genus Mycobacterium. The sequence goes on from JAGQTQ010000055.1 coordinate 28,647, forward strand.
GATGACCGCCTGCTTGCCGTTGGCGACCTGAAGCCGGGCCGGCTGAATCGAACTGGCCGGTATCCACAGCGCCGGTATCGCGCCCAGATCGCCCGGCCATGATCCGGTCAGCCCGTTGTACACCGCGTCCGAATCGGCGTCGCGCACCGCGACGTTGACGCACACGTCGCCCACCGGCGTGTTCTGGGAGTTGAACTGATCGGCGAAGGAGGCGATGTTGTCGACGATCGAGGGGTCGGCGACCACGGCGACCTCCGCGGTTCCCTCCAGGCACTGCTGGGCGGCGTCGGTGGAACGTTTCGAGAGAACCCCGCCGAAGAACCGCCACAGGATGACCCCCGCGACCAGGACCACGACCGTGATCAACGCGGCGATCACCCCGACGCTGACGCCGCGGCGGCCGCCGTCGGTGCGGCGGCGCCGGCCCTGCCAGCCGCCGTCGGCCCGCGGGATCCGGCCGGAGGGTTCGTCACCGCTGCCGTGGTCGGCGGGCCCGGACGTGGAGTCCCCGGAGCCGGGGAGGCTGTGCCTACCCATCGTTCAGAGCCCCAGACTGGCCTTGTACTCGCGACGGCGGCGATGCAGGATCGGTTCGGTGTAGCCGCTGGGCTGGGTGGCGCCGGACAGGATCAATTCCTGGGCGGCCTGGAAGGCGATGCTGGCCTCCGGATCCGGTGCCATCGGTCGATAGCCGGGATCACCCGCGTTCTGCTCGTCGACGACCGCGGCCATCCGCCGCAGGCTGGCCTTGACGTCGTCCTCGGTGATGACCCCGTGATGCAGCCAGTTGGCCAGCAGCTGGCTGGAGATGCGCAGGGTGGCGCGGTCCTCCATCAGTGCGACGTCGTGAATGTCGGGCACCTTCGAACACCCCACTCCGGAGTCGATCCAGCGCACCACGTAGCCGAGGATGGACTGGCAGTTGTTGTCGACCTCCTCGTGAATCTCGCCGGTGGACCAGGCCAGCTCGCCGGCCAGCGGAATGGTCAGCAGCTCTTCGACGGTGGTGCGGGTCTTGCCGGCCAGTTCGCGCTGCACCCCGAAGACGTCGACGTAGTGGTAGTGCATCGCGTGCAGGGTCGCCGCAGTCGGCGAGGGCACCCAGGCCGTGGTGGCCCCGGCGCGGGGCTGGCCGATCTTCTGCTCCACCATGTCGGCCATCAGCTCGGTCATCGCCCACATGCCCTTGCCGATCTGGGCCCGTCCGGAGAACCCGGTCGCCAGGCCCACGTCGACGTTCTGGTCCTCGTAGGCCAGAATCCACGGCTGGGTCTTCATCGCGCCCTTGCGGATCATCGGACCGGCCTCCATCGAGGTGTGGATCTCATCGCCGGTGCGGTCGAGGAACCCGGTGTTGATGAAGACCACGCGGTCGGCGGCGGCCTTCACGCAGGCCTTGAGGTTCAGCGTGGTGCGCCGCTCCTCGTCCATGATGCCCACCTTGAGGGTGCCCTCGGGCAGGCCCAGGACGTCCTCGACGCGGCTGAACAACTCGCAGGTGAAGGCCACTTCCTCTGGGCCGTGCATCTTGGGTTTGACGATGTAGATCGAGCCGGTGCGGCTGTTCTGACCGTTGCGGCCGTGCAGTGCGATCAGGCTGGTGAACAGGGCGTCCTGGATTCCTTCGAAGACCTCGCGGCCCTCGGAGTCGCCCTTGCCGAAGACGATCGCGTCGTTGGTCATCAGGTGACCGACGTTGCGGACGAACAGCAGGCTGCGGCCGGGCAGGGTGATGATCTGCCCGTCGGGGGCGGTGTAGGTGCGGTCGTCGTTGAGCACCCGGGTGAAGGTGGTGCCGCCCTTGGCGACCTCCTCGGCGAGGTCGCCCTTGTTCAGGCCAAGCCAGTTGCGGTAGCCGACGATCTTGTCCGCCGCATCCACGGCCGCCACGGAATCCTCGAAGTCCATGATTGTGGTGACCGCGGACTCGAGCACGACGTCCTTGATGCCGGCGGGGTCGGTCGATCCGATCGGCGAACCGCGGTCGATGAGGATCTCGATGTGCAGTCCGTGATGGACCAGCAGGACCGATTCCGGAGCCGACGGGTCCCCGGTGTAGCCGGCGAACTGGGCGGGATCGGCAAGCCCAACCAGGCTGGAGTCGCCCAGTTCGACCTGCAACTGCTCGTCTGACACCCGCAACGCGGTGGCGGCGTTGTAGCTGCCGGAACTCAACGGGACCACGTCGTCGAGGAAGCGCCGGGCGTAGGCGATGACCTTGTCACCGCGCACCCTGTTGTAACCGGACCCTTTCTCGGCGCCGCCCTCCTCACTGATCACATCGGTGCCGTACAACGCGTCGTAGAGCGAGCCCCAGCGGGCGTTGGCGGCGTTGAGCGCGAATCGTGCGTTGAGGATCGGCACCACCAGCTGTGGGCCCGCCGTCGAGGTGATCTCCGGGTCGACGCCGGAGGTGGTGATGGTGAAGTCGGCCGGCTCGGGCAGCAGATAACCGATGTCGGTCAGGAACTGCCGGTAGTCGGCGAGCTCGAAACCGCCGATGATGCGCTGGCGGTGCCACTTGTCGATCTGGGCCTGCAGGTCTTCGCGGCGCGCCAGCAAGTCCTCGTTGCGCGGAGTGAGGTCCGCGACGACCTTGTCAACACCCGTCCAGAAACTGTCGGGATCCACCCCGGTGCCGGGCAGGGCCTCGTCGTTGATGAAGTTGTACAGGCTGCGTGCCACCCGCAGATTGCCCACGGACACCCGATCGGATTTCGACTTCTTCATTGGTTCCTCCCTGCGGGAAAGTCGTCTGATCCTATCGGCCGTTCACTGCCGACCCGACGCCGCCGCTATGTCACCCGCGATGAGCAGCAGGTTTTCACAGCGCCGGAGCAGTGCCGCGCGCAGCCGGGCGGCCCGCTCGGCGATCTCGCCCTGCCGTCGCACGTACTCGGCGCGGCCGCCGGGTTCCTCGACGGCGATCGGTGAGAACCCGTGCTCGCGCAGATCGTAGGGACTGGCCCGCATGTCCAATTCCCGGGCGTCCGCGGCGAGGTCCAGGCAGTTCATCAGCAGTGCGGAGTCCACCAGCGGTCCGAGCTTGTAGGACCATTTGTAGAGGTCCATGTTCGCGTGCAGACAGCCGGG